>JAWXAW010000195.1:0-12505 GCA_034439675.1 Saprospiraceae bacterium | reverse complement strand
GGAGTGGCCTTGATGGCTTGTAGATCAAGCGATTCAACGGTAAGGGGTGATTCTTTTTGTTTTTCAGATATGCGGCTCGCGGTAACCTGTATCGTTTCGATCATTATACTCGCTTCACTGAGACGGGTACGATTAAACATGTTTTCCGGCGTTATATCAATGGATTTTGATTCATAACCTGTGTAGGATATGTTGATGGTCAGCGGCAGGAGTTGATTAGTGACCAACTTATAATGACCATCAAAATCTGTTACGGTTCCTATGCTTGTCCCCTGGACGATGACATTTGCCCCAATTATAGGGTCTCCAGTCAGATTGTCAAATACCTCACCTCTCAATGTGTTTTGCCCTGATGAAAGGATAGGGAAACTCAGCAACATGAATAATCCAGCTTTGAAAAAGCATCTTTGCATCGGGATGATTATTTAGTTCGTAATAGTAGCAGGGTTACGGGACTTTTTTCGGCCTGAAAATACCTGAAATGTAAAGTTCTTGGGCTTGAGAAAGGTAAGATTAATTTTACATCTGTAAAGTAAATATTAAAATCATTCCTTTAAAGTCCCAGGTCACCTTGAGAGGGATCTTAAACACTTGTGATTCAATTCTTAACAATAGTGAATTCTTATGCAGACGTCCCGTCCGGAACTCCATGTTGTGACCTTTGCGGTACCTTATCCGGCCAACTATGGGGGTGCCATTGATGTATGGAATAGGATCGTCGCCCTTAAGCGGGCAGGTGTAAGAATCCATTTGCATTGTTTTGTGTACGGCGTTTTTTTACCTCAACCCATGCTGGAGGAGTATGTTGAAAAAGTATATTATTATCCCAGGGTCAAATGGCCTGCACTTTTTTTGCCAGGCCAACCTTACATCGTTACCTCCCGTAAAAGCAAGGAATTGCTGAAAAACCTGTATGTAGATCGGAGTCCGGTATTGTTTGAAGGGATCCATTCAACGGGTTTTGTCAGGGAGTTGAAAGACCGAAAGCTGTTGCTCAGAGCCCATAATATTGAGCATCAATATTATGCTGAGCTTGCGAATCAGTGTAAGGGGGTTAAGTCACTGATTTTCAGAAGAGAATCATTGTGCCTTCGAGATTATGAACGGGCTCTGGCAGGCAGATTTGATATGGTTTTTGCGATTTCCCCGCCGGATACTACATGGTACATAGCACATGGTGCTAAAACGGTCTGTCTGCCACCATTTCATGGATACGATGAGGTAAATATTCTGATTGGACGTGGAGACTACCTTTTATACCAGGGAGATTTGTCGATCCAGATAAATCAGGAAGGCTTATTTGATTTGCTTGGAAAAATTCCGTACGATCAATCCTATCCGATTGTTGCAGCTGGCAGGTCCGGTGACAAAACTTTTGAAGAGAAACTCTCACGGTTTCCCAACCTTAGGCGTGAAGCGGATGTTACACAGGAGAAGATGATTGATCTGATCCGTAATGCCCAATTGATTCTGGTTCATGGACTACATGGGTCCGGAATGAAGCTTAAGATTTTCCCTGCTTTATATCATGGGCGATTTGTGGCTGCCACCGCTAACAGCCGAACCAATACTTCACTGGACAAAGCTTTACTTTTTTATGAGCCGGATGAGGTAGTCACCATTATTAAAGCTCACTGGGCTCAGGCGTTTTCTGTGGATATGGTGAAAGAAAGAGTAGCGGTACTCTCACAACAGATGCCTGATGACGAAAAGGCCGGAGAAATCCTGCGATATTTGTGACCATATGACCATATCCGAAACGCACCTGGCTTTACTCTCATCACTCGTCAAAGACGAGTCCATTTCACCAGAGTTGCAAGCCATACAACAGAAAGTTATTGACAGGAACAGGATAACGGATGAAGATGCAATCCTTCTGTTTGAAAAAGCCCCACTCGGATTGTTAAGTCTGATGGCTGACCTGGTCAGGACCAGAAAGAACGGTACCAAGACCTTCTTCAACCGGAATTTCCATATAGAGCCTACCAATGTCTGTATCTACACCTGCAAGTTCTGTTCGTATTCAAGATTGATCAAGCATCGCGGTGAAGGATGGGAGTATACGATGGACGATATGATGAACATCGTCAAAAAATATGACGGGAAGCCTGTCACAGAAGTACATATCGTCGGAGGAGTTCTACCACAGTATGATCTTGATTTCTATTGTACGCTTTTCAGGAAAATCAAAGAACACCGTCCGGAGCTCCATATCAAAGCGCTGACACCGGTGGAATATCATTACATTTTCAAGAAAGCTAAGGTCAGCTACGAAGAAGGTGTTGAGCGCATTGTGGAATCGGGTGTGGATAGTTTGCCCGGAGGGGGAGCTGAAATTTTTCATCCAGAGATCAGAGAGCAAATTGCGGCTGATAAGTGTGATGCGGATCAATGGTTACGCATTCATGAACTATGGCATCAGGCGGGGAAGCGATCCAATGCAACTATACTCTACGGACATATCGAAACATATTTTCACCGTGTAGATCACATGCGCAGACTGCGTGAACTTCAGGATAAGACCGGTGGATTCCAGACGTTTATTCCACTTAAGTTCAGAAACCAGGACAATGAGATGTCGTACCTGCCGGAGACCACGGTCATCGAGGATATGAAGATGTATGCAGTGAGCAGGATTTACCTTGACAATTTTGATCATGTTAAAGCCTATTGGCCAATGTTGGGCCGTCATATGGCGCAGGTCTCTATGTCATTTGGTGTTGATGATCTCGATGGCACGATTGATGATACTACTAAGATCTATAGTATGGCTGGCTCCGAAGAACAAAACCCTTCCATGAGCACGTATGATTTGGTGACACTCATCAAAAACGCCGGAAGGGTGCCGGTAGAACGAGATACCCTGTATCATGAACTGAAAGACTGGAGTGAAGAAACATTTGAGGAAGACAACGAGTACAAAGGGTATATCGCTATACCTACATTAAACTGATGGCACCCTGATGAGATACAGTATTGCACTTGTTGAATACCTCAACACTATGCCTTTTTCTGAAGGCATCAAGCGTACCCGGCTGGATTCGAAGTTGGATATATTCAGGGTGATACCGTCAAGATGTGCTCAACTTTATGATGAAGGCAAAGTGGATATCAGTCTTTGTCCTGTTGGTGCTTTGCCTGATCTGCCGGCACACGAGATCAGGGGCAAGTATTGTATTGGGGCGGATGGGGCAGTAGGTACGGTGGTCCTGTTGAGTAAAGTACCGCTGGTTGAAATTACTTCCGTGAGGCTTGATGATCACTCACGTACTTCAAATATACTCCTGCAGATTTTGGCGGGTAGGTTGTGGGAAAAGGAATGGACCTATTATCATGATGCGGAAGAAGTGAATCCGGAATCCTGTCTGATGATAGGGGATAAAGTTTTTAAACACAGAGATCAATATCCCTACAGGTTTGATCTCGCTGCAGCCTGGAAAGAACTCACCGGACTCCCGATGGTCTTTGCTGTATGGATTACCAGGCCAGGCATTCCTGATGAATTGATCAGGGAGCTCGATGATGCTTTTGAATCCGGCTTCAAATTTGTAAAATCTGCTGACAGCGGATTAGCTGCATGGCAGAGGGATTATCTTTTGCATAACATCTCCTATCCCCTGGACAAGGCCAAACGCGAAGGAATGCAACTTTATTTAACATGGGCAGCGGCACTTGAAGCGGTCCCTGTCCATATTTTAAAATACGACTAAGATGATCATAGAAGCGCAGCGTTATGGATTACATCCCGATGATATTGATTTTGTTGTCGAGTGTCTGAAGAAAGGAAAGCCAGGGATCGTACCGACGGATTCGGTATATGGTTATTGTTCGCTTTCCAGTGAAAAAGCAGGATTTGAAGCGATCTGTCGCCTGAAACATATCGATCCAAAGGATGCCATGATGAGCATCATCTGCAGGGATCTCAGCCAGGCCTCAGATTATTTCACGCAGTGGGATACTCCGGTTTACCGACTGCTCAATAAAAATCTGCCGGGTCCATTTACATTTATCCTCAATTCCGGCAACCGCGCACCAGCTTTTCTTAAAAACAAAAGAAAAACACTTGGTCTCCGTATACCACAGCATCCCGTGATCAAATCCATCATGAGCAAACTGGACATACCACTCATCGTGAGTTCAGTGATCAATCATGAAGATGATATGGAACCATATTTCTCTGATACAGATCTCCTGATCAGTCACCATGAAAAACAGGTAGGATTTATTATCATCGATGAAGGTGCAGAACAGGAAGAGTCCACCGTGGTGGATATGACAGGTGATGAACCAGTAATCCTGCGCCAGAGCCGGCATCAGTTGAAGTTGTGAGCAGTTTCAAGTTTTTAGTCTTTAGTCTATAGGCTCACAGGTATTCAAGTCATCTTAGTAGCTGAGTGTAACAGTGTTTGCTATGAGATTATCATGGGCGGATGCAATACGCCCCTGACAACTCTGATTATTTAGTCAGGGGCGTATTGCATCCGCCCCCGAAAACCATCAGGGGCGTATTGCATCCGCCCCCGAAAACCGTCACGGGCGTATTGCATCCGCCTATGACTAAAAAATCAAACCTTGACAGTTGCTTCTAATCTTTCCCTGGCTACTTGAGCGGAAAGATTTGCTAGAATAGAGAGCTGAGCAGGAAGATCAACATCAGGAAGATCCACACGCCATCAATAAAATGCCAGTACCATGATACGTGGCGGATTTTGCGCTTGATATGGTCATCAATAAATAAAAGGGATGCAGAGCCTTGTCTTTGGGCGGAGGCGAGAGGTATCAGTACCCTCAATAAAAAGGGGATACCACCGATGACGTGCAGGAAGTGCAGAATTGAAATGGCATAAAGGAATCCATATCCTCCGGAATAACCGGGAGTGATTTGTTTTGTCAGGAGTGTATACCAAGCAAATCCCTGCATGATCAGAAACAGCAGCGTCGTGGCCAGGGTCAGGTAACCCCACCGTATGGTCTGAGCTTCCAATCTGAGTCGGTAGAATTTCCTGAACTTCTCAATGCAAACTCCGGCGGCTAAAAGGATGACGGTATTGATTAAAAACAGCCAAGGTATATGTATGCTAAACATGCCCATATCAGCACGTGCGTATACATAGGCTAAGCTCAGCGCCCCAAACAGCGTGGTAATGCCACACAGAATCAGTACCATCATCATGGATGAGGGATGAACAGAATATCGCCTTTCGCCGGACTCTGTATGCATAAGTTAAAGGTATTTATTAGAAGTGTATGTAGATGCCGAATGAGTTCATTCAACATCTGGAAAATTCACATTGTTTATTTTCCACGCGACAATTTCTTTCACTTCAAGGCCCTACCTTTGAGTAATAATCATAATTTATATGAAAAGGAGAGCCGTTCAACTACAAATTATGCTTTGGTTACTCATGGCGGTGCACCTCGGGGCCCAGGAACGTATGCAGGTGCCGGTCAACATCGATGGGCATGAGATTGAACTGGACTGGATTGGTGGGTTTAATGCCCCTCAGTTTTCCAACATAGATCTTAACCGTGATGATGTGTCTGACCTGATCTCGTTTGATCGTCAGGGGGATATCCTGCGAACTTATTTACGCCTGCCTGCTTCAGGCAGATGGATCAAGGACTGGACATATTTACCTTCTTTTCCAAAGTTGGTCGACTGGGTACTGATTGTGGATTATAACAATGATGGTGTTGAAGATATATTCACAAGCTCTTCAGAACTCGGTGTTGCCGGCGTAGCTGTTTATAAAGGATCCTACAGCAATGGCGCCTGGAGTTTTGCCAAGCAGCAGGATAGGGGATCGGAATATTTGCAAATATCCTCAGGAGGTGGCCTGACGAACCTGTATGTGGCGTGGGACGATATCCCATCTGTAAAGGATGTGGACGGAGATGGTGATGTGGATATTCTTGTATTTGAGCCAGGAGGAAGTACGATCACCTATTTCGATAATCGTTCTGTGGAATCAGGATGGGGCGATGATTCACTCAGATATGTCATTGAAGATATTTGTTGGGGTAAGATTCTTGAAAACCAGTTTAATGAATCCGTATACTTGAGTGACGATCCCGATATCTGTTCTGATGGATTCATAGGTGAAGGGGAAATCTTACCCCGTCATGCAGGAAGTACTATCCTGGCATTGGATATGGATCTGGATGGTGACCAGGATGCGCTGGTAGGTGATATTTCATCCCGTCGATTGGTCTATTTGCATAATGGGCTTAATGCAGATGAGGCATGGATCATTGACCAGGACAGTCATTTTCCGATCACGGACATCAGTGTAGACCTCCCTTATTTCGTTGCGGGCTATAGTGTGCAGTTGGATGATGATGAGGAACCTGAATTATTAGCCGCTAACAATTCGCGCTCGCTGACAGAGGATAGGGAAAGTGTTTGGCGATACGATGATGATCCGGGATCAGGTCCACTCAATTACAAGCTTACAGAAAAGGGGTATTTTCAAAAGGATATGATTGATGGGGGTTCGCATAGCAGACCTGCAGTGGCAGATATCAATGGCGACGGACTACCTGATGTGATGATGGGTGTATTCCACTATGCGGAAGAAGAAACGTACACCCGTTTTCCTTCCCTATGGTTATTTGAAAATCAGGGAACACCTACCCAACCATATTTTGTAAGGGTATCTGAAGATTACCTGGGTCTTTCACAATTTGGAATCGTCCAGCCATACAAGTTTGAATATTCACCTGCCTTCGGTGATATTGATGGTAATGGCACGATTGATATGATTGTCGGGGAAACAAACGGTAAACTAATCTTCTTTAAAAATAACAACCCGCCCGGACAGCCGGTGAATTATGAGCCACCGGTTTATCCCTATATGAATATTAATATTGGCGTTTCAGCTACTCCGCAGATTACAGATATCAACGGTGATGGTTTAGGTGACCTGGTCATCGGTGAACGTACAGGTAATGCTGATAACAATGGCCGTTGCAGCAATATGAACTATTTTGAAAACATTGGACAGGCTGGTTTCGCATTATTCAATGGTGATGCTACAGTGGCACCAAATACTCAATGTTTTGGTAGGGTATTATTTGATATCCCTATCGGTCTTCCTCATTACAGTACGCCCTCTATCTTGCGCACACATGATGGCCTTATTCTTTTGACGGGTAGTGATGAAGGCAATCTTTTGTTGTATGATGATATTGAAAACGGAAAGACAGGTGCTATTACCATCTTGGATGATCATTTTGGTTCAATCGATGTCGGCAATCGCAGTGCTCCTACCCTTGCTGATCTTAATGCCGATGGTCTCTATGATCTGATTACCGGTAACCAGCGCGGAGGGCTTGAATTGTTTTCAACCAATCTTCAGGTCGGATTTACAAGTGTTGAACAACCTACGGGTTCTGTTGATAAGCCATACCACATTAATGGAAGCCTGGGACAAGGAGTGATCGATCTCACGTGGAAAAATCAATCCAATGGTACGTTGCAGCTATTTGACATGCTGGGTAGGCTGCAGACACCTGCTATTACCGTGAATGGATCAGTCACGAGAATCGATTTGACCGGCAATGCACCTGGCATCTATCTCATTCAGATCACCACGGGAAATCTCCAATGGGTAGAAAAGGCAGTGAAGGAATAAACTGTTTATCTGCCAAAGAGCATTCCTTTATTTGCTATTCACTTGCTGTAAGGAGAATTACCTGCTTCGATGATTACGGCTCGCGGACGAGTTCTCGTGCAATAACCATCTTCTGGATCTCAGATGTGCCTTCTCCGATAGTGCAGAGTTTACTGTCGCGATAGTATTTTTCTACCGGAAAATCTTTGGTGTAACCGTACCCACCGAAAATCTGCACGGCATCGGTTGAGACCTGTACACAAATCTCTGAGGCATAATATTTTGCCATGGCAGCTACTTTGGTACAATTCTTTCCGGCGTTTTTCAAATCGGCTGCTTTACGCAACAACATCTCTGCCGCTTCTATTTTAATAGCCATGTCGGCCAGTTTGAAACTGATAGCTTGGAAGTTAGCAATAGGTTGTCCAAACTGTTTTCTTTCTTTAGCATATTGTACGGAGGCTTCATAAGCCCCTTTTGCAATACCAAGGGCCAGTGCGCCGATGGATATACGTCCACCGTCGAGGATCTTCATGGATTGGATAAAACCATCCCCGACTTTTCCTAAAACATTGGCCGCAGGGATACGGCAGTCCTCCAAAATGATTTCGGCCGTTTCAGAGGCACGCATTCCAAGTTTGTTTTCTTTTTTTCCTGCGTTGAAGCCGGGTGTTCCTCGTTCTATGACGAATGCAGTCATGCCATGGCTGTCAAGTAAATCGCCCGTACGTGCGATGACTACAGCAACATGTCCTGATTTACCATGGGTGATCCAACATTTGGTGCCATTGAGGATAAAATCATCACCGTCTTTTACCGCCGTGCACTGCATACGCATAGCATCACTTCCTGTGTTTGGTTCAGTTAGGCCCCAGGCACCAACCCATTCTCCGGTAGCAAGTTTGGGAACCCATTTACGTTTCTGTTCTTCGGTACCAAATGTATAAATATGGTTGGTGCACAGGGAATTATGGGCTGCAAGGGAGAGGCCGATAGATCCACACACCTTAGCGATTTCAGTGATGATCGTGATATACTCCTGATAGCCTAGTCCTGATCCGTCATATTCTTCGGGAATCAGCACACCGAGAAAGCCTTGTGCACCAAGTTGGTGCATCAGGTCCATCGGAAAATGCTGGCTTTCATCCCATTCCATCACATGAGGTAGGATATGGGCGCGGGCAAACTGGCGCGTGCTATCTTCGATGATCTTGAGGTCATGAGCCAAATGTTGGGTTGTTGACATGCGTCTTCTTTCTGAGAAAAATGAAAGCTTAAAGATAGGCAACCAAGCGGTATTTGGCATAGGATATAGCTGGCTATCATTTTAACACAAATCTTCACCAGTGTTCAGATGCATTACAATGTGGAGTTTTTTCTATCTTGAACGGTCGCCGGCAAGGCCGATTTGCAGGCCGAAAGGAGATTTTTTTTACCACCCATTTTTATATTCATGCGTCACACCACACTTTTTACCTGCCTGTTTTGTCTGCTCGCCGATCATGTAAATGCCCAGTCCTATGCCGGCATCGGTGGCATTATAGCTGATGACGGGCGTATCAATGATTTTACAATCGAAATCAATGATCTGACTCCCGATACACTCAATGCAGCACATGGACTCGTGTCCGTATGTCTTAAAATCACCCATAGCTGGGTGTCAGACCTGGATATCCGTTTGATCAGCCCTTCAGGAGTTAATATGATGCTCACCTCAGCGATTGGGGCGGATACGGATGATTATGATAACACTTGCTTTACCATGACGGTCCCTCTTCATATGCTGGATGGGGTTCCTCCATTTAACGGAGCATACAGGCCTTTTACGTCGCTGGGTAATGCAAACAACGGACAGTCAGGTCATGGCATCTGGACGTTGAGGATCCTGGACACTTACGCTTATGCGGATGGAGGAGAAGTGATCAGCTGGACAATAAATTTTGGAGTCAGTGCGCCTGTTGTACCGACTTTTGCAGGAACGAAACTGCCGCTGATCATGCTGACCACGGATCATATCACGATCCCCAATGAACCTAAAATCGATGGATATATCCGCGTGTTTGAGAATGAATCCGGTAATTTGAATTACCCAACCGATATTCCGGTATTTGAGAGCAATATGGCCATTGAAGTCAGGGGATCTTCTGCCCAGAGTTTCCCTAAAAAAAGTTTCGGTTTTGAGACGCAGGATGAAAACGGTGATGATCTGGAAATAGAACTCTTAGGATTGCCTAAGGAAGAAGATTGGATTCTGTATGCACCGTATACGGATAAATCATTTCTCAGAGATGCCATCACCTATGAATTGGGAAATGACATGGGACATTATGCTCCCGGAACAAGGGTATGTGAAGTATTTATCAATGGCGATTACCAAGGCGTATATTGGCTGGAAGAAAAAATCAAACGGGATAAAAACAGGGTAGATATTAAAAAACTAAATCCAGTGGATACGATTGGTGACCCGCTTACCGGCGGATATCTACTTAAAGTCGATCGTGATGATGGTGAAGGTTCTTATTTCGTATCAAATCATGAGGGTACGTTTGAAAGTGAAGAGATCCGGGTCGTGTACGAAGATCCGGAAAGTCAGGATCTTCATCCGAAACAAAAGGAGTATATCAGCAATTACTTCCATGATTTTGAATCAGCCCTATATGGTGAGGACTTTAAGGACGCAATAGTTGGCTACAGGGCATATGTAGATGTCAATTCGGCCATTGATTATTTTATAATCTGCGAATTGGGACATAATGTCGATGCATACAGGCTAAGTACGTTTTTTTATAAAGACCGTACTTCAGTTGATTCCTTATTCCACTTCGGACCACTCTGGGATTTCAACCTGGCTTTCGGCAATGTAGATTATTGTGAAAGCCAGTGGGTGGAAGGATGGAGTTATGAGCATAGTGGCGGCTGTTCCAATACACCCCGATGGTGGGCCCGTTTTCTGGAAGATCCCTATTACCAAGACAGGCTTAAGTGCAGATTTGATTCCTTGCGTCAGACCGTTTTAAGTACCGAAGCCATTCTGCATTATGTTGACTCGACAGGTATGCTGCTGCAGGCATCTTCAGAACGTAACTATGACAGATGGCCTATTCTGAGCAGATATGTATGGCCAAACTTTTTTATCGGGGATACCTATCAAGAAGAGCTGAATTATCTGCAGCAATGGCTCATCCGTCGGCTTGAATGGATGGATGCCAATATTCCCGGAGAATGTCTTCCGGTTTCTGCCATACCTGTTGTCGATGGACAGGATGTGGTGCTATCTCCTAATCCTGCAACAGGTTCGGTTACTATCCGGACTATGAATAAGGATGTCCAATATTTTGATCTCCGTCTCTGTCATGTGAATGGCACATTAGTGAAGTCGATTTATACCGTTTACGCCGGTGAAGAGATTGACATTGCTGCTGTTCCGGCAGGTGTTTACATCGTTTCCGTGACTGACCACATGGGGGGCTTGCATCAGGAAAAACTGATCATCCTTGAGTAAAGATTAATGTCCGAATAGGTCTTTATTTAATGCTTCGAGTGCTTGTTGCTTATACCGGGAATCGATAAGTACAGAGATATTGCTTTCACTTCCACCCGATGAGATCATGCGTATCGGGATATTCCGGAGTGGATTGAGAACCTGCACGGCAATACCGGCATCTTCCTTCCGGAATGCACCGACCACACAAATGATGGTCTGCCCCTTTTCGACGGTGATGGTTCCATAATCCTGCAGTTCAGCAACAATGTTGTCGAGATGAGTAGCATCATCGATGGTGAGACTCACAGCGACTTCTGCTGTAGTGATCATGTCGACAGACGTCTTATGATGTTCGAAGACTTCAAAGATCTTTCTCAGGAAGCCATGGGCCATGAGCATATGGGAAGAGCGGATATTGATCGCAATGATGCCATCTTTTGCAGCCACCGCTTTGACACCACCTTTTTCAGCCAGGTTTTCGCGGTGGATGATGGTGCCTTCAGCTTCAGGATTGAGGGTATTGAGTAATTTGATGGGGACACCTGTTTCTCTGGCAGGACGTACACAAAGAGGGTGGAGGATCTTGGCACCGAAATAAGCAAGCTCTGCAGCCTCTGCATAACTCAGTTCATCAATGCGGCTTGTCTTCTTGACAATGCGGGGATCATTGTTGTGTACGCCGTCTATGTCTGTCCAGATCTGTATTTCATCAGCGAGCAGTGCCGCCCCGATGATCGTGGCAGAGTAATCGCTGCCCCCACGCCGGAGATTATCAATCTGTCCCTGTTCATTCCGGCAGATGTAACCCTGAGTGATATAGATTTTTACATCTCCGGCAGCAGCCATGTTTTCAGGCAATAATCTTTTGATAGCCTCCATATCAGGCTCACCGTCCCGGATGCGCATGAAGTCAAGCGCGGCGAGATATGCAGAGCTGATACCACGCTCTACGAGGAGAAGGCTGAAAAGAGAAGTAGACATGATTTCACCATAGGCCACAAACCATTTTTCATCCCGGGGCAATGATTTACCAAGGGCTTCGCGCAGGGAAGAAAAAGTATATTCCAGAAATCTTTCTGCAGCTTGTTTGCAATCAACATAGTCTAGGAGCTCATGGACATACTGCTGATACTGAGCTTCCATGCCCTGGATGATTATTTCACCTTCTTCTGCACTGGCGCCAGATAGTTGGATTAAGGTGTCTGTGGTTCCTGATGCCGCAGAGAGGACAACGACTTTTTGTTCATCATCCTTGGTGACGAGGTCCGCTACGGATTTCATTCGGGTTGCATTTGCGAGGGAGGTGCCTCCGAATTTGTATACGATCATTTTTCAGTTGTGAGTTATGAATTGTGAGTTGTGAGTGTTGCTTGTACTGAGCGGAGTCGAAGTATGAATTGTGAGTTGT
>JAWXAW010000194.1:0-29891 GCA_034439675.1 Saprospiraceae bacterium | reverse complement strand
CCTAGCTCCTAGCCCCTAGCTCCTAGCTCCTAGCTCCTAGCTCCTAGCCCCTAGCTCCTAGCCCCTAGCTCCTAGCTCCTAGCCCCTAGCCCTTTCACCCCTTCATCCATATCTTCAAAAAATTCCTCGCCTCTTGAAACAGGATCTTACGATTCATTTTTGAAAAAGTAATGCCCGGACGGAGTGCAATCGGATAACCAATGACGTTGATTTCTTGCTTGGCCGAAATCAGGTAAATAAATTCAAGATCAAACAGATAACGATCTATAGTTGTGGACAAAAAGATCTCCTTGATATGTTTACGGAATCCCTTCAGCCCAGCCTGGGTATCATCCACTCTGAGTCGAAGGAGTTTTGCATTGAAATTGCGCAACAATCTGGAGATTCTTCTGCGTGCCGGGGGCAGATACGTATAGTAATCTTCATTTCGCTTCCCGATCACCGCATCAGCAGATGCAATGAGTGATCGGATCACACCAATCATACTCTCCTCTGTATAGGGCCAGTCAATATCCGTGTATACGATAAAGTCTGCGGTTGATTTTGCAACTCCTTGTCTCAGCGCATAGCCTTTGCCACGATTTACTTTGTAACTAACCCATTGAAGATCAGGGATGACCTCTTTAAATAGCCCTTCGGATTGACTTTCATCCAGACGAAGAGACCCATCATTGACGATAAAAAGCCTTATCTTAACGTCAGGCAAAGCTTTCACCAGCGATTGAAAACGGCCGATGACAATTTCCTCCCAGCCAGGAAGCGGATTGTACGCAGGCAGTATGATATCCAGGCTGGTCATGAAGCCGCCAAAAATACATAATTCCGTTCCGACACTTATTCTTTAACCAAAGGTTGAGCATATCTTCTATTTTTGCCCTGTTTCTATGAGCTACCTCCAATCCCTTAACGACGTTCAACGACTGGCTGTGACCCACACCAATGGTCCTGTCATGGTGATAGCTGGACCTGGTTCCGGCAAGACCCGCGTACTGACCTATCGCATTGCCTACCTGATCGAACAAGGCGTAACCCCTCAGCATATCCTGGCACTGACGTTTACGAATAAAGCTGCCAGAGAGATGAAAGAGCGAATAGCTCACGTAGTGGGCTCCAAAGGGGACAGAGTCTGGGCAGGAACCTTTCACTCCATTTTCGCAAGGATTCTCAGAGTGGAAGCCACTAAGATTGACTTTCCACCCGCCTTCACTATCTATGACCGCGATGATTCCAAAAGTCTGGTCACAGATATCATCAAAGAGATGCGGCTGGACACAAAGCAATACAACCCCAGCGGCGTATTAGCCCGAATCTCCTCCGCCAAGTCCAACCTGATCACCCCCGAACTCTATGCTAAAAACGATGACCTCGTCCTCTATGACCGGATGAATAAACGTCCTCAGATCTATGAGATCTATGAGCGGTATTACAAACGGTGTAAGCAAGCTGGCGCCATGGATTTTGATGATCTGCTGTTGCAGATGTATCGTTTATTGCAGGAGAACAGGGAAGATGTAAGGCATAAGTACCAGCGCATTTTTCAATACGTCTTGGTGGATGAGTTTCAGGATACCAACTACCTGCAATATGCGATCATCAAATTGCTGACCTTATACAATGGCAGCCCGCACAATATCTGTATTGTCGGTGATGATGCGCAAAGTATCTATTCATTCCGCGGTGCCACGATTGAAAACATTCTCAAGTTTGAAAATGATTTCCCTGAGGTAGTCACCTACAAGCTTGAACAAAACTATCGCTCCACAGAACACATCGTGCAGGCGGCCAACATGGTCATCCAGAACAACAGTAAACAGATACCAAAAGAAATCTGGACAGAACTGGGTTCAGGTCATAAAATCAAGATGATCAAAGCGGTGAGTGATGTGGAAGAGGGCAGGCTGGTGGCGAGTACAATTATAGAATACAAAAACAGGCTACATCTGGAAAACAAGGATATCGCCATACTCTATCGTACCAATGCACAATCCAGGATATTTGAGGAACATCTTCGGAAACAAAACCTGGCCTACAGGATTTTTGGCGGGCTTTCTTTTTATCAGCGCAAAGAAGTTAAAGATATTCTTGGTTACCTGCGTCTGACCATCAACGAACGTGATGACGAAGCATTTAAACGTATCATCAACACACCCAAACGAGGCATTGGCAAAACGACTACTGATCATATAGCAGAACTGGCCGTAGCTCAAGGCGTCTCCATGTGGGCCATCCTCACTTCCGGTGCTTATCCGGTGAAGGGGAAACTCCAGGGCTTTGTGATGATGATTGAATCTTTCAGACGTATCGCCCTTGAGGGTAATGCCTATGATGTTGCGCTCAAAGTTGCACAGGGGAGTGGATTGTATGAAGAATTGAGACAAGATCCGAGTCTCGAAGGTATCAGTCGGCTTGAAAATGCAAATGCATTGCTGGATGGTATCAAGGAGTTTGTAGAAAATGACAATGCGGATGAAGGGACTATCGATAGAAGCCTCGCTGCCTACCTTTCAAACATCGCCTTGCTGACCGATGCTGATGAAAAAACGGATGAGGAACCGAATTACATCAGCCTGATGACAACCCATACAGCGAAAGGACTTGAATGGAAAGCGGTCTTTGTAGTAGGGTTGGAAGAAAACTTATTTCCTTCCTACATGTCTATGGGATCACCGGATCAGCTGGATGAAGAGCGCCGGCTGTTTTATGTGTCCATCACCAGAGCGAAAATGTTTCTTGCGTTATCGTATGCAACAAGTCGATATCAATTTGGTCAATTCAGATACAATGATCCAAGTCGTTTTCTCGAAGAGATCGACGAACAGCATTTTGAAACTACCGTCGAGCGAAGAGGGAAGTTTACGATGCCCGAACCTAAATTGCTCGCAGATCGTCCTAACCGTAAAAGGAATTATGAACCACGTGTCAGCCCTGCGGATTTCAAGCCAAGCCCATCAGAGCAGATTGCAGAAGGCATGGAAGTCCTCCACCTTCAGTTTGGTCGCGGCAAGATCATCGCTATTGATGGTGCACGTGAAAATCGGGTAGCCACTATTCACTTTGAAGATAGTGATGACCAGGAGCGTAGGATTATGCTTCGATTTGCGAAATTGCAGATAGTGGAATAAAAAGGCTGAAGAAGCTGAAGAGGCATAAGAGTTTGTTTAATTTTCTCCGTGCACTCCGCGTACTCTCCCGCTGCCCATAAGGGGCGGGATCTGCGACGTGCGAAATAATTGCATGAGGATGGAAATGTGGATAAGGAACTAGCAAGAATTGTTGAAAATTAGTGGCTGAATAAGTTGTGCCCAGCATCACGGATCTACGGGTAACTCACCCCCGCCCCCTCTCTTGTTAAAGTATGCTGAGTGGAAACAGTTTTTTACTGGAGAGAGGTGAGGCTTGAAGGTCGAGCCGATGAACTTAATACAGGGCGAAAAGGGTGCGA
This sequence comes from Saprospiraceae bacterium, assembly GCA_034439675.1. GTDB lineage: Bacteria > Bacteroidota > Bacteroidia > Chitinophagales > Saprospiraceae > Opimibacter. The sequence continues at coordinate 26,449 of JAWXAW010000194.1, read as the reverse complement.
TCACTAAAACATGCTTCGACGCTTCGACTCCTTTCGCTCGTCCATGTACAGCTCAGTGCGACGCCTGCCGACCCTCATCCTCGTGCGATACTTCCACTACCTGTGACTCATACATGTTCGCCCGCTCAGTACAGCGCAGCTCAGCAACCGCTGCATAATCAAGGCATAACTGAGGATGCAAAGGACTCCTGGTCCACTCTCTGCTGAAGCCAGATCTTCTGTTTGCCAGGATGAATGGTTACATTATAGTTAGAAAGAAACGAATGTCCCAAGATGCCATCAAAACTGGCATGTTGGAAATTTCCTTTGTCCCGAAGATCCACAATGAAGGTTGAAGTAAGATTGATTTGACAATCCATCACTTCAAGTTCCATCGTGATTTGGTGTTTTATATCTTCTTTGTTATCTGTACCGACCACGAGTATCGGAGATGCGTCTGCTAATAATTCCTGGTCTGTAGCTCGGTCATAATCAAAGAGATAGTTTCCTGCAGAACCTGAATCAAGGCCAAGAATTTTCTTTTCTCCGTTTACTTTGCATGTGATAACAGGCACATGGTCAACATACTGAAACCTTGCGAAAGAGCCCTCCAGGTCACCTGGCATTTCATTCATAACACTGATGGTCTCTTGTTCAAAATCAATAGAGACAAAAAAGTCGTTGAGCACCGACAAACCGATCAGCGCATGAATTCTTTTATTGAGCGATCTTTCGAGGAAAGACAGATCAGATACAAGAGCTTTGGATTTTTTATGGGTGACACCAAGCCAATTCCATTCGCCAACCTGGTGTGTTTTGACTTCAAAACTTCCGTTGATACCTGAGCATGGAATAGCAGATGCCGGATCAGATTCATAGTACTTTTGATTAAGGACCAGACCAGGGGCGCCCGTATCAAGAATCACGAGGACTGTCTGCCCTTCTATGACGGCTTCTGTGATTATAAAGCCTTTATTGAATGCGATTGGAAATGCTCCGCTCCATCCCTTCAAGGGTAGGAGTATTACAAGTAATATGAAGAGCATTCTTTCCAAAAGAGCTAAAACTTTACATTCATAAAACAAATGACCATTTAAAAATATATAACTTACTGAAAAACAGGATATATATTTTTATGCCTGATCATTAATGTAAAAATAGTGTAAACTGAAGGTAAATGCAAGTAAAATTTGAAAGGAGCTAAATCTATTACATTGGCGGTCAGGATTCATGTAGGGTCCCCTGAATATTCCAACCTACCTTTATCTTGAGTTGACTCTAAGCATCATTTCTATGAACTCTAAACCCCACGATTATGCCCGTCTCATAAAGGAATCAGCCTTCCGGCATGGTTTTATGGGTGCCGGTATTGCCCGGGCAGAGCATATGGATGAGGAAGCTGCCCGATTAGAGCTGTGGCTCAAAAAGGACTATCACGGCGAAATGGCTTACATGGCCAATCATTTTGACATGAGGGTCGATCCGACCAAACTGGTGCCGGGAGCGAAGAGTGTGATTAGTCTGTTGTATAATTACTATCCAAGGGCTGAGGCTAAGGAGATGCCAGATGCCAGACACGCAGATGCCAGACGTGAGAAGGAGATGCCAGAGCGCAGCGAAGCGAATACTTCCGCTCCGCTCAGTATAGGAATCCCGCCAAATGAAAACCATTTGCGGCGGGATACCAGATCCGCAGATGCCAGACGTGAGAAGGAGATGCTAGATGCAAGACTCGCAGATGCCAGACGTGAGACACGAAATTTTGTTGATCCGGATCAACACGATGACCAAATACTCACAACTCACAACTCATACTTCGACTCCGCTCAGCACAAGCAATACTCACAACTGACAACTGACAACTCACAACTCACAATTGATACTTCGACTCCGCTCAGCACAAACAACACTCACAACTCACAACTGACAACTGACAACTCACAATTCAAAATCTCCCGCTACGCCTATGGCGAGGACTACCACAAAGTCGTCCGACGAAAACTTAAAGAACTGGTCACCGAACTAAAGAATGAAATCGGTGATTTCAACGCAAGAGTATTTGTCGATTCAGCTCCGGTAATGGAACGAGACTGGGCGAAGCGAAGCGGACAAGGGTGGATTGGGAAAAATACATTGTTGATTCATCCGAAGAAGGGTAGTTATTTTTTTCTGGCAGAAATCATTTTGGATGTCGAATTGGAGTATGATCATCCGATGCGGGACCACTGCGGGACGTGTACAAAATGTATTGATGCATGCCCGACAGAAGCCATTTCTCCGGAGGGGTATATTTTGGATGGGAGTAAATGCATCTCCTATCTGACCATCGAATTAAAAAATCAAATTCCGAATGAGTTTAAAGGAATGATGGACAACTGGATTTATGGTTGTGATATCTGCCAGGAAGTGTGCCCGTGGAATCGTTTTTCAACACCTCATCAGGAACCTGCGTTTGATATGAAAGGGGAACTGCAACAAATGACAAATCGTGATTGGATAGAATTGACGGAAGATACTTTTGAACGAGTATTTGATAAGTCGGCGGTGAAAAGGACTAAGTACGCAGGGTTGGTTCGGAATGTCAAGTTTTTGTCGCCTGATAAGCAAGCGCGATGATTTCAATGAGCTAGGTCATAGTTATTGTTATCTTAGGATGGGTTTATGAGTGAATTAAAACGAACAAAGCCATAATCAAATACTTCATTGTCTTCATCTTCGTGTTCTTTGTATCTACGCAACTTATTGGACAGTTGATTTATGAGCGAACCTACCGAAATGCACATCCCTCCCTGAAGGAAGCTTTCGAATTATCTGATAATTCAACTGTATCTTTTGCAAATAATACTACCTGTTATTTTGGAGCGTGGAGGCATATTTCTCCATCAGGTGATATAATTGATGAAGGAGGGCTTCCTTGTGAGTCCACCCACCATCTGCGCGCAAAACAAATAGCCCGTGATTCCTTTTTGGTTTCTTTCCGGACAGGTCCGATTGATTTCGATAGAGGAAATTATTTCAGGGTAGTTCTGTGGACACCGGACTCGATGACCACCTTGGTCAATGATTCCATAGGCTATCTGTTTTGGGAGGATAGAGAAGGAAGTAATACGCCGATTCATTATGAAGCTTTCCTGCTGGTTGACAATCATGTGCTGTACCAGCGTGGAGACACTTTATTTTCAAAAAGTCTTTTGACCGGATCAATTGACTTCATGGAGACATTTTTTCACATCACACATGTCTATCCGGTCAGAGATGGATTGATGGTCTTTTCAGCAAGTCTTCCTCCTACATATTTTAATTCCTCGATTGAGCCGGTCAATACCTGGCTCAATCTTTCAGCGCACCATATTTCATTCAACACTATGGTCGCGATGGATTCCTTCATCGTAGGTATAGATGAGGAAATACCCACTTCACTGCATGCTGTAAATGCCTATACTGAGCATACTGTGGACGTTGATCTTTCCGGTTATTTCACGCAGATAGATTCTATCGTCGTAAGAGGTGATATATTAATAGCAACGGGGTAGAAGATGCAACTGAAACAACTCGTTTGGTTTTATATGATCAAACAGGCCGGTTTGTATCAAGCGGATATGGACAATTGGTTGATTTGGAGAGATTGCCCTCAGGCCTTTATTTTTTACAAATCGTGAATGGCAAATCCATCCGTTTTCAAAGGGTGGTAAAAGTGGAGTAAATCCCCTATTTTCACATCCCCTTCCGCATTCCAAACCTGACCGTTCATTTATGAGAATATATAGCTCATTTGTAGCCTTCTTCATTTTTACTTTTTCTTGCATACAGCTGTATGCCCAGCAATCTGGTATGCCCCATACTATGACTTTAGCTGAGCAGAGGATCATGGCCGATTACCTTCGCGAGAAACACGCCTCCTCCATCCTCAGCATCCCCGTCCCTCCACCAGGCCAGGTTCGCACGATGGCTGAATGGGAAGAGATCCAGGCCCTCATCATCACCTGGTCCGGACAAGCTACTATCCTCAAAGAGATTGTCAGACACGCGGTGAAAGAATGCAAGGTGCTCATCATCACTACTAATCCGGACAATGTCTCCGGCCAACTGACCAGCGCTGGTATTCCCCTGGATTCTGTGGAGTTTGTCAATACTCCTTTCAATAGTATCTGGGTGCGGGATTATGGCCCATGGACAGTATATAAGAACGACGTAGATAGTCTTTGGCTCGTAGACTGGATTTATAACAGGCCAAGACAAAATGACGATGCCTCGCCAGTAGCAGTTGCTCAACATCTCAATCTGCCTATCTACGAAGCCACAACATTTCCATACAATTGGGTACACACCGGTGGCAATCATCTACCCGATGGTATGGGGACCGTATTTTCTTCGATGCTGGTTCTTGAAGAAAATCCTGAGAAATCAGAAGCACAGATCGATTCGATCGCGAATCTTTTTCTTGGTGTAAAACAATACATCAAATTTCCAACGCTGCCCTTTGACGGAATCCATCACCTCGATATGCACATGCGGATCATAGACGAAGAGACGATCTTCTTTGGCCAATATCCAGAAGGTATTGCCGATGGCCCACAGATCGAAGCTAATATCAATTATCTCACAGAAGAGTTTAACACCGCTTTTGACAACAAATACAATATCGTAAGACTACCTATGCCGCCAGATGCAAGCGGTAGATATCCCAATACAGGTGGCGCATATCGTACGTATACCAATTCGGTGTTTGTTAATAAGACGGTACTGGTCCCTACATACGAAGAGCGTTATGATACCACAGCATTGCGCATCTACAGGGAAAACCTTCCAGGGTATAATGTGGTAGGAATCAATTGCAATTCGATTATAGGGTCGCTCGGCGCCATCCATTGTATCACCAAAACAGTGGGTGATGATGATCCACTGCTGATCGCTCATCCCCGTCTTCGTGACGCCGATGATGCATCACTGGAGTATCCCGTTGTGGCCTACATCAAACATCGTGAGGGCATTGCAGATGCGGATCTTTATTTCAGAGTTGCACCAGATTCCATATATACACAAGTGCCTATGGTGCTTATAGACAGTGCAGCCAATAGCTGGGCCGCTTTGATTCCTCCTCAACTGGCAGGTTCGGAGATTCAATACTATATCCATGCAATGGCTCACAATGGCAAAGAACAAGTGCGCCCAATGGTAGCCCCTGAAGGATATTTCAGATTTAGAGTCACAGGCGAGCTACCTAATCATCCTCCGCTCGTTTCTATAGTACAACCTCTTGACGGAAGCGTTTTTTCTATTGATGAAGCTGCCATACCTGTTGGATTTGATGCTTTCGATGCAGACGGACATATTCAACTTGCTACGTTGTATATCAATGGTGATGAAGTGGCGACATTTGATACGCTTCCTTACCTTTATGATTGGACTATCACTGCTGAAGGTGTGTATGCCTTTGTAGTAGACGTAGTGGATGATGACGGTGCAGTTGCTTCCAGTGATACAGTGCATATCACCATCGAGGGGACAACTGCAGTGTATGAGGGTCTGGAGAGTGCTGGCATTGCCATTTATCCTAACCCAGTGGAGGATGAGCTGGTGATAGACTGCATGGAATTAAATACTGCAATATCATCTGTTGACATCTACAATATGCTTGGGCAAATCCAATCAGCCTCACCTATACAACAATCTCATCAAATGGTAGTTGATTTTTCTGCTTTACCCCCCGGTATTTATATGCTAAAGATCAGGATCGAGCAGGAGGTGTATGGGTATAAGGTGTTTAAGTGGTAGTAAGGGATTTGTACCTGAAGTTGAAAGCTCGTAAAGTTGATTTCTCATCAGTCTTGCCTCCATATATATTGATTGGCGGGGTGTAGTTTCGGTTACTTCGACTCCGCTCAGCACAAGTCCGCTCAACGACTGGAAAAAATACCTAATTCGAAAGGTTGTATTTTGATTATCCTGTTTCGGAGACATTAAAGTGATCGTTTCGGCTCCGCTCAACGATAGGTGATTTCGAGAATTATGAGAGCTCGAATTTTGATTTATCTATTTCCACACACCTGCAAAGTTCGTTTCGACTTCGCTCAACGAACACTTAAATATTCAGAAAAAATTCATAATGACGTTGAGCGAAGTCGAAACGTCACAAAGCAGGATTATTTAAGAAGTAAGAGCTGAAAAGAATCTCTCGAATAAGGAATTTTCCCTGTCGTTGAGCGGAGTCGAAACGACATCTCGAGCGAACTGTTGAATTTATCAGATAAGCCTATTAATAGCCACATGAGGATTAAATAACTGATCTTTCTCCGGATCAAAGGAGATCAATAACACGCCAGGCCTCTTCCCTTTGTCAAATGAACCCATCTCATCCTCCATTCCCAAGGCCATCGCCCCATTGATCGTCGCCCATTGCAGTATGGTTTCAAACGGAACATACGACTGATATTTGGATATGGTCTTCATTTCCTCAAGCACCGATAGCTGCCAGTTGGATGTAAGGCTATCGGTGCCAATGGTCAGCCGGGCACCGGTATCGATGAAGTACTGGTAATGGGGTAATTGATTTTCAATATAGAGATTGGCATTGGGACATGTGGCCCAATACACACGCTCATTCCAGCTCTGCGCTGCAAAAATATCTGCCGGTGTGGTAAGGGTATTATGCACAAACAAGGTGCGCTTCTCCCTGTCCATATGCTCCAAGGCATAGTAGATCGATGACGAACCTGTTGGTTGAAAGTGACTCAAGTCAAAACCAAAATTGTTAAAGAAATCAAAAAAACCACCCTTTCCATATTTGAAGAAATCCTCTTCATCAGGTGTTTCCTGATTGTGGATGCTCACCGTTACGTCAGCACCGTTGAGCTGATTGATACGCTCAAATAAAGTGGGCGAAACAGAATATGGCGCATGTGGCACTGCAGATTTTGGCTCAGGTGCCTGAATATAAGCATCCATATACGCTTTGATCATGTGATCTGTCTGCTGATGTTGCTGGAAGTCAAACATCTCTACAAAATTGTAATACTGAATTTTGCTTTCCAGCTTGACCTGAAAGGTGTCAGTCTTATTGCAGATATCTCCAACAGCCTGAATGCCTAGTTCCCACATAGCAGCATCAGCATCTTTGATCGCCTGATCAATAATGATCGGATCTACATTCCGAAATTTGACAACATGATTTAGAAACGGAAGTAATCCGGTACCTGTCGGTGCTTTGCCCCGGAGGTGAGATAATTCAAGGTGACAATGCGTATTAATAAATCCGGGAGTGATGATACCCTGATGATATTCCTGCTGCTCGGCATTTATATTTTGTTGTGTGGTCACTTCGATAACACGATCACCATCCATCACAACGACTCCATGATGAACGCGTGGTGAAGAAACCGGATATACCCAATCGGCTGTGAGATACCGCAAGCCCATCAATATGATTTTACCACAAATCCATTGATCATCCGCGGTTCAAACCAGGTGCTCTTTGGTGGGAGTGTTCCACCTGTATCAGATACTTTGACCAGTTCATCAAACTGAACAGGATAGATGCAAAAGCCAACCAGGTGTTCTGAGGCTCTTGCCTTTTCTTCAACTCTTCCAGGCCCGAGATCTCCGGAGATATGCTGCACACGATTGTCTGTACGTACATCGGCGATACCCAACAAACCTTCCAGTATTTCTACATCGAGGATGTCAGCATCGAGCATGGCGGCTGTCTTCTTATACTTTTTCAGGATCTCCGGCTTCCAGCGTAGCAGATACCATTCGTCCTGTATACACATCGTGAGGTCATGCTTGCGCTCAGGCTTGGCTGGTCTCACGAGTAATTTGATATCACAGTAATTGCTGATTTCTGCCATGAAGCGGGTCAGTTTGAGATGATAGGGTAACTGAACCACTTTATTATAATCCAGGATGTTCAGCTGGTCAAAAGGAAATAACGCGGAAAGGACTAGTGAATAGTCATGATCCTTTTTACCTCCTTGCAATTTGTTCAGCTTTTCAGCTGTACTACAACGATGATGTCCGTCCGCTATATACAGCTTTGGGACCATCGTTTTATAGAGTTTTACAAGATCTGCGCCTTCTGCTTCAGGTATCTGATAAAGTGAATATTGTTGCGGACCTGCAGCGATCGTAAACTGGAGAAACGGTTGTCGTTTCTTTTTTTGTTTTTCAATCTCTTTGGCGATATCCTTGATGACCGGGTGGCACAATAAGACTGGTTTGACCATAGCGCCCCGTTGGAGTATAATTTTCAACATGGATTGCTCACTGCTGGCGATGGTCTGTTCGTGCTTTACTATTTTCCCTTTGGTATAATCCTCTACATTGAGACAGACGACAATTCCGGAGTGCACGCTGGCCCCAATTGTGATTTCGATGATGTAAAAAGCACTTTCCCCCGTATGCCGGAAAAATCCATTCTTATAATACTCACTGTAGTCATCACGGACAGTGCCAAAAAATGAATCCGATGATGCGATCAGATCGTCATTGGGATAGATGGCTTCAAATGGATAGATTTTCATAATGCGATGAATGTATTACACCAGGGGAAAAATGCAAAATTGAATACTCTTTAAAATCTCACTAGCGGTTGGAGCAAACTCCCACCGCGGCCATGAACCTTTGTTGAAGTAACTTCAAACTCCCACCGTGACGACAGGCCTTTATTGGAGTTTGCTCCAACAAACATGACCGATTTCAATACATAGGTTCAACAATTATATCTAATGCCTAAACATCAAACTCATTGAGCTTTATCAATCAATGGATGTAGGATCAATAAACGGCATAGACACTACCGTCGCACTCAACATTTTCGTTCCTGCCTTGACGTTGAAGGTTGAACCCAGAGAAGCTAACGATGAAGGGACATAGGCCATTCCCAGCGGGATCTGGAGGGTAGGGGAGGATGTTCCGCTCGTCACCACACCAATTTCATTTCCGGCATCATCGCAGACAGGATAACCATGGCGTGGTACTCGGCGATCATCCACCAGAAAACCAACAAGTTTCTTAGCTACTCCTTCTTTTTTCTGTTTTGCAAAAATAACCTGTGATGGAAATTCACTTTTTTTGTTGAGTTTGGTGATCCAGCCTAATCCAGCTTCCAGCACGGAAGTAGTATCATCAATGTCATTGCCATACAGGCAATAACCCATTTCAAGTCTCAACGTATCACGTGCACCTAACCCTGCAGCAACTGGTTTAACTGGATGATCCAGCGCCATGATGGTATCCCATAAGGAAACCAGGTCTTTGCTGTCTACATAGAGTTCAAATCCACCTGAACCGGTATATCCGGTACCAGAGATAATGACATTCTCAATGCCGGCAATTTTACCTTTTGCAAAATGATAATACGGAATATCATCAAGTGCAACATCCGTTAACGGTTGTAATAATGCTTTAGCAAGTGGTCCCTGAACAGCAAGTAAACCGGTTTTGTCAGAAATATCGATGATGCGGGTATCAAATGCTGAAGCATAGTGCTGGATATGGTCCCAGTCTTTGTGGATGTTAGACGCATTGACCACCAGCATAAAGGCCTGTTCACCTTCTGCACACATATCCTGTGGAAGACGATAGACCAGCATGTCATCAACGATGCCCCCGGTCTCATTCGGAAGACAGGAATATTGTGCCTGACCTATTGTCAGCGCAGACGCATCATTGGAACTTATACGTTGTACGAGATCCAGAGCTTGCTTTCCCTTAACGATGAATTCACCCATGTGGGAAACATCAAACACACCAACACTTTTTCGAACAGCGTGATGTTCATCCTGAATACTAGAATAGACCACCGGCATATTGTAGCCTGCAAATTCAGTCATTTTAGCACCCATTTCAATGTGCCTTGATTCTAAAGGAGTAGATAATATCATATAGTTAGTATCGTATGTTGATTTGCTTGATGCTGTCTCCTATTTCCGTTTTGTGGACTACATCCATACCTGAGGTAACTTTACCAATAATGGTATAACGTCCGTCAAGATGTGGAGAAGGAGAATGCGTGATGAAAAACTGAGGCCCTTCAGTATGTAAGCCCGCGGATGCCATTCCTACATAGCCTTCATCATCATAATAAGCGCCGGCCAACTCTGAACGCAATGTAAAATCCAATCCCCCGAATCCGTCCCCACGAGGGCATCCGGTCTGGATGACAAAATTGGGTATTACACGGTGAAAAGATTTTCCATTGTAATAGCCCTCTTTTGCAAGCTGGATAAAACTGGTCACTGATGCAGGTGCACGGTCTGGATAGAGGGTGAATATAATATCGCCTTTTGTGGTTGTTATCTGAATGGTGCTTCCCGGTTTCAACTGATCGATTAATTTCCAATCGATGGATTTAAATTTCTTCTGATCCTCGGGTATAGCGGGGGCATCCATTCCATATTCTTTGAGAGCTTTTGTAACCTCGAGATACGTCTCCATTTCTTCCGGCAGTTTGAGGCCAGCCAGTGCTTTATTCAATTCAGTTTTCCGCTCTTTAAATATTTCTTTCAAACCTGTTTTTGGATCTGTTATGGCTCCCGCGATGAGGGCGATGATTCCCGCATCACCTGATTTCAAAGCGGTAGCGAGATAGCCTCCAATCTGTGCTTTGATGAGATAGCCTTCACCAGCAAAATAAACATCAAAATTTTTATCTCTGCATGCATCGATCAGGCAGGTCACTGCCTGGGTTCGGACAGGAACTGGCTGATCAGGAAGCGTGTATTTCTGAATAGATTCAAAGTTTCGCAATTCACTGCTCCATGCTTTGAGCCATGCTGCTTTTTCATATGGATCTTTGGCTGTGCTGAGAGCAGCCTTTATTTCATTTTGCAGGGCGGTCTTGGCCCCGCTAAACATGGAGGTAGTGTTCTTGTTTGCTGCTTCTGCCATCCTGGTTTGAGCCTGCCAGGACTTGCAATCCTTGATGGCTGCTTTATACTTAGTGGCATCTTTCTCCTGACCTTTGATCACAAAGTAATCAGCTGCCACTTCTGCTACATTTGGATTGATATCACTTGTAGCAGCAAGGAAGATGAGATGGACATCCTTGTAATCGAAATTCTGCAATGCCCTGAGTATCGAACATTTCACCCTATAATCAGATTCGGTCTGCAGCAATAGGGCAAGTTCTTTCATAGCAGCAGGTGTTTTCACTTTTCCCAGTGCAGTAGCCAAACAAATGCGCAAGTATGGATTACTTTCGCCATGCCAGCTGGCGATGAGCTGGTCAGCATGCATCGATACATCAATTCCTTTGGCGCGTTGAAGATAATTTGCAGCGATGATCCGCACAGATAAAGGTATCGCAGGATCTGCCATATAACGTATCATAGTGGACGTGCCCTCAGGATCTACCATATCCCTTAGAGCATATCTGTATATGCCTCTGGCCTGGCCTAATAAAAGCAGGGTGTCGATGGATTGATAGTTTGAAATGGTACTCAATGCCCGAAGGAATTGTGTATTTCCGATCTTACCCATTGATTCCAGGATCATACTATTGGCCTTCTCAAATAAACGGGCGCTGTCTCTGCCATCAAAGGCTGCTGTCAGTGGAGCTTCAGCAAGTGGAGAACCCATTTGCCCGACAGCAATAGCAGCCATCATTCTCACCCTGCTTTCTGCATCAAGCAATAGAGGGAGCAGGGCTTTTAATACGGATGTATCCTGGAATGAAGCAAAGGCTCGTGCTGCTGCATAACGTAATGAAGGATCTTCGCTGCTCAACAGTAACACCAGGCTATCCTTGTTCTGCGCATTCTGCAGATCAAATACTTCGCGGATTTTGGGCTGAGCCGGATTGACATTGAAAGGAACCTGAACTTTTTCTTCCACTGGGACGCACGCAGCAAATAATAGCAGGATACATACCGGGATGTAAAGGATTCCTTTACACCAGGTATTCATGAAGGATAGATTTTCCAATTTTATACGTGTATCCATTTTGATGATGTGCATCAGACCCTGTAAAGATCACTATTCATTTTCGTTAAATTCCTCCTGGAAGGTCTCTTCCGGATTAAATTGTTCAAAGATATTCTCCTTTCGGATTGCGTTGTATTTAGCACAGTCTGTTTCAATGTCCAGGCCGCCTTCCGGAGTAACGAATCTGACTGACGAATCGTAATCCACATCTTGTGCGTTTTCCAGCCGGGTCAGGAAAGCTTTGAAAAAAGGCTTTGCCATGACGCTTCCTTGTCCGTCAGCCAGTGAATTAAACCTGATCCACTGATCTTCGCCACCTACCCAGGTACCGACTACAAGGGAAGGGGTAATGCCGATAAACCAACCATCAACATAATCGTTGGTAGTTCCGGTTTTACCTCCCACCTGGCTTTTGTACCCTCCAAATCCAACAGCGGTGTATTTGAGCATGTCGACCATCACCGCATTCGCTTTTGGTGGCAGAGCGACTTGTTCTTCTTTAATAGCACGGTATATCACCCTTCCGTTTTCGTCCTCAATAGATGAAACAAAGTAAGGCTTGACAAAAACACCATTGTTTGCAAACGTGCAATATGCACCTGTCATTTCCATCACGCTCAGATCCGCTGATCCGAGACAAATAGAGGGTTGATTAGGGACCCGATATTCACCATCTGCTCTTCGGAGTGAACTGTCGATACCCATGTTGTGGACCAGTCCTCTGACTACGTTTGCATTGCCCAACTGCTGCATCAGAAATACAGAAATCGTATTTCTTGAATCTTTCAGTCCTTCAAAGAGTGTATAGGTCCTGTTGGTAAATTTGCCATCAGCATTTTGCGGGGTCCATGATTCTATCAAACCAAAGCTTCCGTCACCGGGTGCAATGGTATAGGGTTGATCCAAAACCGGAAAACAGGGTGATATGCCTTGAAGGGTGATGGCGGTGGCATACACAAATGGCTTGAAAGTAGAACCTACTTGTCTGCTGCTTCCGATGTGATCAAACTGAAAATATTTATTGTTGATGCCGCCTACCCAGGTTTTAATTTCCCCGGTTTTCGGATCGATTGCGAGTATGCCTGTCTGCATAAACCGCCTGTGATATTTGATGGAATCAAGCGGGGTCATCGTTACCTTTTTCTCTCCACCAGGCCCGTAATCAAAGACCAGCATCTCGACCGCCGTATTCATTTCTTTCATGATATCCTTCTGAAACATTTTCCAGGAGGATGCCAGTTCATCCCCGTAATCACCGGCCATGATGGCCTTATATTTTTTCCCCTTATCTGCCGTGATGGATTTGCCAGAAACTAATCTTGATATACGTCCCGCTTTTTGAGATTCCTGGTTGAGATTTTCAATATCCCAGTCACTGAGCATGAGTTCATATTTCTCGCTGACCTTTTGCAGCAATGCACTCAGACGCTCATCACGCATAGCTATGTACCTGCCGGTCTGACGTACCATATTCTGGAGTGACTCCTTCCTGATTTTTTTCTGGGCATCATCTGCGTTGTAGGTCCACTGATCGCGGGTACCCCACACTGCATTGAAGCGCTGTTGCACCTTGGCCATGTGTTTCCACATTTCTTCTTCCGCCATCATCTGCAAATCAAGATCGATCGTGGTATAGACTTTCAGCCCGTCCTTATAGATATTATATTTCTCACCATTTGGTTTGCGAAAATCTTCCTGTTCAAAAAGATCTTTCAGCCATTTGGCCAATTCGGCTCTGAAATAGGGAGCAGGACCAGTCACATGACTTTGTTTGTTAAACCGTGTGATGTCGAGTGGCAGCACTTTAAGTGAATCATATTGTGCCCTGGTGATATACCCTTCTTTGCGCATCTGGTTGAGCACGATCATGCGTCGGTGCATGACCGTGTCCGGACGACGAACAGGATTGAACAGCGCAGGATTTTTTAACATACCAATCAGCGTAGCGGCTTCTTCGATCTGGAGGTCTTTCTGGTTTTTACCAAAATATATTTCAGATGCAGCACTGATGCCATATGCCCCATAGATGAAGTTGAATTTATTGAGGTACATCGCCAGGATTTCCTGCTTGGTATATTGCTTTTCCAGCTTGACGGCTGTGATCCACTCTTTAAATTTGGTGATCATTAACGTCCAACTTTTATTCAGTTTTCCCATGCCAGTAAAATCAGGACGGTCAAAAAGAAGTTTAGCAAGTTGTTGGGTGATGGTACTTCCGCCTCCTTTGTTGCGGTTAAACGTGACTACACCAAGGAATACTCTAGACAATGCCTGGATATCGATTCCTGAATGGGAAAAGTACCTCACATCTTCTGTCGCTACCAGCGCGTCAATCAAATGAGGATTGAGATGATCGTAGTCAACAGGTAACCGGTTTTGGGTATAATATCTTCCTATCTCGCGGCTTTTGACATCGATTACCTGGGTGGCCAGTTCAAAGTCCGGGCTCTCCAGTTGTTTGAAATCAGGAAGTCCCTGGAAGGAAAGCACGACAAAGAATAAAATGACAAAACTAACGAGTGCAAAGGCCCCGATCCAGAGTTTTTTACCGTATTTCTCAAAAGATGTTATGCTGCTCATATTGTAAAAAGATCAAACGAAACCTATTTCCCACGAGGCTAACGAAGCCGACTATCTTTTGCGTACCTGGTTAACCCAATCAAGGCTTTCCCAAACCTGCTTTTCCTCGAGTTTAATATCCCATCTGCATGAACCAATCCCGTCAGGCAAACTGTACCCGACACTCCCCCCGGTTTTTTTCTTGTCACCCAAGAGCCAAGGCTTAAGTGCATCCATGGAGGGCAAAGTTACTTCGCAAGGACGCAACAATCGCTGAATCAGTTCAATAATGCCTTTAAAATCTTCATTTCCAAGTAGCCCTGATAGATTGGCTAGCTTAGTTTCAGCTAGCATGCCTAATGTAACCGCCTGACCATGACTTAATGGCCGCAGACTATGTAGAAAATGGCTTTCCAAGGCGTGTCCGATGGTATGACCAAAATTCAGGGTTTTCCGTATCCCTTTTTCAAGCGGATCGGTTTCAGATATATTTTGTTTAATCGGGATATTACGTTCGAGAAGCGTATACCAGTCAATGGTCGTCAGCTCATCAAAGGTGGAAATGGTTTCCCATAAATCCTTACTGCCTATGATCGCATGTTTGACTATTTCGGCCAGGCCATCAAGGATTTCCTGCTCGGGCAGGGACTTTAGGAACGCCGGATCCGTCCAGATAAACGCAGGTGTTTCAAAACGACCTATATAATTTTTGTACCCTTCAAAGTTTATGCTTGTCTTGCCTCCGATCGCTGCATCAGCCATAGCCAGCAGGGAAGTAGGGATGTGCACAAAACGGATACCCCGTTGAAAACAAGCTGCCGCAAAGCCGCCTAGGTCACAAATCATGCCTCCTCCGACATTGAGTATCAGAGATTCACGATCAGCCCCGGACTGCACCAGGGATGACCAGATGGTTTTACAGCTATCGAGTGATTTGTGTTGATCTCCGGAAGCTATGACGATACGCATACCCGCTTGTGTCATGGGTTCTATCAACGGAACACAATGCCGGACGGTATTATCATCTGCAATGATTACAAGCAGGGAGGGTTTCAGGATTTGAATAGTTTTTTGTAAACCATCCTTAACATTGCCCAGATAGATATCCCCTGATTGGGATGTAAATATTTTCATGGTAGCGTTTCGATCGAGGTCAGCGTCCACGCGCGAGCTTTGCCTGAAAACAGAGGTTTGACCTCAGACCATGTTTGTTTAAACAAAGTGGATGATCTGTATTGGTTTAGTTCGATTTCATTTTTCCAAAGACTTATGGTCCAGATACTTATGTGGCCATCCTCCTCGCTTTTCAATATTTCAAGTCCCCTACAACCTTCCTGGCCCCGGATCTGTTTTTTTACTACATCAAAGATATCCAAAAACAGGCCCTCCTTGCCAGGCAATAGGTCCATTATCACAATTCGTTTAATCATAACTGGCGTATCGGATTGGTTTCCCCCGACACCCAAACATATTACAATAAATTGTAAATTTATCAGCCATCCAGGGA
This sequence comes from Saprospiraceae bacterium, assembly GCA_034439675.1. GTDB lineage: Bacteria > Bacteroidota > Bacteroidia > Chitinophagales > Saprospiraceae > Opimibacter. The sequence continues at coordinate 10,482 of JAWXAW010000194.1, read as the reverse complement.
ACCGTAACACCTTAATCGTTAGATTTGACACAAGCAAAAAAAAGAAATACCATCGGACAAGCTATACCAAACGCTAAAGACAAGATTTTGAGTGAGATTGTATTGACTGTGGAGGATGTTGATCCCCTTGAATTATTTGGACAGAACAACAGTAAGCTCAATCTCTTTCGTAAAGCCTTCCCTGACGTTGTTGTTACCTCAAGAGGCAACCAGGTTAAGCTAAGTGGAAAGAAGAAACTAGCCCAGAGCGCAAAGGACAAGTTTGAAATGATGCTTAGGATTCTCAAGGATCAAAAAACACTACCAATGGCCACACTTGAGGATCTTCTGGCCGGAACCCACACCTTTGAAGCCGAAGAGACACCAGTAGGAGAAGTTTCTGACCATGTGATCCTTTATGGCCGGACAGGCAAACCTATCAAAGCCAAGACCAAGAATCAAAGGAAAATGGTCACCGCCTGCGATCTCAATGATGTTGTTTTTGCAGTAGGTCCTGCCGGAACAGGCAAAACATATACAGCGGTTGCACTTGCAGTAAGGGCATTGAAAAATGCGATGGTCAAGAAGATTATCCTTACCCGTCCTGCGGTGGAAGCCGGTGAAAATTTAGGCTTTCTCCCCGGCGATCTTAAAGAAAAGATAGATCCGTATTTACGGCCATTATATGATGCACTTGATGATATGATTCAGATGGATAAACTGAATTATTTCATGCAAAATCGCATCATCGAGGTAGCACCGCTGGCGTATATGCGTGGGCGTACCCTTGACAATGCTTTTATCATTCTCGATGAAGCACAAAATGCCACAGAGGGCCAGATCAAAATGTTTCTTACACGCCTTGGCCCATCAGCCAAGTGTATCATCACAGGGGATTTATCCCAGATTGACCTTCCGCGGAGTGTACACTCCGGCTTGAAAAAAGCAATAGATCTGCTGGGTCATCTTGAGGGTATCGCCACGGTCAGATTGAGTCCCGACGATGTCGTCCGGCATAGGCTGGTAAGGGATATCATTATTGCATTTGAAAAGGATTCTGAAAAAAAGAGAATTGCTGAGCTGAAAAAAGGGGAGGAAGAATAAACAAACATGTCCATTGCAAATCAATTATCGTTACCACAGCAGAAGCTGAGCGGAACCATCATTCTTGAATCATCCAAAAGTATTTCCAACAGAGCACTGATCATCAGGTCGCTGTGCAAAGACCCTTTTGAAATAAATCGACTCAGCAGCAGTGATGACACAGATGCACTCATTGCTATGTTGGCCTCGGAGAGTGAAGTATTGTTTAGCGGCCATGCCGGTAGCAGTTATCGTTTTATGGTTGCCAGGGCATGCCTCGGGAATCAGGAGGTTCGGATCGATGCATCTGAGCAACTACGTCGAAGGCCAATAGGGCCATTAGTGAAAGCACTTCAGACGTTAGGTGCGGATATCACTTACCTTAATAAAGAAGGGTTTCCACCACTTCTCATTAAACCTGCAAAAACATTTGGTGCCGAAGTAAATGAGGTTACGCTTCAAGCCGGTATCAGTAGCCAGTATCTGACTGCTTTACTCTTGATAGCTCCGATGTTGCCGAAAGGATTGACAATTCATCTGGCCGGTGAACTGGTCTCGGCATCTTATGTGCAGATGACGCTGGCGATGATGGAATTTTTTGGAGTGGGACATCAATGGATTAACAATACCATACGCATTGAACATAGCGTCTACAAGGGAAGAGATTATACGGTAGAAGGAGACTGGTCAGCGGCTTCTTATTTTTATTCGATGGCTGCACTTGCGGAGCAGGCGGAGATAGCCATTGAAGGTCTTACAGAAGATAGTATTCAGGGAGACGCAGTGACCAAAGACATCTATGCACAACTGGGCGTAGAAACCACCTTTACAGATAATGGTATTGTCATCAATAAAAGGGGGATTAAAGAAAGACCGAAGGAATTCAAATATGATTTTTCGCTATGCCCTGATATCGCCCAGACCGTGATGGTGACCCTGGCCGGGTTAGGAATAAAAGGTGTTTTATGCGGACTGAAGACACTTCGGATCAAAGAAACGGATCGTATCCTTGCGATGCATACCGAACTTGAACGGGTAAAGACCAAAATCCTGGTAAAAGAAGAGGGTGATAACCTTACGGTTATCCTGGTTGGCAAAGCAAAATGGAAAGACAAAGGAAAATTCAATACCTATGGGGATCACCGAATGGCCATGGCCTTAGTTCCACTGGCATGTCTGCATCCCGTGACCATAAAAGACCCTGAGGTCGTAAGCAAATCCTATCCGGGCTTCTGGAAAGACATTGCAACCATCGGCATCAAGTGCGAAAAACTAAAAGTGAAATAGTCCAGAATGGTGATCAACTGATCTTAGTTGCAATCAACCTCTATGATGGGTGAAAGATTGGCGATCATGATGGGGATGTTATATCGCTCATCCTTTGCTTTAGAATAGTAAGCCTCAAAGGTGACATGCGTGTATTGGTTATGAGGAGATTCTCCGGGAAATTGCTCACTACCACAGTCAGACCACATCCTTATATTCGGTTGTCCCGGCATTCCTTTTCGAGGCAGATCCTCAATAGAAGGATTCTGAATTGGAATCGTGTCCTGCGCCTGAAGTGAATCACAAAAAAATCCAAAGTATGGAAAGCAGGATAAGTATTGTGGTGGAAATATTTTTCATAAGTCGTTCACTAAATGTACGACTATACTAAATATGCTAATGGATCAAATGGCATATTAAGTAATGACAAGCAATCTCTTACACCTCTTACGCTCTTGCAGTCTTACTGTCTTACACCTCTTACGTTAGGGAGAGTATCTTGATTTCTACCCGTTGATTCTTGAGCCTTGCCTCTTTATTATACTTATCATACTCGATGATCGGATCAGACTTGCCATAGCCTTTGTACTGCAATCGTTCGGCAGGCACTCCTTGGGATATCAGGTATTCCTGAACAGATTTAGCACGCTGAATCGATAGGTGCATGCAATAATCCTCTGGAGGAACAGTATTGGTATGGCCTCCGATTTCTATGATGGTCTTCGGATAGGCTTTCATGTATTCAGCCAGTTCTTTAAGGACTTTATAAGAATCCGATCTCAGATTGACGGAGTCTGTACTGAAATATAAATGGTTAAGTCTTATTTTTTGTCCGACAAAAACTTTACCCGGAACAAGTTCAGCGATCAATACGGGCGTAAAGTTTTTTTGACCTGAAGAAATAGTGCCTGATTTGGTGGTGCTGGCAGTGCCGCCTGAGATTGTTTTTGTACCAATGGTGGATGATGTACCGGATCCGGTCGTCTCTACTTTGACAGGTGGTTCAGAAACTTCAGCGATCCGGTCCTGCGGAAACAATGGACAATCTACAGGAACAATTTCTGAAAGTCCATCCACCAGTACATGACCATTGTAAGCTTCAAGAATGGGTGTTTTATAGAACGCCTCGATGGTTATGTACTTGTGTGATTTCTGCGGATGGAAAAGAAATTTGAATTGCTTCCAGGTATCACTGGATACAACAGGAGATTCACCGAGTAATTCTGCTTTATCACAGAAATAATTTCCGCCCCAAATCTGAAATACGGCCGGACGAACAAAATTTTCAAGATCGTGTGTGCCTAGCTGAATGGTCTTGGTCGTCGCACTTTTATACTGATCTGACCGGACAAGGAAAGCGGTAAAGGTATAACACACCCCTCCCTGAATCGGAGTCGTTAAGGCTTGAGACAGTGATTCCCATGAATCGTTAGCACGAGTGACCATGCCCAAGTATGTATTTCCGTCATAAGGCGCTTTGGCTACCTCCCATGCATTATCCATTACGGGATGAATATCAGGAGGGCTTTCTGAGGGAAAATTACTCAGGCCACAATCATGCCATGCCCTGACGGAAGGAGTTGTGGCTGATCCCCTGTGTGGTATATCCTCAAAAGAAGGATTCTGCAATCTGATCGTTTCCTGTGATGAAAGAGGAAGGGTTGCAAAGCAGGCAATAGCTAGACTTGGTAGAAATCCCTTATAAAACATGGTGACAGTCCTTTTCTGTTTTCGTGTATAACATGATTATACCGAAAAATTACTCCAAATGTTTTGTCAAAACAACCGTTTAAACGGATTATTAGACTACCGTGGTGTATCTTTCTACGTATTTTATCCCGATTAGGATTTCATTAAGTAAACGCATTGAGCCCTGTGATATCCTGTCCGGTAATCAGCAAATGGATATCATGGGTTCCTTCATAGGTCAGCACCGTTTCAAGATTCATCATATGTCTCATGACCGGATATTCGTTGGTGATTCCCATACCTCCATGAATCTGTCTGGCTTCCCTGGCGATTTCAAGTGCCATATTGACATTGTTTCGTTTGGCCATAGAAATCTGAGCAGCTGTCACTTTCCCTGCATTGGCAAGGGTTCCTAGTCGCCAGGTCAGCAATTGGGCTTTGGTGATTTCGGTGATCATTTCAGCCAGCTTTTTCTGCGTGAGCTGGAATCCTGCTATAGGTCTGCCAAATTGTTCACGCTGTTTTGAATAGCGTAATGCGCTGTCATAGCAGTCAAGAGCCGCACCGATGGCACCCCATGCAATGCCATACCTCGCTTTTGACAAGCAAGACAATGGCCCTTTCAGCCCTTTGACATCAGCAAAAATATGGGACTTAGGTACGCGTACATCTTCAAAAACAAGCTCTCCGGTGATGGAAGCTCTTAAAGACCATTTTCCATGGATTTCAGGGGCAGAAAAGCCTTTCCATCCACTTTCCACGATCATACCGCGGATATTATCCTCTTCATCTTTTGCCCATACGACTGCCAGGTCAGCAAGTGGACTATTGGTAATCCACATTTTGGCGCCGTTGAGAATATAGGCGTCACCATCATCCACTATCTTGGTGATCATCCCACTCGGATTAGAGCCATGATCAGGTTCTGTAAGGCCAAAGCAGCCAATCATCTCCCCAGAGCCAAGCTTAGGAAGATATTTTTTCTTGAGTTCTTCAGAGGCATACCGATAGATAGGGTACATGACCAATGAACCTTGAACGGAAGCCATCGACCTTATGCCGGAATCTCCGCGCTCTAACTCCTGCATGATCACGCCATAGGCGATTTCATCCATTCCTCCACCGCCATATTCAACTGGTAAACTGGGGCCAAAAGCACCAATTTCTGCCAGCCCTTTGAATAAATGAGTGGGGCATACAGCCCGGTTTGAGTAATCTTCAATGATCGGGCTCACCTCCTGCTTCACCCAAGCCCTCACAGCCTCGCGAGCCAGTATATGATCTTCGCTCAGCAATTCATCCAGATGATAGTAGTCGTGACCCTGGTATTGGTCCGTTTTGATACTGGTTTTCACCGTCATACGTCTTTTTTTGATTTGGAAGGGCAAAGATAAGCGAGAAAGAGGAGATAGGAAGCAGGAGTTAGGAGATAGGAACTAGGAGGCAGGAACTAGGAGGCAGGAGGATATAGGAACTAGGAGGCAGGATTTAGGAACTAGGAACTAGGAGGCAGGATTTAGGAACTAGGAAGCAGGAACTAGGAAGCAGGAGATAGGAGATAGGAACTAGGAGGCAGGATTTAGGAACTAGGAAGCAGGAACTAGGAAGCAGGAGATAGGAGATAGGAACTAGGAGGCAGGCGATAGGAAGCAGGCGATAGGAGATAGGAACTAGGAAGCAGGAACTAGGAGGCAGGAGATAGGAGATAGGAACTAGGAGGCAGGAACTAGGAGGCAGTAACTAGGGGACAGGAACTAGGAGGCAGGATTTAGGAAGCAGGAGATAGGAGATAGGAACTAGGAAGCAGGAGATAGGAACTAGGAGGCAGGAACTAGGAGATAGGAATTAGGAGGCAGTAACTAGGGGACAGGAAGCAGGAGGCAGAAAGTAGGGGATAGGATGTAGCAGGACAATTAGTTGCTATTCCATTATCTTTCTTTTATTTGCATCATATTGAGGATATGACCAGCTACTTTGAAAGCATTTGCACCCGCCGATATCATACACTATTTCCTGCTCCCTGACTCCTATCTCCTATCTCCTGACTCCTATCTCCTGACTCCTAACTCCTGCTCCCTGACTCCTGACTCCTATCTTCTATCTCCTATCTCCTGACTCCTACCTCCTGACTCCTATCTCCTGCTCCCTGACGCCTATCTACTGCTTCCTGACTCCTATCTCCTAATTTCCTGACTCCTATCTCCTGACTCCTATTTACTAACTCCTGCAAAATGGCTGAAATCAAACTCGAAGGCATGTCCTTTTTTTCCCATCATGGTTATTATACCCACGAACAGATCAGAGGCGGTAATTTCCTGGTAGATGTTAGTATGGACGCAGATATCGATAGGGCAGCAATGGGGGATGACCTGCATCAAACGGTCAACTATGAAACCGTCTATCAAATCTGTGTCGATATCATGGATCAGCCGGTCAGGCTGATCGAAACCGTAGCCTATCGCATAGCGCATGAAGTCCGCAAACATTTTCCTAATGTCCATAATATCAAGGTCGTCGTCCACAAAATCACTCCTGAACTCGGTGGGACTGTGTACAGCGCGCAGGTGACTTACATACTATAAGTATTGGTTAAACAGTTAACAGATGGCAGTATGCTTAAAAGCTTATAAGCTTATAGATGATGGCTTATACCCAGCTAACCTAATATGTTGATATGTTGATAATTTGATAAGTTGATAAGTTGATAAGCTGATATGCCAATAAGCTGATAAGTTGATAAGTTGAAAAGTTGATTAGCCAATTAGCTGATTGGCTGATAAACTGATTGACTGATAAACTAATAAACTGATAAACTAATAAACCGATAAACTTACAGATCTCTTCAATTTAACCTAATTTAAAGAACCCATGAACACACGTATCATCATCATTGCATTATTTGTAGCCATTGGTTTGCCTTCATGCGATACTTTACAACAACTCGCAGGGGGATTGGAACCTACTACAGCAGAAATCGGACAGGGACTGAAGCAGGCATTGGAGATTGGTATCAGTGAAGGTGCTGTACTGCTCGCCCAGAAGGATGGTTATTTTAAAAGTGAGTATAAGATATTACTCCCGGCAGAAGCCAGGAAAGTGACTGACAGGTTGAAATTTATTCCGGGTTTCAATGATGTGGAAAATATCATTCTTGAAAAGTTAAACCGGGCCGCTGAAGATGCGGCTACATCTGCCAAGCCAATTTTCGTGAATGCGATCAGAGAAATGACTTTTGATGACGCCCTCACGATCCTGATGGGACCTCAGAATGCAGCTACCCAATACCTCGATCAGAAAACGCATGTGCCACTCTATAATGAGTTTCATCCGGTAGTGGTAACCTCCCTCAATAAATTTAATGCCATCCAATACTGGGCAGATGCAGTCAATGCTTATAACAAGATTCCACTTGTGGAAAAAGTTAATCCAAGCCTTGATCAGTATATCACAGAGGCAGCCCTGGATGGACTCTTTGGGATGGTCGCAAAAAAAGAACTGCAGATTCGCACGGATATTACCAGCCGCACGACAGACCTGTTGAAAAAAGTGTTCGCTAAACAAGACTAGTTTACTACCCTAGAATCCGTCTGATCTCTGCTTTCTCCTCATCAGAAAAATCAAGGTTTTTTAAGGCACCAACGTTATCATCAATCTGGCTCACTTTGCTGGCACCGATCAACACGGACGTGATTCCTGGATCAATCAGAAGCCATGAGACAGCAAGTTGTGCAATACTCTGTCCACGGTTTTGTGCGATGGCATTCAATGCCCTTACTTTATTCAGCTTTTCTACTGTGATCTGCTCTGTCTTCAGATATCGTCCGTCTTTTACAGCCCTGCTATCCTCCGGAAAACCATCGAGATACTTATTGGTCAGTACGCCCTGTTCTAATGGAGAGAATGCAATGGCGCCAATGCCTTCATTTCCAAGTACCGTCAGTAAGCCATCTTCTTCAACCCATCTATCAAGCATGCTATACCGGGGTTGGTGAATCAGCAACGGAGTGCCCAACTGTCGTAGGATCGTTGATGCTTGCAAGGTTGCTTGTGCTTTATATTGGGAAATGCCTGCATATAACGCTTTTCCTTGCTGTACGGCAGTATGCAGCGCACCCATGGTTTCTTCAAGCGGTGTATGTGGATCAGGGCGATGGGAATAGAAGATATCAACATACTCCAGCCCCATACGTTTCAGACTTTGATCCAGACTGGCCAGCAGGTATTTTCGGGAGCCAAAATTGCCATACGGTCCGGGCCACATATCCCATCCGGCTTTGGTCGAGATGATCAACTCATTTCGGTAGGGTTTGAAGTCCTGCCTGAATATCCGGCCAAAATTTTCTTCAGCCGCCCCATAAGGAGGCCCATAATTATTAGCAAGGTCAAAATGCGTAATCCCATAATCAAAACAGGCACGTAAGATTTTACGTCCGTTTTCCAGATCATCGGTATGGCCAAGGTTGTGCCACAAGCCCATAGATAATGCAGGCAACAGTATACCACTCCGTCCGCAACGGCGGTACTTCATCTCGCTGTACCTGTTTTCTTTGGCCACATATGCTCCGGGAGCATAAGCATCATTTATTTTCATCAGGATTTTATTTAGGTGGTATCCGTGTTGTATTCAAAACGTCGAATCTCAGTGTATGCAGTATATCCGTGCCGATGAAGCAAGATTAATCCGGCTCCAGAAATTGAAAAAAGTATTGTCGTTCTTTTTGCCAGTTGAGGTCAGGAAGCAGCTTGACCACCTGATCTATGTTAGAGAGTTGGGCCTGTGCAAAAGCGCGAATAGCTTCCTGGTCATCGTACAGGAAACGGTGCTCCATAGCTCTTCTGATGTTTTCAATGGGAGCATGAAATGGGGTGTCTTGTGCATCAAGATAGCTATCACAAAATTTATCCCAGATGATGTCTACAGCAATAGATGAAGGATGTACAAGATCTCGCGCATAATACCTGTAGTCTCTCAACTCGTCCATCATGATCTCGTAAGCCGGGAAATAGTTGGTCTCTGGATACTTGAGGAGCGTCTGTCCGATAGCCAGCGTCAGCATTGCTTTACTTCGCTGGTTTTCTACAAGTCCATCTTTGAGATGTCTTACAGGACTGACAGTCCAGATAACTTTTGCCGCAGGAGCAAGTTTTCTGATAGACGTATATATTTTTTCAAAGGCATCCTCACATTGCTCTAGTGTAAGTTGCTCGTATGTAAAAGCAGCCTGTGGAATTTTATGACAATTGCCGGCAATCGCCGATGATAATCTATACCGATAGATTTTTGAAGTGCCGGGGCTAATGCATACGACAGCACTTCTCTTCAAATGAACATGTGCAGCCTCGAGCGTTGTGTTTATTTTTTCAAGGACGGCATCTCTATCTTTTCCTGAAAATGAACCATGATGGTCCATGCTGTGATAGCGGCCATCATGTTGCACCAATTCAGCGGCGGTATAGAATTGAAGTCTGGCAATACGATCCAACGAAACCGCCAGTGATACCGGGTTGTACAATATACCGAATGGATTGCTGACGATATCATATTTGTATCGTTCAAGTTTGCTGCTGATATGTTCAGCAAAGCATGATCCTGCCATCAGGATGGGATCGGTATACCTGATCTTCAGATGAAAATCCGGCATACGTACTTTGGTGATGAGTCGATCAGCAGTTCTCATTTTTTTTAGCTGAGGTCTTCGTGTGAAGCTAGGTGTGTATCATACCTATAGCGGGTTACATACTGACTCCGAATGATATAGCCTGAAATGAGTCCAAAGACAAATCCCCCTATATGGGCCCACCAGGCCACACTGGAAGTGTATACAGAAGATGGAACAATAGAAAAAAAACCATTGATAAACTGCTGTACACCCCAGATGCCCAGAAAGAAAAGTGCAGGCATATAGTATGACCGGAAGAGAAACAAAACAAATACTTTGATTTTACTGGCAGGAAACATCACCAGGTAAGCACCGAGCACAGCAGAGATAGCACCACTCGCACCTATCGCAGGAATGGAGCTGTCAAGATTAAAAAGGATGTGCGCTGCAGATGCGGCTAGTCCACCCCCGAGATAAAACAGGATGAAAGGGAACTTCCCAATGACTGCCTCGATATTGTCTGCAAATACCCACAGGAATAGCATGTTGCCGATCAGATGCATCCACCCGCCGTGCAGAAAGATGTTAGTAAAGAGGGTCAAGTAGTCCTCGCCATGAACGATTTCTTTTGGAATGACTCCATATTCCACCACAAAAGCTTGTTGAAGGCCCGGAGGCATGGTCACCTGGAAGAAAAAAACAAGGACATTGATCGCAATCAGGAGATATGCAAAGAGTGGCTTATGACCACCTTGTACTTGTTCGTCACCGATTGGAAAAATCATCCGCCTACAGTTTATTGAAGTAAATGTAATTGTAAATAAGTATTAGATCTCAGGATTGTTGTTGGAGCAAACGCCAAGGT
>JAWXAW010000193.1:0-39879 GCA_034439675.1 Saprospiraceae bacterium | reverse complement strand
CCTGTATTGGTTACCCTATAACCTACACCCACGAGTTCAAGTGTTTTCGTAAAGCCCTCTGTGACCCCAACGATCATATTATTGACCAATGCCCTTGAGAGTCCATGGAGTGCCTTATGGCGGTTCTGATCCGTGGGACGTCCAAAGGTCATTTCTCCGTCCACCATCTTGATGGTGATATCCGGATCAATTTGTTCGCTCAGGGATCCTTTGGGTCCTTTGACAGTGACCACGTTGCCTTTCGTGAAGTTGATGTCAACTCCTTTTGGCATACTGACTGGTAAATTACCTACTCGAGACACAATCTTTATATTTTATTGATGAATGCTTAATTGTCTTTTCACTAGTATACATAGCAAAGGCACTCCCCACCAAGGTTTTGCTTACGCGCTTCCTTGTCGGTCATCAGTCCATGGGATGTGGAAATGATGGCCACACCCAGACCGTTGATGATACGAGGTAGTTCCCCATGCGATACGAACATTCTCAACCCGGGCTTACTCATTCGACCAAGTTCCCTGATCACCGGTAATTTGGTTTCAGGATCGTATTTGATCGCGATGGTGATGACAGCCTCTTTACCTTCTCCCTGGAACGTATACTTCAGAATATACCCTTGCTCATAGAGTATCTCTGTGATCTTACGTTTCAGCTTTGAGTTTGGTATACTCACCACCCTGTGTCTTGCCTGTTGGGCATTCCGGATGCGGGTGAGATAATCTGCTATTGGATCTGTGATTGCCATGAATACTTAAATATAAATATGTTATTCTGTTCTGCTATTTCTGATTACCAGCTTGCCTTGGTGACACCCGGCAATTTTCCTTCAAGTGCCATGTCTCTGAACTTGACCCTGCACAAACCAAACCTGCGCATGTAGCCTTTTGGACGTCCTGTCAGTTTGCACCTGTTGTGGAGGCGTTTTTTGGAGGAGTTGCGTGGTAATTTATCCAGTTCATCCCATTTACCTTCTGCCTTCAGTGTCTTGCGAACATCGGCATACTTGGCCACTAGTCTGACTCTTTTGGCCTCTCTTGCTATTAATGACTCTCTTGCCATAGCGGTGTTGAATTAAATTTTCTGATTTTTAAAAGGCATACCCATTTCCTTCAGCAGGGCGAAAGCTTCTGCGTCTGTTTTGGCTGTTGTCACGAAGGTGATATCCATTCCATTAATCTTGGTGATTTTGTCAAGGTCAATTTCAGGAAATATGATCTGCTCGGTAACTCCCATTGAGAAATTACCTCTGCCGTCAAAACTCTTGTCGTTGATCCCCTGGAAGTCACGAACCCGTGGTAAGGTCACGGTGATCAGACGATCCAGGAATTCATACATCCGTTCACGGCGAAGGGTTACTCTCACACCGATCGGCATTCCTTCTCTCAGTTTGAAGTTGGAGATGGATGTCTTGGCGATGGTTGAAACTGCTTTCTGGCCAGTGATGGTGGTCAGCTCAGCCTGATAGACATCTACCAGTTTTTTATCTTGTGTCGCCTGCCCGATTCCCTGATTGATGCAGACTTTTAAAAGCCTTGGAATTTGCATCTTTGAGGAGTACCCAAACTGCTCAAGGAGTTTAGGGGCCACAACGGCATCATAATATTGCTCTAATCTCGGTGTATAGCTCATCACTTAATGATTTCTCCAGATTTTTTTGAATAGCGAACATGCTTGCCGTCAACCTCTTTGCGGCCGATACGGGTAGGCTCACCTGATTTAGGATCCACCAACATTACATTGGATACATGGATAGGGGCTGGAATCTCAACAATTCCACCAGGTGTATTCTGGGTTGGTTTTCTGTGCTTCTTTACAATATTCACATCTTCCACAATGACCCGCTGTTTGTCGAGGATCACCTCAACCACATTACCTTTTTTGCCTTTATCTGATCCTGAAATGACAATCACCTTATCCCCTTTCCGCAGAAAAGGTTTTGGCATTTTTTTGTCACTGGTTGCTTTTTTTGTACTCATTGCTTTAGCTATTGCTATTCTTTGTCAATCAAATTACTTCTGGTGCGAGCGATACGATACGCATATAATCACGTTCTCTGAGCTCGCGGGCTACAGGGCCGAATATGCGGGTTCCCCTTGGTTCATCCGCAGCATTCAACAATACCACAGCATTGTCATCAAAGCGGATATATGACCCGTCTTTACGGCGGATTTCCTTTTTAGTCCTGACGACAACAGCTTTGGAAACCAGGCCTTTCTTCAGGCCGCCCGGTGCTGCATCTTTTACGGTAACGACAATTTTGTCTCCTACTGAAGCATATCGTCTGCCTGAGCCGCCTAATACGCGGATACAAAGCACCTGTTTGGCACCACTGTTATCGGCTACGTTGAGTCTTGATTCCTGCTGTATCATGTTTTATCTGTCTCTTTTAGGTACGCCCTTAAATGATTACTTCGCTTTTTCGATTATTTCCACCAAGCGCCATCTTTTCTGAGCGCTCAAGGGTCGTGATTCAACAATACGTACGAGATCACCTATCCCACAGGCATTGCTTTCGTCATGGGCCATGAACTTGGAATTGCGCTTAACGAATTTGCTGTAAATCGGGTGTCTGAGTTTACGCTCGACCATGACCGTGATGGTCTTGTCGTTTTTATTGCTGGTCACGAGACCTACCCTTTGTTTCTTTAATGATGTTTCGTTAGTATTCATGACTTCGTTAAGCATTTTTACGGCGTAATCTGATTTTTGACCTTCGGGCGATTTGCGCTGGAGACAAGACGGCTACTTCCCTGCGACGGATTTCTGTCTGGAGCCTGGCGATATCTCTTTTGGTATGGCGAAGGGTAAGCGGATTGTCCAAACCTTTAATGGTGTGGTCAAACCGTAATTTCTGAAACTGGCCATTGATTTGCGTCAATTCAGCTTTCAGGTCAGCATCTGACATGTCGCCTAATTCGATAAACTTTTTTGTTGCCATTGTTGCTGCTGCTTATGATTCTATAAAATCGTGTCTCACGACCGTAATGGTTTTAACCGGCAATTTCTGTGCGGCCAATGCGAGGGCTTCCCTGGCTACTTCAGGTGCAACACCGTCAAGTTCAAACATGATACGGCCTGGCTGTACTAAAGCTACCCAATGGTCATGAGCTCCCTTTCCTTTACCCATCCGTACTTCCTGAGGTTTCTTGGTTACTGGTTTGTCCGGGAATATCCGGATCCAGACCACCCCTTCCCTCTTCATGTGGCGTGTCATGGCGATACGGGCAGATTCAATTTGACGGCTTGTAAGCCTGCCAAGTTCAAGGGATTTGAGTCCGTAGCTGCCGAAGGAAATATCACTTCCCTTCCAGGCGATGCCCCGGTTCCTGCCCTTTTGCTGCTTCCTGTATTTAGTACGTTTTGGCTGTAACATGATACTTAATGATTACCCTGATTTGGTCACTTTTCAGAAAAGTTGGGCAAAGGTACGCTTTTTACCAACTTCTCTCTGTTGTTATTCAATACTATTTCTTCCTTGGAGCACCTCCACCTGGACGGCTTCCTCCACCGCCACCCGGGCGATTAGGACCTCCACCTGGACGGCTTCCTGGGCCGCCTCCACGGTTAGGAGCACCTCCACTGCCACCGCGGTTTGCACCTCCACCGCCTCTACCGCCTCTTTCCGGCCGCTCATTTCTGTCGCGACCTGCTCCTCTCTCCCGGAAGTCTGAACCTGCCTGGCGGTCAAAACCTCCACGCTCATTTCTACCTCCGCGGGCCTTGGTAGCCTGGTCAGCCCCTGCATTCAGGGTCAGCTCACGCTTGCCATAGACTTCACCTTTACAGATCCAGCATTTGATCCCGATCTTTCCGAAAACTGTCTGAGCTTCGCGTAAAGAATAATCGATATCTGCACGGAATGTGTGCAACGGTGTTCTTCCGTCTTTATATTCTTCAGATCTGGCCATTTCCGCTCCATTCAAGCGACCGCTGATCCTGACCTTGATTCCTTCAGCACCGGACCGCATGGTCGACTGAATTGCCATCTTGATTGCGCGGCGGTAGTTGATCCTCGCCTCGATCTGTTTAGCAATAGATTCAGCTACGATATTGGCATCCAATTCGGGTTTGCGGATCTCCATGATGTTGATCTGCACTTCCATCTTGGTCAGTTTCTTGAGCTCTTCTCTGATGCGGTCTACTTCCTGGCCACCCTTACCGATAATGATACCGGGGCGAGATGTCTGGATCGTTACCGTCACGCGCTTGAGTGTGCGCTCGATCACCATGTGCGCAATACCGCCTTTTTCAATCCTCGCCTGGAGGTAGATACGGATTTTTTCATCCTGTATTACCTTTTCAGCGTAGTCATGTCCACCATACCAATTAGACTCCCATCCGCGGATGATTCCCAGTCTATTGCCAATCGGATTTGTTTTTTGACCCATTAGAATCTTAAATTATATTATTCTATTGATGATGTTGTCCTTGTCCTTATTTATTCTTCTTCGTCACCGGTAGTTGTTTCACCGTCGAAGGGTATTCTGTTTTCAATGATCACCGTGACGTGGTTACTGTGTTTGCGAATCCTGTGCGCACGGCCTTGTGGTGCAGGGCGAATACGCTTGATATGTCCCGCATCATCCACCATGAGCGTTTTGATAAACAGATCGTGCTCATCTACGTCCTGTGCACCATTGGTTTTATTTTCCCAGTTGGTGACCGCGGAAAGCACGAGCTTTTCGAGCCATCCTGCAGCTTCCTTATTGGTGAACTTCAGGATATTGACTGCATCTTCTACCTTCTTTCCCCTCACCAGGTCAGCAACCAGTCTCATCTTCCTGGCAGACAGCGGGCAGTTTCTGAGTTTAGCAACAGCTTCCATGTATGATATCTATTTTAATACGTCTTCGAATGTTATTACTTCCTGTTTCCGGCATGGCCACGGAAGGTCCTTGTCGGGGCAAATTCCCCGAGTTTGTGCCCTACCATGTTTTCCGTTACAAAAACAGGGATAAATGTCTTTCCATTATGAACGGCAATCGTATGGCCTACCATGTCAGGTATGATCATGGATGCACGCGACCATGTCTTAATGACAGATTTACGGCTGGCTGAATTGGCTTTTTCGATTTTGGCCATCAGCTTATTGAATACGTAAGGTCCTTTTTTTATTGATCTTGCCATGATGAGTTAGTACTGCTTATGACTTGTTTTTAGATTTCCGACGAGAGATGATCAACTTAGAAGAGTTGGCACGCGGATTCCGCGTTTTCTGGCCCTTGGCCATAATACCTGTCCTCGAAGTCGGGTGACCGCCTGAAGCTTTACCTTCCCCTCCACCCATTGGGTGATCTACTGGGTTCATGGCGACCCCTCTGACTCGAGGTCTGCGACCCATCCATCTTTTAGCTCCTGCTTTTCCGTACACGGTCAGGCCATGGTCAGGATTGGATACAGATCCGATTGTTGCTTTGCAGCTAAGGAGTACTCTTCTCACTTCTCCGGAAGGTAACTTGATGACTGCATATCTTTCTTCACGGCCCATCATGGTTGCTGATGAACCTGCGCTGCGTACGATTGCCCCTCCTTGTCCAGGATAGAGTTCTACATTGTGGATAGAAGACCCCAGGGGTACATCTTTCAGAAAGAGGGCATGACCGATATCCGGTGTAGCCTGGCTTCCCGCCATAACTTTGCCACCCACCTTTAGTCCTTGAGGCGCGATGATGTATCGTTTCTCCCCATCGGTGTATTCGATCAGCGCGATAAAAGCTGTGCGGTTAGGGTCATACTCAATCGATACGACTGTACCGCTGACATTCTCCTTATCCCTTTTCCAGTCAATAACGCGATAACGTCTTTTGTGTCCTCCACCCTTGTGACGCATGGTCATTTTACCATCGGCATTACGACCACCGCTTTTCTTGATGGGTTCCAGAAGAGACTTCTCCGGCTTGTTAGTCGTCACCTCCTCATAGCTGTTACCAACTCTGAAGCGTGTTCCTGGACTAATGGGTTTAAATTTTCTTACGGCCATGATGTACCTATTCTATACGTCTGAATAATTAAGGTCTATTAAATATCTCCGAAAAAGTCAATGGTCTCTCCTGTTGCCAGGGTTACAACCGCCTTCTTGTAGGAAGATTTACGTCCATGGAGCACTCCTTTCTTGGTGTTGCGTGACTTACGCTTACCCGGAATGATCATGGTGTTTACGGCTTCTACGTTGACGGTATAAAGCTGTGCCACTGCCTTACCGATTTCTATTTTGTTGGCCCCTTTGTCAACGATAAAACTATATTGACTTTTTCTCTCCGATAAGGTATCAGCCTTCTCCGTGATTAAGGGTTTAACAAGAATGATTTTATTACTCATTTTTCTACGCTTTAAATTGACAGCGATATGATTACTTCAATGATTTTGTGATCAGGTCTACAGACTGCTCAGACAATACGAGTTTCTGTGAACGGAGGATATCGTATGTATTGAGGTCCTGCGCCCTTACCAATCTTGTATTCTGCAGGTTTCTGCCAGAGAGATAAAGGTTTGTATTCGCTTCAGACGTTACGAACAATGCTTTGGTATTATCTATCTGAAGGTTTTTCAATACGGCTACAAAATCCTTGGTCCGTGGTTGATCCATCTTGATTTCTTCCACGATGATGAGATTTCCTCCCATTGCTTTTGAAGAAAGTGCGGAGCGGCGGGCCAATAACTTGACCTTCTTGTTGACCTTGAGATCATAATCATGCGGTCTAGGACCGAAAGCGCGACCACCCCCTTTGAACATCGGGTTCTTTAACGAACCTGCACGTGCACCACCAGTTCCTTTTTGCTTCTTGAACTTTTTGGTTGTGCGCCATACTTCCCTGCGCTCTTTGGTCTTGTGTGTACCCTGACGCTGGTTAGCGAGATATGCTTTGACAGCAAGGTATACAACATGGTCATTTGGTTTGATCCCAAATACCTCTTCAGCCAGTTCAATGCTCCGACCTGTCTTTTCGCCTTTTGAATTTAAAATATCGAGCTTCATAGGTCCGTTACTTTTCGATGATGATAAATGATCCGTTATGTCCCGGGATATTGCCTTTGATGAGAATCAGATTCTGATCTGGGAGCAATTTGGCAACCTTCAGATTCTTCATTTTCACGCGCTCACCACCCATTCGACCAGCCATCCTCATCCCTTTCACAACCTTGGATGGGTAGGAAGAAGCTCCGATAGAACCTGGAGCTCTCATTCTGTTATGCTGACCGTGTGAAGCTTGCATGATACCCGCGAAATGATATCGCTTGACAACACCCTGAAACCCTTTTCCTTTGCTGGTACCGATCGCAGAAACCTTTTCGCCTTCGACAAAAATCTCGTCGATGGACACCAGATCACCGAGGTTTTTACTCAGTTCACAATCTCTGAATTCAGCAAGCTTCCTTTTGGGGGCTGTATTGGCTTTTTCAAAGTGACCTTGCATAGATTGCGGGGTATTCTTCACTTTAGCTTCACCGTAAGCGAGCTGTAGTGCATCATAACCGTCAGAATCCATGGTCTTGACCTGCGTTACCACATTGGGTTGTGCGTGGACTACTGTACATGCAATAGACCGGCCATTCTGGTCAAATATGCTGGTCATGCCGACCTTTTTGCCTATTATTCCTTTCACCGTAAGATGATTTGATTAATTGATAATTATTTTTTTATCCCGCCAGTGGCAGAATAAAAATCTATTATTAGTCATTTCGGTTTGCAGTTACTGACCGCAAACAAGTACTAAGTAAGCTTGACCTGGATATCTACTCCACTCGGCAATTCGAGTTTTGAGAGGGCGTCTACCGTCTTAGGAGTAGGTGTGTAAATCTCGATCAAACGTTTGTGCGTACGCAATTGGAACTGCTCTCGAGATTTCTTATTTACGTGCGGTGAACGCAAGACGGTAAATATTTCTTTCTCGGTGGGCAGCGGAATCGGACCCGTAACTACGGCTCCACTATTGCGGACAGTTTTAACGATTTTTTCCGTTGACTTATCGACCAGGTTGTGGTCATAAGAACGGAGTTTAATCCTGATTTTCTGATTCATTTCCGACCAAAAAAATTAATGATATAATTAGTGAACCCTCTTTTGGGCTTTATTCTCTATTTCAATTGTCCCCTATGCTTCGACTTGCTTTCCCACTTCCTTGTTCTACAGCTCAGCAGCCGGGGGTAAAGGAATTTGTTTATACTTTAACAGTGCCTTTTGCTTTTTCAATCACATCATCCGCTATTCCTTTCGGTACGGCTGCATAGTGACTGAACTCCATCGTTGAGCTGGCGCGACCAGAAGTGATGGTACGTAACTGTGTTACATAACCGAACATTTCTGACAACGGAACTTCCGCTGAAATAGCTATTGCTCCCGGACGGCTATCCTGGCCTTTCGGCAATCCGCGGCGACGGTTAAGGTCGCCAATAACCGGACCAACATATTCGTCAGGTGTTACCACCTCAAGTTTCATGATTGGTTCAAGAAGGATTGGCTTGGCTTTTTTAGCGGCTTCACGGAAACCTTCTTTTGCACAAAGTTCAAAGGCAATTGGTTTGGAGTCAACAGCGTGTGTCTGACCGTCATAGATCCTGACTTTCATGCTGTCGATATTATATCCTGCAAGTATTCCATTGTCCATCATCGCAAGGAAACCCTTGACGATTGATGGGAAAAACTCTTTAGGCACAGATCCTCCGAAGATGCCGTTGACAAACTGCATTTTGGTTTTACCACTCTTGAACTCATCGCTTTGCAGGAATTCTTCGTCGGCTGGGCCGAGTTCGAAAGACAATTGGGCAAAGAGACCTGAACCACCGGTTTGTTTTTTCAACCTTTCGGTATGATCCACTTTAACCGTTAGTGCTTCTTTATAATTAACCTGAGGCTGACCCTCGTTACATTCTACTTTGAATTCCCTGCGTAAACGATCTACAATGATCTCCAGGTGAAGCTCACCCATTCCACTGATGATCGTCTGGTTGGTGTCTTCATCATACTTTACGCGGAAGGTTGGATCCTCTTCGGCGAGTTTCGCCAGAGCCATACCTAGTTTATCAAGATCCTTCTGGCTCTTTGGTTCTACCGCGATACCGATAACGGGATCAGGGAAGACCATACTTTCCAGAATGATGGGTTTGTTCTCATCGCAAAGGGTATCCCCTGTGCGTATATCTTTGAATCCAACACCTGCTGCAATATCACCACACTCTAACCTGTCGATCGGGTTTTGTTTGTTGGCGTGCATCTTGTATAGTCGGGAGATTCGCTCCTTGTTGCCTGATCTTGTGTTGAGGACATATGAACCAGCATCCAATGCACCTGAATACACGCGCATGAAAGCCAGACGTCCAACGTACGGGTCTGTTGCAATTTTGAAAGCGAGTGCAGCAAATGGTTCGTCTACACTAGGCTTACGAAGTTCTTCGAGATCGGTCTTAGGATTGATTCCTTTGATGCCTTCGATATCTACCGGACTAGGGAGGAAAGCGCAAACTGCATCGAGTACCGCCTGAACTCCTTTATTCTTAAAAGCGGATCCGCACATCATTGGTACGAACTTCATGTCGCACACGGCCTGGCGGATTGCAATACGCATTTCTTCGGGAGAGATCAATTCAGGATCTTCGAAAAACTTTTCTAATAAGGTATCATCATATTCTGCAACAGCTTCAAGGAGTTTACCTCTCCATTCTGCAACGATTTCAACGAGATCTGCCGGAACAGGAATCTCTTGGAACGTCATACCCATATCGTCTTCGTTCCATACCATGGCTTTGCCGGTGATAAGGTCTACGACGCCTTTAAATCTTTCTTCTTCGCCGATTGGCACTTGCAGTGGAATTGCTTTGGAGCCGAGTTTAGTTTCAACATCCTTTACCACTTCGAAAAAATTAGCTCCGGAACGGTCCATCTTGTTGACGAAACCGATACGAGGTACTTTATAATTATCAGCAAGGCGCCAGTTAGTCTCTGATTGCGGTTCTACACCGGAAACAGCGCAAAAAAGGAAAACCAGACCATCGAGTACGCGGAGTGAACGATTTACTTCAACCGTAAAATCTACGTGTCCTGGAGTGTCAATGATATTCAGGGAATACTCTTCATCTTTCCAGGACCACTGGGCTGCAGTAGCTGCGCTAGTGATAGTGATACCACGCTCCTGTTCCTGTTCCATCCAGTCCATGGTAGCTGCGCCATCATGCACCTCACCGATCTTATGGGAAATCCCTGTATAATATAATACACGTTCAGTCGTCGTTGTTTTACCAGCGTCGATATGTGCGGCAATGCCGATGTTACGTGTATATCTTAGGTCCTTAGCCATTGTGTTTCGTAAACCTTTAGGGGGTTATTATTTAAAATGGGCGAAAGCGCGGTTAGCTTCTGCCATTTTATGTGTGTCTTCTTTTCTTTTCACTGCATTGCCTTCGCCTTTACTTGCTGCCAATACTTCGGCAGAAAGCTTTTCGGCCATGCCTTTACCATTGCGTTCGCGGGCGAAGCGGATCAACCACTTCATGCCGATAGCGACTTTGCGCTTCGGGTTGATTTCGGTAGGGATCTGGAAAGTAGCTCCTCCGATCCTGCGGCTTTTCACCTCAACGGATGGAGTTGTATTTTCGAGTGCTTTGCCGAAAAGTTCGTGTGGGTTTAGACCTGACTTCTCAGATAAAAGATCCATAGCGTCGTAGAATATCTGATACGCTGTACTCTTTTTACCTTGCCACATCAGATTATTGACGAAACGGCTTACGACCGGGTCACCATATCTAGGATCGGGTTGGATAACCCTCAGTTTTGGTTTTCTTTTCCTCATGCTGTATGATATCTACTATTTCTTAGGTCTTTTTGTTCCGTACTTAGATCTCGATTTCAAGCGATTGTTGACTCCTGCTGTGTCGAGTGCTCCACGTACTATGGTATAACGAACCCCTGGCAGATCCTTTACCCTACCGCCTCTGAGGAGGACGATGGAGTGTTCCTGCAGGTTGTGGCCCTCTCCTGGTATGTAGGCGATGACTTCCTGGCTATTCGTTAACCTTACCTTCGCTACCTTCCTAAGAGCCGAATTCGGTTTCTTGGGGGTAGTGGTATATACACGGGTGCACACGCCTCGCTTCTGAGGGCAAGCATCCAATGCACGAGCTTTGCTTTTATAAACAACCTTCTCGCGACCTTTCCTAACTAATTGATTTATAGTAGGCATACGTTATTTTTACACATTATTTTAGACGCCTTTTTTGAAAGCGAATGCAAAGATATGACTATTAGTTGGGATACTTGGTATACCTTTTAGAATTAATTCGGAAGGGGGCTGGAGGTTAGGGGGTTATTGGCTTATAGGCTTATGAGCTTATGAGCTTATTGGCTTATGAGCTTATTGGGTTAGGGGGTTATTGGCTTATGAGCTTATTGGCTTATGAGCTTATGGGCTTATGAGCTTATTGGCTTATGAGCTTATTGGGTCAGGGGGTTATTGGCTTATGAGCTTATTGGTTGATGGGTTGATGGGTTGATATGTTGATATGTTGATGGGTTGATGGGTTGATGTGTTGATGTGTTTTTATGCTTATGGGCTTATATGCTTATGAGCTTATGGGCTTATGAGCTGATAGGCTGATAAGTTTATATGTTTATATGTTTATATGTTTATAAGTTTATTAGTTGATGGGTTAGGGGTTACGAGGCTAAATGGGTAAATGGGTTGAGATTTGAGAATTGAGAGATCAAATTAGCGTGAATTAGCGAAAATTAGCGGCTAACCTTATAGAATTGCATTCGGATTCTAGGGAGCTTCGGCGCTCGACTAGCGTCATTGATGAGGGAACTCCGTTTTGCCCCTAAATCCTACTTCGGCTCAGCTCAGCACATCGCGTAAAGGGGACTTAAAGCATTACCTTTCAAATAGAAGTAGAAATGACAATTAGAAAAATGATAGCAAATGATATTCCAGGTATCCATGCATTGGTGAGGGAGCTGGCGGAATATGAACGGGGATTGCATCGGGTATCGACGAGTCCGGAGAGTTATGAGGAGGACTTTGGCAGAGGGGCATTTGATGCTTATGTAGCGGAGGTGGATGGACAGATCGTTGGGATGGCGCTGTATTGTGGGATGTTTAGCACGTGGAGGGGGAGGATGTTATATCTGGAGGATTTTATCGTCAGGGAGTCCATGAGGGGCTCAGGCATCGGTAAACTACTATTTGAGGCTTTCCTGGAAGAAGCGAAGCGGCAGGATGTGGCTTTGGTCAAGTGGCAGGTGTTGGACTGGAATGAGCCGGGGATCAATTTCTATAAAAAGTATCCGGGGGTGGTGTTTGATGGGGAGTGGGTGGATTGTAAGATTTTCTTTCGTGAGGGGTGATAGAGTGAGAAGGTGAGAAGGTGAGAGGGTGAGAGGGTGAGAGGGTAAGAGGGTGAGAGGGTAAGAGAGTGAGAAGGTAAGAGAGTGAGAAGGTAAGAGGGTGAGAAGGTGAATAGATGAGAAGGTAAGATGCCCTCTTCTGACCCCCTGCCCTCCCGCTGTCTATTCAGGGCGGGATTCTTTTACTGAGGGAGTCGAAGTGTGCACTAGGCTTGGACCTGAAAGGGGGAGATGAGAAAGTTAGGAGTGGACAACTATGAGTTTTCCCGAAGAATAATATTCATGAATTCTTCCTTTCTTCTGCGGGAGATTGGGATTGTGGCACCATCGTTCATGACGACTTGATCGCCCTCTTCTTTAATCACCTTTTTAACAAAGGAAGTATTTACCAAGTGGGATTGATGGATCCGGAAGAATTGTGGCTCAGGAAGCATTTCTTCGAACTCTTTAAGATTTCGGGATACTAACAATCGATCGCCTTCTACCAAATAAACAAAGCTGTAGTTTCCATAGGTTTCTATCCGAACAATTTCATTCGTATTGGCAAAGACAAATCCGTTGGAGGTGCTGAGGGTAATTTTTTCAAAGGAATTTTTGCGGGCGGAATGCAGAAGCTGCCGAAGCTGCTTTTGTAAACTTTCCTGATTTCTATGTTCTATCGACTTTTGAACAGCCTGAACAACTCATCGGGATCAATGGGCTTTAATAAATAATCAATGACGTTGTATCGGAAAGCTTTGATGGCAAAATCATCATGAGCGTTTACGAAAATGACAATAAAATTTAAAACAGGAAGTTGGTCAAGTAAGTCAAAACCAGTCCCATCTTCCATTTTCACATCGAGAAAAAGAAGATCAAAATTGGCTTGAGGGATAAGCTGCTTGCCTTCGCGAACTGATGAAGCTTCGCCGACGATGAAGACCTCAGGGAATCCTTCCTGAAGGAAGGTTTTCAACATCTTTCTGGCCCCTGACTCATCATCAATAATAAACACTTTTAGAGGGCTTCCCGCCATACGATTTTACAAACGGAGTTATGCGCTATACCGAATGCCCTTTCCAACATTCACATATTGTGACCTATTCTGGTTGATATTTATTGACACTAGTCCACACACGCCAAGCAAAAGTTGGGTAATTTGACAAATATCCTCCATTGGGGTATTATGCAAATACATAGATGTCATAAGCTTTGTTTGGTCTCGAACAATCCAATACCGCACCGCCATACCCAGCATTTTCACCCAAACTGATACATTCAAAACTGAATTATGAAATCTCGACACATCCCTGTCCACTCAGCTAAAAGATATGTACAGACGATGCTACATCAGCAACTTTATCCTTATATTAGAGAGAATTTTCTTGAAAAAAAACTGGAACAAATATGACTCAGCTAATAATTTTCCTTCCTGAGAAATCAACATTGATTCGAAAGATTATCGTCATATTCATGTTGCTCGTTGGAGGAGCTCAACAGGGATTTGCGCAACCGGATTGTCCATCCATTTTGTTTACTTTAATCGATCAGGATCCTTGTTGTTATCAACTTAATCTTGAGAATTTGTCTGATTGCACCCCAGAACTAAGGATATTATTGGACGTGGGCCAATTCACCAGTTTTGTTGCAGATGTTGGTAATGGATTTACGGTCACCTCGGTGACCCAAACCGAATTATTGCTCACCCATTCCAGTGGGATCATCCCATTTGGAACAAGTGCCCCGCTTGAATTTTGTATTGAGCCAGGCACCACACCGATATTTACAATCCTATATGATATCACTTGTGGTCTTGGTCAAAGTTGTTTTTATGAAGTTGCTTTGGCAGGCTGTGCAGCACAGGATACCTGTATGGCTGAATTTACTTTTCCCGCTGATTTCTGCGGTCAAATTCAATTCGTGAACACCTCCACCGGTCCCGCACCTTTATCATTCACCTGGGATTTTGGTGATCCGGGAAGTATTCCCAATAACACTTCGGTTCTAAAAGATCCATGGCATAAGTTTACGGCCTGCGGACAGTATAATGTATGCTTGACGATCAATGGTGGAATGTGCAATAGTACGGTTTGTCATCTGGTCAACATCGTCGATAATAATCCACCAGTGGCGCTATGCAAAAATGGCGTAATGATTCCTTTAGGCGCCAATTGCCAGGCGAATGTCACTTCCGCACTTATTGATGATGGTTCATTTGATGATTGCTTGATTCAGTCCATGAGTGTCTCGCCAAACGTGATCACCGGCTGCGGTAGTTTCCCTGTCGTTTTAACGGTAACGGATTGGTGTGGAAATACAAATTCATGTACGACGGACGTACAGGGAGTAGATAATATTCCGCCAATTATTTTTTGTCCGGCTGACCTACACCTTTCCACCACAGGCCCTAATTGCTCCATGATCGTGCAAGGCATTCAACCTGTACTGGTTGATGATAATTGCGGTACGCCGTTACTCAGCTATGTGGTCTCTGGAGCCTCCTCGTATGCTGGAAACGGAAGTGCGAGTGGATTGTCTTTCGATGCGGGCACGTCCTTCGTTACGTATACAGCAACAGATAATTGTGGCAATATCGCATCATGCTCATTTAAAATAGTGGTGGATTGTATTTGTCATTGTCAAAATAATCTGATTCAGAATTCTGGTTTCGATCAAGGTTCTATTATGGGTAATCTCGGCTTTAACTTGTGGCCGGGACATACAAATAACTGGTTTAGGATTTCTGAAACGCCCCACCTTGATGGTACCACTTTCTGCTGCGATCCATTTTCGATGTATTTCTTTGCTTTTGCGACTGGTGGAGAATCTATTTACCAACCGGGGATTCCATTTTTGGCCGGACATACCTATAAAATTTCTTATTGTTCCAAGAGTAATCTCTTTTATAGATTCCAAGCCACCAATTCACCAGTACCTGGTTTTTACAACCCCTACAACTGTACGAATTGTCAGATTATGGGCACTAGTCCACAAGCGACTACTGCAGCATGGAATACATACACAATGCCATTATGGACCGCTACCCAAAATGCCGACGTCCTGGTCATCGTTGGTCTTGGTAATGGCTGCTGTGGGTATCACAATAAAGGTTGGATTGATAATATATGTTTACAGGAAATACAGTACAGCTGCTGTACGGATCAGAAAGCCTTTGATGACAATTCAAGTCTCATTGTAAATATACAGGTGGATCAAAGTGTAGACTCTGTACGGCTTAATGTAGGTTCACTACTTGCCTGCAATCGAGTCACCTACATAGACTGGGGAGATGGGACGCCCATAACATCAGGTCCTATTGATGCGAATACAAGACTGACCCATAGTTATCCTGATAACAATGTGTACGAAATACAATACCTGATACAAGAGTTTATTACGGAGGACAGTTCGCAAGTTTGTTTTGAAAAATTATTTTCGGAAACAGTCCAGATTTTGCCTGACTCCTGTTTTTGCAATGCATTTTCCTCCATGTTTATTCGAAGTTCACAAGGGGCGATGAGTATTCCAGTTTCTTGTGGTGGAGCTCCGGTGACACTGGCATGTCCTCCTGCTGGAACAGGCTTTTCCTTCACTGGATTATTCGAATGTATTGGAATGACATGTCAGGATACCTCTACGATTTCGTGGAGATTAACCGGTCCTCAAGGGAGCGAGGTTGGACTGGCTGCGACCAATCCATATTTTAGTATTGATTTGCTTCCGAGATATTTTACTTTTCCTGGGGTGTACACATTATCCATAAGTGGGTTTTGTGGAAATGAGATTTGCGATTGTGAAATTCAGCTCATTGTGGAGTGTCAGGATTTGTGTGCTTGCACCACACAAGACATCGAGGCATTTGAAGCTGCAGTCGATGCTGGTTTTACACAAACTATATTTAATAATTCTTGTAAGGCATGCTTCACACCAATTGCATTGACTGATTGTGAAACAGTAACCTGGTATATTAATGATACTATGAGCACACCTATAGGCTACACGATTGGAAATCAATCTTTTTGTTACTCATTTCCAAGTCCGGATGATTACTCTATTATCATGCAGGTTGATCGGGTAGAATCTATGCTACAGACGTGCACAACATTTTCATATGAGCGGAGAATCGAAACAACTTGTGTAATAGCATTCGCCTGTACGGGGGGGGCGCTTAATCTCAATCCTTCCTTTCAGGAGGGAGCCATATCAGGAGACATGAGCAATGGTGGTTCGACAGATCATTGGATTGCGATCTCAGGAAGCCCGCATCTTTTAGATGGCATTCCAGGAAGTACCGATGGTTGGACGATTCAACTCACAGGAAATTTAAGTGAGGCTGACGTGTTGGCTTCTGCTGACCCGATTTGCTTTCCCTTAGGTCGAGGCAAAGTAACAGGTAAGAGCAAAGTTGGACATTCGGGAGATCCACATGAGAATCTAAACGGAAAACATATGAAGGACTGGGAAGGTAAACTTGTTTTATTTCAAGGTGATGATTTTGAATTTGGAAATTGCCCGGCCAATAGTTGCTATGAAATCGCTTCAATTGATTTTTCCCAGGTAGATACGGGGTGGTTTGAATTTCAGATAGAATATGATTTGGATCAATGGGTAGGTGCTGCTACTTGTCTTCAACCTGGGTCTGAGGCTCCTGGCATTGAAGCCAGGCTTGCTATCTATGTGACCAGTCCATATACAAGTGATCAAGGTGGGGTTGCATCTCAGGCCAAAATTCAAGTCGATGATATATGTTTTAGCGAGTTATTGGTTTCTGTTCCATCGATCGAACAAAATAATTCCTTGCACATATTTCCTAATCCCAACAATGGGGAATTCACTCTTGAACTTTCAGAGCTGACAAGCCAGGATATGAGTATTAGCGTAATCAGTCTCACCGGTCAAATACTTTATGAAAAGAAAGCAGAGGTGGGCACAAATCTGCAGCGAATGGAAATAAAACATCTGTCGAAGGGGATGTACTTCATCCAGATCCTTTCAGAAAACAGCGTGGTTGGGATGAGTCGGTTTGTGAAACAGTGATTTTAAAATGGATTATTCAGGATTGGTGATCAGTTAGTGATTACCAATCCTGAAAGTCTTTTATCATAGATTATTCTTTTCTATCACGGCGAGACCATCTCACCCAAAGAACATCAGAAAGCCACCTTACAACATAATGGGCAGCCCAGAAGGCATTAATAAGAAAAAAAACACCCGCACCTCGAAAGACTTCTGTAGTGACTTTTACTATTACGTTTGAATAAGCCTTCGAAGCTAAAAGATCAAAAAAAACCAGTCCAAATACAGCCTAGAATAGAAGAAATATTGTGGCGTGCAGCAATTTTTCAGCGGCATTCTTAATTGTTGACTTATCGGAATCCGTCTCTATAATAGAAGCATACCCCATTGCCAGGCCACATATGGTTGCAATACCAGCAAATAATGATCCGGCTATTTGAATGAAATGTTCTTGATTAGAAAGATAAAGTTTCAAAACATAAACAAATCCGATTGCAAAAACTATGACAATTCCACCAAGATCAAAAATACATTTCAAAATACGAAGTCTCCTATTAAATTTAATTTTAAAATCGAAGACTAACCTGCAAATTTTCTTTGATCAATTAACGTCAAGCAACTCCTCCAAAATTATGCATTGTTTTTGAAATTTTCTGGCTGTGTTTCCCTCAGCTTTTGCAGATTGAACAACTTTGAAATATCATCCGGTATACGGCTGTTCAGGATCCTGAACAGCAGACACAGTCGCTCTCCCATATATAACCACGCCCACTCTACCAATATGATCTACTAAATCCTGGTTGTTAATATCAATTAATCTAAAGGGATCAAACCGATAGGGCATATTGGTTTCTTCATTCAAATATTCGCTTAATCGTGACATGATAGCTGATGTCAGCTTTTCTCCATTGAGGGCGAGATCTATATCGCTTCCATGACGGTGTCGACCTATGGCTCTGCTGCCAAATATGATGGCTTCTTCAATTTCCGGAGCGCTTCGAAAAAGATCAACTATCTGTCTTATATCACTGTCATGTAAGCCGTACATCTATGGTAGTGTTTTCAAATGATCATGCAGGGCTAAAAGAACAGGATAGTAGCGACACGATATATCTTCTTGTTGCATACCACCTGTGCTTACAGATTACAGATCATTTACCTTCAAAGATAATATTCCTGATCGAGTGGTTGCTGAGGCACTTGGTTCCGCTGCTCATGCCTTGAAATGAGATGTTGGAATTTTACCCCGATTGTCCTCTGAACTTCTATACCCCCTTCGCTCCTTAAACTTCATAATCCCCTTCACCCTCTGAACTACATAAGCCCATTCGACTCCTGAAATTCTTACCCCCTTCGCCCATATACTATTTTACCCCCTTCGCCCTCTGAAGGAGTTACGATAGGAAGTGTTGCAGCTTAGCTGCTCACTAAGCTAGACTGTGGATTTCGTTCTTTGCGAGTGCCAATTTGGATATTCGCAAATTAAATATTTGCTGACGTGAAAGCGTAGATACAATCTACGATTAACAAACAAATTGAAAATTTGCTGTCGTGAAAGCGTAGATACAATCTACGATTAACAAACAAATTGAAAATTTGCCGTCGTGAAAGCGTAGATGCAATCTACGATTAACAAACAAATTGAAAAATTTGCTGTCGTGAAAGCGTAGATGCAATCTACGATTAACAAACAAATTGAAAATTTGCTGTCGTGAATGCGTATATACAATCCACGATTAACAAACAAATTAAAAATTTGCTGTCGTGAAAAATTTGGCCTCAGCCTTCGCCTCCTATTAAAAATGAAAATTCAACACGAGATTATGCACTTGCATGTTCACTTTATTGAAGACATATCTATCATTATCATAGGTCTCACCCGCATTGAATTTTGCGGCAAGGAGATATTGAATATCCAACCCTTCGAACAGGCCTTTGAAAAAATAACGCAACTCCAAATTGGCTTGTACATAGGATGGCAAACCATATTTATTGAGGCGCGTATTCTTTACATCAGGCAGGTTATAATACCCGGCACTTACCCCAACTGAAAAGATGTTTTCCGGAAGCGTGTAAGCGACCCTACCCATGACAGCATGTACGTCCCCAAGTCCTTCATTCCGTTCGCGGGGAAGGAAGGTAAATAAAGGATCTCTCCCCCACTCCCGAGGCATGAGGTATCTCCCTGAAGAAGTAATGCGACTATAATTCAGATTTGTAAAAAACCTGCCTGTTGTGTATCCAAACCTGAATCCAAATGAAAAGGATTTTGCGTTTGAAGGAAAATAGGCTTGAGACGCATTTTCATTTCCGCCATCACCAATTCCATCCTGCCGTATGACTTGGGCGGACGCAGCAATCACATCCTTTGAATTGGTTTTCTCTGTAAGATCAAGTTGAAGCATGGCTGTATTCATAACATTCAAGGCGAGGAAATCCCATCCTTGAATGGTAAGCTTTTTAAACCACTTCCCAGTGACCCCTGTATAAAGAATACCACTGCTCTGTATATGTCCGTGATAATTCGATTTCGATCCATCCGGATTTATACCCGATGGATAAATCCCGAATGAGTTTTCGACAGCATACCAACTATCCGTCGATCTTGGTGACACGGCATATAAAAAGCCGGACTCCATACTGGTAGTATGCCACTCTTTCAGTCTCAATACGATACCTTCAACTGCACCGGGACGCATGCGCCCATCCTGAAGGTTGATAAAAGGCGTGTTGATAAATTGCCGCCCATACATTACTTCAGATTGGCCCCATGAATAAGAGAGATACAATTCCTCGAGGCGATCAAGACCTGTAGTGATAGCGGGATCGTCAACATCAAACAGACCCACTTCATACCTGCTGTAGAGGCTAGTGGTGGAATCGGGATCCGTGAGATCAGAGGAAGCAATGTTAAATACATAAGAGCCGCCGACTGCAAACCGGAAACCATAGAAGGAGGCTGTTTCAAAACGGATGCCTCCTCCTGCTGCATTGGCATAATAGTCAGTCAGATCACCGCTATTATTTGTCGCCATAAAAAAATACCGGAAGTGTCCGTTGGCTTTACCATGTTTAAAGGCGGACAGAATAGACAGTGAATCCTTTTCTATCTGCTCCTTTCCTTTATACGGCAGAGGGGCCTCACTGATTTCCTGATGCTGCGCCAGGGCAATGACAGGTCCTGCTCTCCAAAAGAGGAATAGTAATATCCGGAGATGCATCACGGGTTTGTGATTAGATGAATGCTTATTGGCCGGCTCTGATATAGCTCCAGCCTTCTTCTTGCTTCATCACGATCTCAAGAATACCGGCTTTGACATACCCGGATTCAGCTATGATCTCTTCTTTGCTGATTTTACGCTCACGAAGTGTGTTTTCGCAGGCTACAAATTGAATACCCTGGGCACTTAGTTCTTTAATCTTTGGGTAAACAACCGTATGATTCGTGCGGAGGATATCAAGACCTTGGCTGTGACACACTACTTCCACTTTGGCATTTGGTGCTGCTATCAGTAGGTTACCAAGTTGCCTGATCATGGCCTTGTGCACATTGGTGTCCGCGGAGGTAAGCTGAAAGACGATCTTATGTTCACCTATGGATACCACCTCTGCATTGGACTGCGCATTGACCAACAATGTCATGCACAGGAGGGTCGTCATTACTATCATGTTTTTCATAAATAAAGGTTTTAACGAAATTGATAATCCACACCCGTCACCTGCGTTAGCAAAGATTGAGGACCATCTAATATCCTGGCAGCCAACGGTGGCGTTGGTGTCACCGGCGAATTGGCCTGCAAATAATTTCTCATCACCTGGTGTAAGGTAAATGATGTATTGGAGGTGTCCTTTACTCCTTTTATTCTGCATAAGACATCTGCCGGATCACCATCCCGTTCACAAGCGGATATTGTGTACACTTTTTGCAGATCAATCGGCTGACCTCCTATCATGATGCTTTGCACCCGTTTCCCCTTTTCTCCAAATGCGTTGAAAGTGATTTCCATGCCTTTAAACTTGATCACCCATCCTCCAAATCGCTCTGCCGTATTTTTGGCAAATACATTATTGAGCTCCTTCTCCAGCCATTCTTTTATCTGGCTTCCCGTTACCTTACCTTTTCGTACAAAACTATCCACGGGCAACATGTCAAAAATAAATCCCTCCGTAACCGGAATATTTCCGGTTTGGTCAGGTGTCGTGCGTGGAGGACAAAACCTAAAACCGTTTGATAAAACAATATCGACATCTTTGATCTGCCATGCAAGCGCATCGAGGACCATGGTATCAATCGTATTCTCAATCACGAAGTAGCGATACAAAGGCAATGTGCTATAACCAACCACTTTATTGATATCGGCTTCAAATGGATCTTCTACTGATTCAAGTATGCTCAGCATTTCTTTGTCCGCTTTTAGCTTCTCCGCAGCTAATTCAATAAGCTCATAAGTGTCACCTATAATTTTTCCATCCTTCACACGTAGTTTAAGACTTCCGGCAAAAGAACCAAAAGCGCCTGGCTCGACCACTTTGGCATAGGTGCATTGTATCGGTTTACGGACACGCTCGTGCGTATCTCCACCAAGGATATAATCTACTCCTTTGCATTCCGGCATATTCGCCAGGTTGATCTGTTGTGACAATCCAAGGTGAGCAATGATCAGTATATAATCACAGCCTTCATCCTCCTTCAGCACGGAGACATAATGCGCCAGATTTTCTTCAGGTGGCGTATACAGGATGCCTTTACTGTAATTAGGAGACTGGCGTATCGGAACCAACGGATCTGTATATCCTAAAAATCCGATTTTAACTCCGCGCACATTCCAGATATAATAGGGCAGGAAAATAAGTTCGCCTCTCTTATCCTCCCCCAGATCGTGATACATATTGGCGCATACTTTGGGTGCATCCAGTGCTCCAAGAAGCGTTTGCATGTTTCGCTTGCCGTAGATCACTTCCCAGTTGCCAGGCAAGTATAAGTCATATCCCAATTTATTGAGCACTGGAACAAATGCTTTACCGGTTGTCTTTACGGAGAGCTCGCTTCCCTGGAACATATCCCCTGTGTCAATGATAAATGTATCAGGATTAGCTTTTCTTTCCTTCTTAAAATAGCTTGCCATTTGGGCATAACCGCCTGTCTTTCGGAAGACAGCTTTCTCATTTTCCCAGAACAACTCATCATGCGGATGTACCTGACAATGCACATCTGTCGTCTGAAGAATGCTAAGGGTATATTCTTTCCCAGTTTCAAAATCGCTTTGACTATCTGTCCTGTCGGAAGGCATGGCGTTTGCTATAACAGGACTCATGACGGCAACACCTGTTGCAGCACCCACGACTCCCAATTTTCTTAAAAATGTCCTTCTGTTATCCGTCATTTTATTTTTGTGCAGTGGTTAAAGGATTTTTTTGTGCCTCAAGTATTGGTTTAAAAGGGCCATACTTGTGCTGCATTTCAGTATAGTTATCTGCGTAAGGTCCTATTGGATGATCAACCGGCTTTTTAGAAATATCCGGCCAATCATTTGGGACGTCGATGTGTGGACGACTTTGTGAATTAACAAAGGCAGCCACATCCCATGCTTCTTCGTCCGTCAGCATCGGATTGGTGTGAGAGACTCCCTGAGGCATATTGTATTTGGCATACCTGGCAAAATTGGAAAGGCGATACAACCCTGCCCCATCATTAAAACTGTGATTCCCCCATAACGGCGGATACGTATATTCTTTACCATCCAAAGCATACTGGCCTTCACCGTTTGCCATATGGCAACTCACACATTTCGTTTCGTAAACCACTTTCCCTTTTTTAGGATCAGCCCCCCTCTCCAGCCAGGTAAGCTCCTTTAGTCCTGCCCCATTCGGCTTGTCACCTTTCGAAACATTTGATCCAAGAAATGTGATATATGCTTTCAGTGCCTGCATCTCATTACTCAAAGTGTCCAGTGCCTTGCCATTCAGACTACGTTCGAAACAATCATTTATCCGTTTATACACGTCTTCTGATTTGCCACTTCTTGCCCTGAACTTTGGATACGTAGATGCGACCGCAGCATAATTATTTCCAAATGTTTTCGTCCCTGCTTCAAGATGGCAATTCTGACAATTCATGCCATTGCTGATCTGCATGACCATACCATCAGGGCCAAGATACTTAGACGTATGGGCTATGAGCTCTTTACCATAGGCTATCCGAGTCTTCAGGTCTATATCCTGAATAGCTGATGGATCAGGTGCAGTCCAAAAAATTTCTACTGGTAAATCTTCTTTGATGATTATCGGTTGTCGTTTCGTAGCAAGCTCCCTTTCAATTGCATTGGATATACTATCTCCATAAAATAAACCCACCGGTGCAAGAATCAAAGCCACAAGTATAAAAATGAGCAATGACTTTAGCTGGTTTATTGCTCTTGCTATTCCGTCTACTCGTTCCTGTTGCTGATCCATATAGAGCCTCTGAATTATGGTGCTAGTGCGGTAACTTTTCTCTCACATATCCATACGTCCATGTACCGGCGATAGCACTCAATAAGGTAACTGCAATAACAGTGGCGCCCGAACCCACGAGGGCAAACAAGGGACCAGGGCATGCCCCGGTTATAGCCCAGCCTAACCCAAACAACAACCCTCCATAGACCTGACCCTTATTGAATTGTTTGGAGTGAAACTCGATGGCTTCTCCATAAATCGTCTTGGTATTAAATTTCTTAATGAGTAAAACCGAGATTGCTCCGACCATCACAGCGCTGCCGATAACCCCAAACATATGGAAGGATTGAAATCGGAACATTTCCTGTATCCTGAACCAGCTGATGATTTCCGCTTTGATAAATACAATGCCGAAGGCAATGCCTACCACCATGTATTTCAGATTATGATACCACTTATGTGTCAGTTGGCTCTCATTGATGCACATAGCATCCAGGGATCTTACCTCAAATTCTTCGGCGGTTTCTATCCCGTCAATGACGATTTTATCTTTATTGATGTCTTGCATGCTTTGGAGATTTTAAAGGGATAGAATAATAGGAAGAATCCAATTTGCCATGATGATGCCACCGACCATAAAACAACAGGTGGCAATCAAAGAAGGCCATTGCAGTGTTGAAAGTCCCATGATGGCATGACCGCTGGTGCATCCTCCGGCGTATCGGGTACCAAAGCCAATCAAGAAGCCACCTATCACCATAATGATAAAACCTTTGAGGGTAAATAATGCTGACCAATTGAATACGTCCACAGGAACCATGGAATCAAGATTGGTAATGCCATACGTAGAAAGTTCAGCTGCCAGATTCGGATGAATTACCACAGGATTTGGATTTGCCAGCAGGCTCACCGCCAGAAAACCTCCGATGAGAATACCTCCAACAAAAAACAGGTTCCAGATTTCTTTCGTCCATTCGTACTTGAAAAAAGGAATATTGGCAGGGATACAAGCTGCACATATGTGCCGCAAGGACGAGGAAATACCAAACGCTTTATTCCCGATAATCAAGAGGACAGGAACCGTGAGACCGATGAGAGGCCCAGCTACATACCAGGGCCATGGGTTTTTTAAAATATCCAACATACATAAATCTGTTTATCACTTTACTTTTCGCATAATAATCAGCAAGGCTACCTTACACGTAAAGGCAACCTTGCTGCTTCATTATAAACTGTAACGGAAGAATACTATTTCAACACTTTACTTTGACAGATATAATCTGTCTTTGGTAGGTTTGTTTTTGAAATGGCATTGAATCCACCTTCTACTTCTGTAAAATTTCTATAGCCACGGGCCTGGAGTATACTCGCCGCAATCATACTGCGATATCCTCCGGCACAATGCATATAGAAATGTTCATTTGGATTTACATCCTTGACCCATTCGTTGATATACGCCAGCGGCTTACTGTAGGCATCTTCAAGATGCTCGGCTGCATACTCGCTTTCCTTTCTGACATCCACCACGACATCTTCACCAATCTTCACTTTAGCTGCAAACTCTTCCGCAGAGACCCGTTTGATTGTATCTACTTCGTGTCCAGCCTTTACCCAGCTTTCAAAACCACCTTTGAGATGACCAAGGACATTATCAAAACCAACGCGACTCAACCGGGTTACCGTCTCTGCTTCCTTTCCGACTTCTGCAATCAATAGAATCGGCTGTTTTACATCCACGATCAGGGCACCCACCCAAGGTGCAAATTCTCCATTCAAGGCGATATTGATGGCCTGAGGAATATACCCATTGGCTACCTCCGCATTATTACGTGTATCGAGCAATAGTGCACCTGATTCTTCGGCAGCCACTTCAAACTCTTTAGCTGTTAAAGCGCGCATACCGTTGTTCAGCACGTTATCAAAACTTTCATACCCTTGCTTGTTCATGGCGACGTTCATACCGAAATAAGCCGGAGGTGGCAACAACCCATCCGTCACTTCTTTGACAAACTCAGCTTCTGTCATATCGGCCCTCAATGCATAATTAAACTGCTTTTGATTGCCGATGGTGGAAACTGTTTCTTTACTCATATTTTTTCCACAGGCGCTTCCGGCTCCATGCGCCGGATAGACAATAACATCGTCTGCGAGGGTCATTATCTTATCGCGCAAAGAATGATAGAGTGTGCCAGCGAGTTGCTCCATGGTCATACTTGCTGCTTTCTGTGCCAGGTCAGGTCTGCCCACATCCCCGATAAAGAGAGTATCACCACTAAATATGGCATAATCCTTACCGTTTTCATCCTTCAATAAAAAAGTCGCGCTCTCCATCGTATGTCCCGGGGTGTGCAGCACCTTAATGGTGACGTCTCCGACCTTAAACTCCTGTCCGTCTGTCGCCGGAATAAAATCAAATGATGGTTTTGCCGTGGGTCCGAAAACAATCGGGGCTCCCGTCTTTTTGCTCAGATCAAGATGTCCGGAAACAAAATCCGCATGGAAATGGGTTTCAAAAATATATTTGAGTTTGACGCCATCTCTTTCCAGGCGTTCCAGGTATGGTTGTACTTCACGAAGCGGATCTACAATTGCGGCTTCCCCGTTGGATGTAATATAATAAGCACCCTGCGCAAGGCAACCGGTATAAATTTGCTCTACATTCATTTTTTATGCTTTTTATTTTTGATACGATGCAAAGTTGGTGGCTTTTATTTGCCCCAAGTGTTACTTTGGTTACAAATCTCAGTTGGTGTGGAGAATGGTTTCCCTCAAAATGATAAAGACCCCCATCACCAAAACAAACCAACCAAAGGCTGGTTTAAGCTTTTCGCCATCTATCCGCTTTGACAGGGACATCCCGATAAAAATACCAATAATCGCGAAGATGGAAACCGTAGCCAAAAATGGCCAGTTAATCACGGTTTCGCTGCCTTCGCCCAAAAACCCGATCAGTGATTTGGCGGCGATGATCACGAGCGAAGTGCCAACGGCTTCTTTCATAGGCAATTTGCTTAACAGTACGAGCGCCGGGATGATCAAAAAACCACCACCTGCACCTACCAGGCCGGTGATTACCCCTACGACTGCACCCTCTAAAACGATGAGGGGGTAATTAAAACGCTGCGGGCCTGTCGGCTCAGGAATTTTTGTTTTTGCTTTCCTGATCATACTATAGGAAGCCGCGATCATGATCACCGCAAAGAGCAGCATCAACATATGGCTTTTCGTCGCAACTACATTTCCAACCGTAAATAGCTCTGAAGGAATAGATGGAACAATGTACGCCCGGGTCATAAAAACTGCAATGATAGATGGAATACCAAAAATCACAGCTGTCTTCACATTGACCAGCTCTTTTTTGAAATAACTTACAGAGCCTACCGCACTGGTCAAACCAACAATGAAGAGGGAATATGCCGTTGCGGCAACAGCGTCTACCGCAAAAAGATAAACTAGTACCGGTACGGTCAGAATACTTCCACCACCGCCAATAAGCCCTAGTGATATCCCGATGATGATTGAAGAAAGATAACCTGCTATTTCCATAATGACCTTTTGATGTGGCAAAGGTGCCGTCATCGGGTATCATGGTTGGCTACTTTTGTTACAATCGCAACCGTGGCATGTTAACAGGTAATAAACGATTCAATAATGGCGGGACATGAGACTTATGGCAAGATTTTTCAGCGGCAGGGTTCCTTCCATCTGCAAATCACGCAGATCTGCCAATCCCTTTTCAACATAAGCAGCCTGAACCTTTTCGATATAGCTGCTAACATTCAGTTTTTCATACAACTGCAATACCGGATCGGCATCCTGTCTGCTTGCTGCGTTGATATAGGATTGTACAAATTCCGTTTGATCCGGAGGTGCTAATATGTTGCAGGTATGGACATAGATAAAGTTCTTTTTACCCCGGAGGATATCACCTCCTTTCTGCTTTCCGGTAAGACTTGCATCACCAAAAACATCCAGATAATCATCCTGTACCTGAAAGCCTAAGCCGATTTTTTCACCAAAATCATATAGTGCCTTTGCATCCCGGTGATCTGCACCTGCCAGGATGGCCCCCATCTGCAAACTTGCGCCCAGCAGGCAGGCTGTTTTCTTCCGAATCATTTCCAGGTATTCGCTTTCGGTAGGTGAGGCCAGCGATTCAAAATCCATATCCATCTGTTGTCCTTCACATATTTCAAGGGCTGCCTTGCACATCAACGAGCACAAATCAACACCAGATCCTTTTTGCCTTCCTGCTTCCAGTAACAGATCAAAGCAACGGATCAACATCGCATCTCCGCTCAAAATGGCATTGTTTCGTCCAAAATAGGTATGCACTGACTGCTTACCCCTGCGGGTGGGTGCTTCATCCATGATATCATCATGCATCAGGCTGAAATTGTGAAAATACTCTACGGCAAGAGCGGCAGGTAATGCCGGTGTGATATCTTCGTGCCAGAGGTTGTATGCCATTAATAGTAGAACAGGCCTGATCCGTTTTCCTCCGAGTTCATTGATATAGCGTATCGGCTCATATAAGGTATCGGGCGATCCATATGGCTGATGCGAAGTAAGATAGGATTCAAATTTCCCGGTCAGTGTGACATGGTCGTACTGGCTCATAGTAAATTGGTGTTTATATTTGGCCGTTTCGTGCTATTTCCAAATTTGATCTGACGGCATGTACCGCGACCGGACTGCTAATGGCCAAAATGTCAATAACGAATTAAAATAATTATGCAAAATAACCTGACTTTTCTCTATTACACTGCATTGTCAGCTTTGATGGTTACCATCGTATCCTGCAAACACAATGTAAAGGTGCATGAAAAGGTTGCGGATCTCATCCTTTACAACGCATATATATACCCGGTATCAGGAGACCCCATCGCCAATGGGGCCATTGTCATCCGCGAAGGCAAAATAGTAACACTCGGACCATCTGCAGAAATCCTTGAAGTCTGGAAAGGTCGGTCCGGGGAGACCAGGGATTGCTCAGGAGCATTTCTGATGCCCGGATTTATTGAAGGGCATGGCCATTTCAGCGGGCTGGGCAATAACCTGATGCAGCTTGATCTGCTCGGAACCAGAAGCTGGCAGGAAATAGTGGATAGTGTGGGGGCCCGGGCAGAAAAACTAAATCCCGGGGAATGGATCATCGGAAGGGGATGGCATCAGGAAAAATGGATGACACCAGTCGAAAACAATGTGAATGGATACCCAACTCATGACCTGTTATCAGCGGTTTCTTCACAGCATCCTGTCATGCTGTTTCATGCGAGTGGTCACGCTTTGTTTGCCAACAAGGCGGCCATGGAGGTAGCAGGCATTACAAAGGAAACCCCTGATCCTTCCGGTGGCCGGATATTGCGGGATGGTGCTGGCAATAGCATTGGGGTCTTTGAAGAAAATGCGATGAACCTGATCTGGAAACTGTATCAGGAAATGGACGAAAAACTCCCGGCAGAAGTACGCCTCAATAGGTGGTATGAGGCTATCTCCCTAGCGCAATCCCATTGCCTTTCCTATGGAATAACTTCATTTCAGGATGCCGGGTCAACTTTTGAAGAAATAGAACGCTATCAATCTCTCGCCGAAAAGGACAGTCTCCAAATTCGGCTTTGGGTCATGCTGAGACAACCCTATGCTGAAATCAAGGATCATATGGATGGCTTTCCAATCATCAGAATTGGCAAAGACCACTTTACGTGCAGGGCCCTCAAGGCTCAGATGGACGGTGCATTAGGCTCCTATGGTGCATGGCTTATCGAACCCTATTCTGATAATCCAGGTTTCCTTGGCCAAAACACTACTTCCATCGAAGAAATCAACAACATGGCCCAGCTGGCTATGGATAAAAAGATGCAGATGTGCGTTCACGCCATTGGTGACCGGGGCAACCGTGAAGTCATCAATATCTATGAAAAAGAATTTAAAGCCCATCCTGATCAAGAAGATCTCCGATGGCGAATAGAACATGCCCAGCATTTAAACCCTTCGGATATGCCAAGGTTTAAACAGCTCGGTATCATCGCTTCCATGCAAGGGATTCACTGCACGTCAGATGCTCCTTTTGTGGTCAAGCGGCTGGGTGAGGAAAGGTCACGCGAAGGAGCCTATGCCTGGCGGAGTTTGCTGGACATGGGCGTGATCATTGCAAATGGAACAGACGCACCTGTAGAACGTGTCGACCCTATCCCAAATTTATATGCTTCTGTGACGAGGAAGCGATTAGACAATGGTCAGGTGTTCTACCATGAGCAGGCCATGACAAGAGAAGAAGCGCTGTATGCATACACGCTCGGAAATGCTTACGCCGGTTTTGAAGAAGATATCAAGGGCAGCCTTGAACCCGGCAAATGGGCGGATATTGTCGTGTTGTCTCAAAATCTTTTGACTTGTGCAGAGGATAGTATTCCTAACGCAAAAGTGATCCTCACCATGGTTGGCGGAGAAATAAAATATAATCGCAATTAAGTAAACTGTCATGGCTAAATCCAAAAACCAGCAAAGTCGCCAAAAATCAAAAGCTGTAGAAAGCCGGTTAGTAAACAGGGTTTCAGATTGGTTTACCTCACACTTCCGTTTACTTTCGATTGGCGTCATAGTTCTAGCAGGGCTTCTTCGATTGTCGTTTTTGTATGAACTGCCCGACATGCCTTTGAGTCAGCTTCACAAGGCAGCGGATTTGGACATGCTCTTTTTTGATATCTGGGGGGACCGGATTGCGGGTGGCGATATATGGACCGACACCATCTGGCATCCTTATCACACATGGCACGCTGAAGTTGCAAAAGGTTTTGGCATTGAAGATGAAACCTTGTCCAAACAAAAATGGGGAGAATGGTATGGAGGAAAGAAATATCATCAGGAGCCGCTGTACCCATTATTGATTGCCTTTGCCAAGTTAATTGCCGGCAACGGGCTTCTTTTGATGTACATCCTTCAAATGGTACTCAGCCTGCTGAGTATCTGGATGGTCATATGGCTGGGCAGGCATTATTTTTCACCCATGGCTGGAATCCTGGGAGGGCTACTATTTACATTGTATGGTCCCGGTTTGCTGTTTGATGCCACACTGCTAAGGACTAGTTTTAGTACAACACTACTCCTTG
The DNA here is from genome assembly GCA_034439675.1 of Saprospiraceae bacterium. Taxonomy (GTDB): domain Bacteria; phylum Bacteroidota; class Bacteroidia; order Chitinophagales; family Saprospiraceae; genus Opimibacter. The sequence goes on along the minus strand of JAWXAW010000193.1, from coordinate 9,003 downwards.
GCTATATTGTCATCGCCGAAAAACTAATGCAAGGCAAAAGCAAGGCCTGGTTGATGGGGGTCCTCGGAGGGGCTGGATACTTGTTTATGACGACCACCCTATTGCTATGGATGCCGCTCATCATACGGTGGTTTTATGTCAGACGAATTGCCCTTAAAAACATATGGCAAGTGGTGTTAGGATTTTGTCTGGTGCTTTCATTCCTGGTCATTCGCAATAGTATAACTAAGACACCCTCGCTGTCCGTATCAAGTGTGGGACCCATCACGTATATCCTTTCCAATTTCAAAGAATATAAACCTGAACTGGGCTTCGTATATTTTCAGCAAGCTGGAAAAATACTGGAACGGTCTCAGGGGCATATGCTCTCTTCCATACTCCTCATGATTGATCAAAACGGTTCTGTTTGGAATTGGCTGGCTTTGCAGGTAAAAAAATTCTTCATTGTGTTTCACTGGTTTGAAATACCAAATAATGTCAACAGCTATCTGGCTGAAATATTTAGCACTACCCTCAAGGTTACCTTCATTCCCTATTCCTTTATCGCTGCGATTGGTTTATTGGGTTTGATATTAAATATTAAAAACAAAAAGGCCTTAAACCTTCATCTGGGTATCCTATCGCAAGTAGCAGTGATGGTGATTTTTTATGTGCTTTGCAGATTCCGGGTACCCTTGGTTGCGATGCTTTGTGTATTTGGCGGCTATACGTTGCAACAATTAGCCACCTTTAAACCTGCAAAACGATTTACGTTTATTCTTATCGGAGCAATCGCTTTGTGGCTAACGATTTTGAGACCTTTTCCCAACATTCAAGCGACGTTTACAAGAGGTGATCTTGCTACTAATTTTAACAATTATTATCTTCCTAAGCTCAACGATCTTTCTGCTAAACAAGATTTTGCGGGTTGTGTCAAACTATTTGATACCTTCCTTAAAACGATGCCTGACTACGTCAGCGACAGGGATCAACTCCGTGGAGTGCTCCAACCTTTTCAAAGGGATGTAGTTCATTATTATGGATTGGTATATGGAGATCTTGTAGGGCTTTATGAAAGTATGGGTGATGCATCAAAGGCTAAGGAATGCAAAGAGAAAAGTGAGATGTTAATGGCAGTGGGGAGCTCAAGGTGACGGGATTAAGGGGGTTAGAGGGTTGGGATATTCATTGTAAAGAGACATAGCGGCGGCGGCAATCTGGTCAGGGTGGTGATGCATGATGCATTTAAAATGTCCTTTTGGGCATTTGTCAAAACCAAGTTTGCTGCATGGCCTGCAGGAGAGATTTTTTTGTTCCATGCTTATCCATGATACTTTATGATTTCCATAATACGGATACATGCCAAACTCAGGGATGGTATTGCCCCATACAACGACCTGAGGTTTCTTTAGTGCGGCGGTGATGTGCATCAAGCCTGTGTCATGAGTAATGATGGGACCTGACTGTTGAATGACGGAAGCAGATTGAAGAATGTCAAGCGTGCCGCAGGAATTGATAATAGTATGATGTGAGCTGGCATTGACCACAGCCAGCGCCTTCTCCTTTTCATGATGGCCACCCAAGAGGACAACCGGCAAAGGTAGCTGATCGCAAACCTGTGCAATCTGAATGGGTGTCAGGCATTTGGTTTGATGGGCCGCCCCGATAACAAAACTGATATACTGCCCGGGAAGCAGATTCCAAAGCCCTTTGATGTCTACACTTTTTTCAGCCGGCACGAAAAAATCAAGCCCTTCATCATCCTTGACAACACCTAAGGAAGCGGCTGTCGCCAAATATCTATCAACGATATGGCTATCCGGTAAGCGGTTGATTCCGAACCGCACCAGTAACCATTTTTCAAAATTTAACTTTCGAAATGAAGTAAAAGGGCTCCCCACTGCAAACCTAATTCGCTGTGTTCTGACATTATGATGGAGGTCAATGATGTGATCATACTGCTCAGCTTTGAGGGCTTCCATCATCGAATCAAAATCTTCTGCCAGGATGATGACTTTTGCGATATGCGGATTAAAATGCACAATGGGTGCAAAAGCCTCTTTGGTTAAAAAGTGGACTTCTGCACCCAATTGTCTGTGTAACGCCCTGATAACAGGTGTCGTCAATACGATATCCCCAATAGAACTGAATCGTATAACGAGAATTTTCTGAGTCAAGCTATTCTATTGCTTTATAAACTTTGCATTCAGGGTTGAACCGTTTTCGGATGTAAGTTGCAGCAGATAGGTTCCCGACATAAGGTTACTTGTTGTGATTATTTTATCCTGTGACAGATTACCATACTTCAAGCTTCTTCCGGTCAGATCAAAAATGGTATATGTTACATTACCGGTGAGTGATTCACATGATACCGTAATGGATTCCTCCGCTGGTTGTGGCATGACCCTGAGCAGTCTGGCATTTGCTGAAATATCTTCTGTGGCTGTAAAATCACGATTCCCGGTCGTGAACCAAACTCCTTTCTGAGCCTGGTTGATCAGCACGACGTCCGTCCCCGGCACAGGAAGTGTTTTATTGCTGCTTTGCACGTCTATAGTGGCCAACAGTAGGGTGCCGGAATTATCATAGGTGAACAGAATTTTGTCATCGAGCCTGGAATAATTCGGATAGCCCAATGTTGTATTCTGATAAATGTCATTGATCTCCCCTGATTCAATATTGGCAGCCAGGATGGTATAATCCGTCTGCTCCTGTCCAAAATTGTCTGTATAGGTTTCCAGGTAATCAAATACAATAATGAAAGGGGAATTTTTTGAAAACGAAGCATTTCCAATACTGATATTTTCAGGCAATGCGGGAAAGAGTTTGCCGATCTGTCCGGTTCCTAATACTTCACTGTCATTATTCCATGCTTCCAGGAATGAAATATCCCAGTATTCAATACCATCACCGAAAGAGCTTTCAATCCTGTTGAGGGCATCGTACATAATATATTCACCGGAATAATCCCATTCCATTACATCCGGATACAACACGTCACCTGTGATGGCGCCACCTGAAGCCGTTGTAGGATTATAGAGTACAAAAACATCATTTGCCCCTGAAGGAAAATCATAGACGAGGATTTCGTTACGCTGATTGCTGGTGGTGTAGGCTATTTTCGAACCGTCCTTTGACACCACTACATTCCTCCAGATTCCTTGCGGGTTATCTTCCAGAAAAAAGGCTCCATAACTCAATCCTTGCGACCAATCGAAATTGATAACGATCATATCACCATTCTGGTCAACATAGACACAAGCTGATCCATCATCTGTGAAACTAGGTGTGCTAAAAGGTGCCGGGACATCCATTTTGACAACCTGATTTGGATTTGAAGGGGGAATCCAATACAGATCAGATTGTTGCTCATCGGTAGCGATGATAAAATCATCTCCTCCATTAACATCAATATCCTCTTCATAATCCTCCCCTGCACCGGCACCTATACCAACACCTGCAAAAGCATTGCGTACAGCAATGACTTCTGTGCTATTGGCGCCATGCAAATCTGTAGCTGCTTTTTCGGCTGCATTTCGCATATCCACAAACTGCGAGGATTTGACCAGATAGTCGGTGAGAGCTTTGTAATATATCTGTTCAGCCTTGTCTTTTCCGACAGCGGTGGCCAGATTGAAAAAAGCCTTATTGGCGATTCCGCTATTGACATGCACGCCACCATTATCACCTTCAGGTGTTTCAGGGAGATTCTGAAACTCATTCATATGTTTCGGTTGCCATCCTCTGTCATTTAAACTTGAACCACCGTTGTTGGGGTTTGACAGATCTCTCATCGTACCTGTGGGAAACACAGCAATATTGACCACATCTTCCCCCATTTGCCAATCATCCCGGTCAATCATTGCTCCAAAAATATCAGCATACGATTCATTCAATGCACCTGATTGGCCGACATATTCCAGATTAGCCGTGTTTTGAATTACACCATGGGACATTTCATGGCCTGCCACATCGAGACCTTTTGCTAAAGGCTGAAATGCCACATCACCATTTCCATAGAAAATAGCAGCGCCATTCCAGAAAGCATTGTCCATGTCATTGTCGTTCTCATCCGTCACATTGATGATGGATATGATATTACCCCCGCTGCCATTGATCGAGTTTCTGCCAAACTTCTGCCTGAAATATTCATAAGCTTCACCACCATTGTAGTGTGAGGAAACTTCGAGGTTTTTCCAGTTGTTATTTGTGTTGGTTACATGAACAATTTCGAAGTTAGTCTGCTGAGGAGATCCATTTTGTGCATCTACAGTCCAGATAACACCAACTGGTTCATTCGGTATGACAGATTGGTTAGCCAGGTACATGCCCGTTCTGCTGGCATCAATCATAAAAAAATTTGACCCTACGAGATATCCGTTAACCGTGCGGTTAATACCTTTCAGATCCTGGTCAGCGACAACTGTTGCTCCGTCTGCAACGACAGCCGGCATTCTGTCCAATTCAAAACCATCTGCATGATGTTCTTCCTCCTTACAAGTCCTAAATGAGGACAAATCATACAACTGAAGCGGAGCAATGGCGCACAATTCAGAATATGCTTCTAGGATTTCAAATGTTGTGGCTTCTATAAATACAGTCCAGTGATCCATCACATTTGGGTGCATATCAATTTCATATGTCAAGACCAGTTTTCCATTAGACGGATACCACACCAATTGTGCTTTATCATCGGGATGTTGAATTCCTTCAAACCGGGCTTTGTCCTGGAATTGGACATTCTTTTCCAGCAGGTAATTTTTCGCAGCTCCGATGGCTTCTGTTGCAGGTGCAGGGGCGGGCAATTTAGCCGGAAGTTTGCCGGTCCATGCAAATCCATTCAGATCTCTGAGACTGCCCTTATCAATATGGAGGATCAAATCCTGTCCATGAATAGGAGCGCCGGCAAGTGTTTGTTGAACCCTGACGTGGGTGATTCGTCGAGCATCAATTTGCTCACTTATGATATTCCAGTCCATAGCCCATGGCAAATTCTGGCTTTCAACCGGAAGAATTTTTTCCAGCATGGCTTTTAATGAACTACGTGATGCCCAAAGTTCATTAGGTACCAGATCAATCCAAAGGCTTCCCGATTCTGTTATTTTAACAGATTTGATGGCCTCATCTTTTGATTGCACAAAATTCAAAATACCCGGATGCCATTGACCGCCAAGGCGATTTGATCCTGAAGAAAGGACCGGGGCATTCGAAATCTGAAGGGGCTTGGGCTCAACAAAGGGTTTGTCAGGAATTTGCTTCATCGGGGTCTGGGCGGCCAGGCCGACAAGTAATCCGAAATTGAGCAGGATGGTGGCTAAAGTTCTCATGAATTTGATTTTGTTGATTTATACAGCAAGTTATAATAACGGACGATGATCTCATCAGGGTTGACACCGGGCCTGCCCCAGGTGATTCTGTGCATTGGAGAATCTCCTGATTTGTGTTGGATAAAATAGTACAAATCCCCGGGCTCATAAAATTCAATCTCCTCCAATCCAAACGACTTATAATTATCGAACATCTGCTTTACGAACCTTTCATCCCATGTATCCAGGAGAGTGTAGATACTGTCCTGCATTGCTCTTTGGTACAAACGGCCGTCATCCAGTAGAACAAAATAAGTAACAGCCCCTGTAAAGCCTCCCCCCTGCCCGAAATGAAGTTCCTGCCCTGAAAATTTGCCAGGGTATTCTTTGGCAGTACTGCAAGAAACAATGATAAAAACCAACACGATGGTCAGGAAAAGCAAGGATTTGTAGAACATTGTAGTCCGAATAGCGTTAAAAAACTGTTAAGTTAAACCGAAAGTAGAATATTTAACCGTTTACAATACCACGGAGTCATTATCTTTGGTTTAATTACTTTAAATAACTTAAAAAAACTGTATACAATGAAAAAAGTCCTTTTTTCCTTTTTCCTCTTCTCTGTCATGGCAGTGGGAGTTCAGGCTCAGAAATCGGCCTGCAGCAAATCCTGCACTGCTAAACCAGCAGCTGGTGTATCTTCCTGTGAAGGCAAGTCAACATCTGTTGCAACCACAAGTGGCAGTAATGATGCCGCTACAAAACTTGCTTCCATGGATGCATCCATTGAATCAAAGACTTGCCCGGTGACCGGAACCGTATCCTACGTAAGGAAAGAAACATGCGCACACAGTGGCACCGTTTCTTATGTAGATGTGAACTATGATGGGACTACCAATACCTTTGTAAATGTGTCTCCGATGAAAATGGAAGGCAATAAGGAATGTGGTACAAAAGGTACTTCTGCAAGTGGTAAATCTTGCTGCGCCGGTAAATCATCAGCAACCTCTACAAGCGGCTCAAATGGTAAATCCTGCTGCGCAGGCAAAACTTCTGAAGCAACTACTACCAGCGGAAAGGCTGTAAAAACATCATCCCCTTCGAAAGACTAATCGATCCGGGATATCCCAGATTTTAAAAAAACCGGCCTGCAAGCCGGTTTTTTTTTATTTCAATCAGGTATTTAGCCGGAAAATTTGGATTCGTTCTATTCTAAAAACGGATTTTCCGCTGACGTACCAATGTAAAGCGAAGGATGGTGGCTTTTTCGATAAATTCAAAGCTAATCACTTAAATGTCTTAGGCTTAAACATAGAACAAACCTTAAATGATGTCCATGTAAGGGCTCGCATTTCGTCAACCCAAATGACTTTGTATCTTTGTTCTCCATGACCTGGTGAAGGGTTATGGTAACAGGAAGCGATATTCTATGACCCAGGAATCATCACATCTGAAGCCCCAATGGCATGATAACATCATGCAGACTGTAGGAAATACGCCTATGGTTAAACTTCATGGCCTGTCAAAACTTGCCGGATGCCTCGTACTCGCCAAACTGGAATCATTTAATCCGGGGTTGAGTGCAAAAGACCGGATCGGTATGGCCGTCATTGAGTCAGCTGAAAAAAACGGGCTCATCAAACCTGGAGGCACCATCATCGAATCCACCTCAGGCAACACAGGTTTTTCGGTGGCTATGGCGTGTATTGTCAAAGGCTACAACTGCATCCTGACGACCACTGATAAAAGCGCCGAGGAGAAAATCGCGCAATTAAGAGCTCTGGGAGCTGAAGTGCTGGTCTGTCCAAATTACGTCCCCTCGGATGACCCGCAATCCTACTACAGCCAGGCTGAGCGGCTTGCAAGGGAAATCCCAAATTCCTTTTACGTCAACCAGTATTATAACCATACCAATGTTGACGCCCATTATCAAAGTACCGGACCTGAGCTATGGCAACAAACCGGAGGTTTGATCACACATTATTTTGCCACCGTGGGTACCGGCGGAACCATTTCGGGAGCAGGCAAGTATCTGAAAGAAAAGAATCCAGGCATCAAGGTAATCGGGGTGGACGCTGAGGGGTCCGTACTGACCAAGTTTCATCAGACAGGGATACTGGACAAAAGTGAAATTCATTCCTATCAGCTCGAAGGTGTTGGAAAAAATATCATTCCATCCAATGTGGAATTTGACACCATCGACCGGTTTATAAAAGTTGATGACAGGAGCAGTGCTTTCAGGGCAAGGCAATTGACAAAGAGCGAAGCCATATTTGCAGGTTACAGCAGCGGGGCTGTGATTGAAGCCCTGATGCGCATACGGAGGGAATTCAAACCAACGGATGTTGTAGTGTTGTTGTTTGCTGATCATGGAAGCAAATACATGAGCAAGATTTATAATAATGGTTGGATGCAGAAGCAAGGGTTCATTCGGAAGATTGCCGACTATGCACCAAGTTATCAGATCCAACGTCGATTAGAACGCGTTTTTAATAAATACATCAAAAACTATGGAAATATTTGAGAGAATACGCCATCAGCGTGGGCCACTAGGACAATACGCCCATTTAGGTGAAGGTTATTATATGTTCCCTGAATTGCATGGGGAAATCGGATCACGGATGATCTTCAATGGCAAGGAGGTGGTGGTGTGGAGCATCAATAATTATCTCGGTCTGGCAAATCATCCGGAAGTACGTAAGACTGATGCTGAAGCAGCTGCCCGCTGGGGCCTTGCCTATCCGATGGGAGCAAGGTTGATGACAGGAGAAACGTCTCTGCACAAGGAACTGGAACGGAAACTGGCAGCACATGTTTACAAGCAAGCTGCTGCTGTAGTCAATTATGGTTATCCGGGTGTTGTATCTGCAATAGATGCATTGCTGAGTCGCAGGGATGCAGTTGTCTATGACGCTGAAAGTCATGGCTGTATCATCGATGGTACCCGCCTGCATATAGGAGAGCGCTTTTCCTACAAGCACAATGATATCGAAAGCATCAAGCAGAACCTGGAGCGCGCGAAAAAATGGACAGATGAAAAAGGTGGAGGTATCCTGGTTGTGACTGAAGGCGTATTCGGGATGCGTGGTGATCAGGGAATTCTAAAAGAAATTGCTGCCCTGAAAAAGAAATATAATTTCAGGTTTTTCGTTGATGATGCACATGGCTATGGTACACTGGGTGAAGGTGGACGTGGTGCAGGTGTCGAACAGGGTTGCCAGGATGATATTGATGTATACTTTTCAACCTTTGCCAAATCCTTTGCATGCACAGGTGGTTTCCTTGCGGGAGATGCAGACATCATCCAATACCTGCAATATGCGATGAGATCACAAATTCATGCCAAGAGTCTCCCGATGCCAATCGTGGAAGGTAATCTCAAGCGCCTTGAACTCATGATCAACCATCCTGAGTACAAAGTACAACTCTGGCATATCGCAACTTCATTGCAAAAAGGCCTTAAAGAAAGAGGGTTTAATATCGGAGACACCAATACAGTTGTTACTCCGGTATATCTCAACGGAACACCTTTTGAAGCTACCCAATTAGTGCATGACATGCGCGAATCATATGGCATCTTCACATCCTTGATTGTGTACCCGGTCATTCCGAAAGGTATGATCCTCTTGCGTATGATCCCTACTGCTTCGCATACAGACGCTGATGTTCAGCAAACACTGGATGCATTTTCCGCGGTTTCTGAAAAACTCAAGGCAGGTGT
>JAWXAW010000192.1:0-6410 GCA_034439675.1 Saprospiraceae bacterium | reverse complement strand
AGGAAATAGGAACTAGGGGTCAGGAACTTCCTTTCCATTCAAATCCTAAAACGGAGCCGCTAGATAAAGGGAGTTAATGACTGATTTAAAAAATATTCAATTGAGGGTAACAATTGAATGACTTCGATACACTAGTAGGAGAGGAGATTTCCTTTTCAATAAAATCAATTTGATTACAAATCTACTGTGATATGGCTATAATAAAATTTGAAGATGTCAAAGGATGGAAGAAAGCACAGGATCTTGCTGTCGAAATTCATGCTGCATTTAAAGGATTGAAGGATTTCTCCTTTAAAGATCAGATTTTCCGTGCTTCGATTTCCATTTCGAACAATATCGCAGAAGGATTTGATCGTCAATCAAACAAGGAGTTTATTCGCTTTCTTTATTATGCTCTAGGCTCATGCAGTGAAATAAAGTCAATGCTCTACCTATCATATCGATTGCATTACTGCAATGAAATCACTATGGATTCTCTACTAGACCACGCAAATGAGATAAGTCGAATCCTTCACGGACTCATCAACTCTATGAAAGAATAACATTCTTGCACTCCAATCCCGCTAGTTCCTAACTCCTTACTACTTACTCCTATTTCCTAGCTCCTAACTGCCAGTGTGCTTCGTAACTTTTCAATAAATTTCCTTAGCTCCGGAAACGAAACCGTCTTATCCTCAAAATACTTGATCGCCTGTGCTGATTCGATCTCCGTGGCTTCGAGGCGAAGCAACATATTGTGCAGATGCATACGCATGTGCCCTTTCTGTATGCCGGTGGTGACTAGCGAACGGATAGCAGAAAAATTTTGCATCAAGCCTGTTGCTGCGATGACTTGCATCAAGGTGGCCGCATCCGGATTGCCGAGCATCTCCAGAGATCGCTTAGCTAATGGATGCAGTGTTGTCAAACCTCCGACAGTTCCAACAGCCAGCGGTATCTCTAATTCAAAACGAAAGATACCATCGGTAACGGAACATTTGCTCAGTCCCTTATACCTCCCGCTGCGTGCAGCCCAAGTATGGCCACATGCTTCGACTGCACGGAAATCATTGGCGGTAGCAAGGACTACGGCATCGATGCCATTAAATATGCCTTTGTTGTGCGTAGTAGCGCGATACGGATCGATATGAGAGATACGCACTGCGGTATAAAAGCGTCGGGCAAATTCTTCAGAACTTAATCCTCCTTCAAATTCCCCGAGATCCGCCACTGGACACTCGACCCACACGTGTACGCGACAGTCAGGTGTGTAGTTTGAAAGGATCGACATGATTACCTCTGGTACCGGAACATCATCAGGCAGATGTTCTTCAAACCAAACCGGAATGGCTTGTGCACAACATTCCAGTATAGAATTGATGAAGTTTGCCCCCATCGAATCACGTGTATCGGCCTCAACAAGCAACTGATAATACCCCGGCTCACGATCACACATGTTGACCAATGAAATATTCCTGATACCACCACCGCGTTCTTCCATATTGCGGGTGATCTCTCTGCATCCGCGAGTGAGATGTGCGGCCAGTTCATCCGTATGGGAGGCGATCAAAATCGGATCACCATACCAGAGAAAATGTACCTGCCCTGTCTTCAGTGTACCGATGACTTTGGCATGGATGCCCCCTCTATCTAACCAGAACTTTGCAGCGCTGGCTGCAGCAGCAACAACAGAGCTTTCTTCCGTCACCATCGGGACACAATAGGTGACACCGTTGACCAAAAAATTTGGTGCAATACCTAAAGGAAGCGGATAATTACTGATTGTATTTTCGCTGAAGCCATCAAGGATACGTTGTTGTTCTTCATTAGCGAGCAGGTAGCTGGCGAGTTCGCGCTTTACTGTTTCGGGATCTTTAAAGAAATTTTCGACAAGCCATTTGATCTTGCCCATCTTGGATAGCTTCGAAAACCCTGATATCGTCTTTTCTCCCATCGCTTATTTCGCCTTCAGATAATATTGAGCTAATTGAAGTCCACGGACCTGACTGCGGATATAGTCATCCAACGCATCCTGGCTTTCTGCCGCATATTTTAGAAATCCACTTGCTTGTCCATAGACAGAGGGCACCTTCAATTTTTGCATCCAATAATATCCATCGAGAAAATCACGTATACCGCCGGAGATGATAATTTGTCTGCAAAGGATTTCCTCTGCATCGAGCTCCGTAAAGGCATTGATCCAGGAAATCATTTCGCCTACCGTATGACCTATCCGCGAAACAGGTTCAAAAACCTCACGTTGCAAACCATGGGAACGCAGTAACTCCAGTTTTGAAAAATTAGTGCCCCCATGAGCTGCAAGTTCCAATGCGGTAATCGGAAGTTTAAGAAGGGCCTCAATACTTTTCGGGCCCATGCCCTGACCTACCTCCTTGACGATAACAGGAAATGAAATTATATCCAATAACCGACCAAGCGTATCGATTGGTGAGTTGACAATAAAATCACCCTCGGGCTGGAGCCATTCCTGCAGTGGATTGATGTGTACCACCAGGCCATCAGCATGGAGGCGATCTATCATGATCTGTATCTCCTCCACGCTGCCCTGATCAAGCATATATTCGATCTGGGCTACACCGAGATTAGCATATAAGGGAAGTCCGGGGCCAATAATATCCCTGACATTAAAATCTTTTATCCGGTCGAGACTACCGAGGAGTGGACGGCATGAGCCGAGTCCCATCCCCAGACCAAACTTTGCGCATGATTGCGCCAGCCTGCGATTGATGGTATAGGCCATTTCAGTCCCTCCGGTCATACTGCTGACCCAAAGTGGGGCATTTAGGGTTTTCCCCAGAAAACTTAGACTAAGATCCAGACCGACAGGGGGATGGCCAGCCATCATAGGCTCGTAGTAGAACCGGTCATCCGGTCCCTCGTTAGCCATATCTGCCTTGAATGCCAGGTCTATATGATCCTGCTTACGGTCAGCCTTCATCGATCCGGTTGTCTTCTCTTCCATCTTTCGGTGCAAAGGTATGCTTTCGGAGCTCAGTTTTGAGTGATTAAGGGAGGTAAACGGTTGAAAGGGCGGAAAGGTTGAAAAGCATAAAGTGGAGGAAGGGGCAGAAGGGGCTCAATGGGCGGAAGAGGCCAAAGGGGCCTTCATGCAAATACACCAATCACAACTCATCACCCTACAAAAATCACCTATTTCATTACAGAGCCACGCGGCCCCCATCCCCTGTTTTCCTCTTTCCTCATCCTCGCACACGGAAATCCCGGGGCGACCTTTCTCACAACTCAACTCACAACTCACAACTCACAAAAAAAACTGCGGTGCATAACAGTATCCCTTCATAAACCACAGAGCCACGCGGCCCCTGTTTTCCTCTTTCCACATCCTTGCGCACAGAAATCCCGGGGCGACCTTTCTCACAACTCAACTCACAACTCACAAAAAAAGGCTGTGTTGCACGACACAATCCCTGTCATGTAACACAGCCTTAAAACCTTTTGGCCTCTTAAGCTTTTAAGCCCCTACAGTCCTTTCAGCCTCTTCCGCTTTTACCTTTTGAAGATATAACGGGTCACAAAAATCCCTTCTCCATCTGGTGTGCCGGCATCGCTTTCCACGCCTGTGGCAACAAACGCCAGCTCCCATCCGGCAGCGGCCATTTCATTAAGTTTGGCGGAGATCATAGCATCGTTGGAAGCAACATTCTGAAAGTTGATACCACTGATGGAAAAGAAGTTGAGGAGCTTCGTTTCTTCGAAATTGTCAATCTTGATATCCTGCCGTTTCACAGTACCCATATCGCTTTTGATACCATCTGTACGTTGTGTGGTAAAATTGGCGGTATTGAGATCCTCTTTATTGGCAATGATTCTTGAGCGTCCTAGTCCTGCAGGGATGATGGATTCAATGGATGTTACGACTGCATATTGTGTCTGTGCGGTCAAGTCAAGAGCACTCCATAGAAAAAGTGCGGCAAATAAAAATACATTTTTCATGATGTTGTGTTTTTTTGACAAAGTTAAGCAGGTATGATGGAACTGTCAAGCGGATTAAGTCAACTTTAATATAAATGGCTTTCAACTGTTAAAATCTGTGTTTGAATTGTCATACCCACTGATTGTCCATTTCGTGGAAATGGATGACCTTGATCCGTCGATGAATGGCGGGAAAGGGGAGATGAAGGATTAAAGAGAGTGTTAAGGAAAACATGAGGCGTGAGGCGTGAGACGTGAGATGTGAGGCATGGGGTATCAGACGCTGAGGGGTGCGTTGCGGACCGATTCTTTCAAACGGCAGGCGAGGATCTCATTCCAATCGCTGAACTTTTTGCCCTCGTCCCGGATACCCGGGGCGATCCCTGTGTTCTTCATTCATTCGTTTCTGCGAAACATCATTCTTCCGAAACCCCGGGATACTCACATTCTGAATAAAAATAAATAAAGTGTTGAGCGCAGATCTTATCTAATTCCTTCAATCACCAAATAAAAAAACACTTTTGAGCGTAGATTGTATCTACGCTCTCCCGTTAGCAAAATTCCATTTTGCATTTCAGCGCATGCTACGCATTCAGGATTTTGTAAAGCCCTTTGTGATAAGACTCAAACTGCGGCAGATTATTATGTCTCCCTCCCTTGATCGTAATTAAAGTCACCTTGTCAGGCATTAATTGTTGAAGCCTTACGCCCTGCTCATATGAAATCAAAAAGTCCTTGTCCCCATGGATGATGTACACCGGACAGTTTATCTTTTGGATGTACATATAGGTAGGAATCTTATAGCGCAGTATCCACCGCAGTGGCAACCACCAGCCGAAACGGTGGATCTGGTACTGGAAGCTGTAATAAGGTGAATCCAAAATCAGCATCTTCGGATGGTTCCAGGCAGCAACACGGGCTGCGAAACCAGAACCGAGGGATCTACCAAGCACTACGATCTTTGACTGATCGTATAGGGTAGAGAGCCAGTTGTAGACATATTCGGCATCACTGTAGATGATTTGTTCAGAGCGATGGCCTCGACTCTTTCCGAAACCTCGATAGTCCATCATGAAAAAGTCATACCCCTTACCTACATAGTCCTTAGCAAACTTGCCCCATCCTTTGATACTGCGGCTATTGCCTTTGAGAAAATAGACGACGCCAAGGCTGTTAGGTACTTTAAACCAGATAGCATTGATACGTCCACCATCCGGGAGGTCAAATTGCTTTTCTTCGAAGGGAAATGGATATTGGTATTTGAAATCATGAGGCAATATCTCCGGACGGAAAAAAAACAGATGCTGCAGGAAATAAAAGGCAAGGGATATCGACACATAGATGATCAATATGACAATGAGTATGCTCATGATTCCTTGAGGCGATAGATTGCATCCAGGTCACGTCCCAGTCCATTGTAATCAAGGCCATACCCGACGACAAACTTATCCTCGATCGACATCCCTTCATATTTGAGAATATCATGGTACTGGTAAGCAGTAGGTTTTTTCAGCAGGCAGGCTACCTCAACGGAAGCAGGATGTTGCGAGCCTATTTTTTGCTTGAGGTACTGGAGTGTATGGCCGGTATCCACAATATCTTCCACGATGACTACATGTTCTCCTTCCAGATTTGATTTCCAGAGGAAATGTTCATCCATCTCACCTGTCGATGCTGTCCCTTTATAGGAACTGATCTTGATAAAGTCCAGCCTAATGGGAATATTTATCTTCCTGACCAGGTCGGCAGCAAAGATGAATGCCCCGTTGAGTACAATCAGCAGGATCGGATTGCGACCGCGGTAATCGTTGTCGATCTGTGCAGCAAGTGCAATGACCGTCCGTTCGATCTCTTCCGAAGAGATAAATGGTTCGAATGTGAGATCGAGTAATGTTATTTCCTTCATGAATTGATACTCTTTTAGATTGTAGACTATAGACGTCAGTCTACAGACGAGCGAATCTTTACTTTTAATTGTTCACTTGTACTGAGCTGACTCGAAGTATTGGCTATTCCCATGTTGATAATCAAATAAATCTATCTCTAGCACCGCTCGTTCAGGTCTTCAGACTTGAATACACTATTTATCGCGTCTCCTGACGCGACCAGATCAAATCTCTATTCACAATCAGGCGGCTGCAAGACGCCTCTACTTCAACTCGGCTTAGCACACCGCTGTTCACACTTCTCTTCTTTTTGCCCCCGCCCCCTGCATTGCCCTTTCGCACTTCCTTCCGCATGCAAACGCCGGGGATGCATGATTTCTCTTACAAACTAATTCGACTATAGACGTTTGGTCATTCAACACTATATTCAAACTCCTATCTCCTATTTCCTATTTCCTATTTCCTATCTCCTATTTCCTATCTCCTATCTCCTATCTCCTCATTTTCAATTCTCTACAGCCTTTTGCCCCCGCCCCCTGCATTGCCCTTTCGCACTTCCTTCCGCATGCAAACGCCGGGGAGGCATGATTT
>JAWXAW010000191.1:0-6938 GCA_034439675.1 Saprospiraceae bacterium | reverse complement strand
TCTCACGTCTGATACTACTCAACTCCCAAGTCGGGCGCAAATAGCAAATCCACTGAATGCAACAGGGACGAATGCCGAGTTATAAAGATTAAACCACCACTGGGTATCCGTTGTTGCATAGCTTCCAAAAACATGAATCGCTTGAGTAGCTGAGCTGTAGCCTCCGGAAATCACTTTCGTCCCGGGTGGACAATTGCACTGCATGGTGACAGTGCCACCACTCCCAGGCACCATAATGGTGTCTGACCACACTTGTTCATATCCTATGTTTAACGCGCTGGTCACGGTAGCCAGGCTCATCACCACCTCTCCATCTGTCTCCATGCGTAAAGCCTCCTGTCCGCCTGATTTGAATATCAAATTTCCTGATGCCGTCATTTTTAGATCCTGCTGTGCATTTGATCCGGTGGCATAAATCGTGTTATACCCAAAACCGATGCCCTGTAATCCACTAGAATGCCGAAATTCAATTCCTCCCGATGATTCACCCATTTCTCCTCCTGTTACATAGAGGGCCAACCCGGTGGGATGACTGCTGCCTGTCCGGCCAAAGCCTGTATGAATATCCATTCGATTGGTCGGGGTGATTCCTACACCAACATTTCCATTACCCTGTATCCTCATGAGTTCACTACTGGTCGTCGGAGAGGTTCCGGCATAAAAGATATGACTCGATCCACTAGAATGTACCTGGTATCGTAATACATCCGAAAGCGAACCAAATCCCGAAAACTGATTGCCATTATCAGCGGCTTCATATAACACCAGTTTTTTGGCCGTTTGCGTATTTGGAAAATGAAGCAGCGCTCGCGGCGTTGTGGTGCCTATACCCACAAATCCATTCGCTCCGATGCGCATACGTTCTACAAAACCTGCGGTAAAGATGAGACTACCTGAACCTTTAGCCGCCAGGCCGAGATCCTGATCAAAAGATGAGCCTGTCGCATACATGGTATTGAAACCAAAACCAATGCCCTGCGTCCCGTTTGAATGCCGGAATTCTATACCGTTGGAGGCTGCACCAAAGTTTCCGCTGACATACATAGCCCGGTCATCGGGATGCGTTCCGCTCCTCGGAAGGCCATGTATGATATCCAGTCGGTTATTTGGGAGACCGCTGATCACAATATTTCCATTGAAATACGAATTGCCAACAACATGCAATTTTCCAAATGGGTTTATTAGTCCCAAACCTATGTTTCCATTAGGGAGCATGGTAAATTGATTATATCCATCCCCGGCAAACAGGTTTAAAGGATGATCACTCCTCGTACCGATCCATCCCCCAAGAAGACTGTTGGTACTACTGACGAACGTCGCGATATCTACATCTCCATTGGTGTGGGATATTCCATATTGATCGTTGGATGTCTTAACCTGTAGTTTGACCTTGGGGTCCAGCGTGCCGATACCGACACTGTCCGTAAGACCTAAATAGATTTGATCAGGGTTGGTGCGATGCACTTCTGTATTGACCTTATCCACCAGTTCTACCCATTCATTGGTGTTGTGAAACCAAAATGTTTCTGTCGTGATGTCAAAAACCAATAATCCCTGAGCAGGGGATATAATTAGTTCACGTTGATCACTTGTGAGTCTCGGCACCAGCATGCCTTTCGTGGTACTTGAAATATCCAGCGCGGCACTGGCATCGGGTGCAGTTGTGCCTACCCCAATTCCTTGTCCGATCACAGACCCACAAAGGGACAGAACAAAGTACAATCCAATAGCTTTTTTCATTTCGATGGTCGTTTCAAATTAAATTACATGCATTTGCTGATCCATTTGCTGGATGAGGCGATCTGCGATAAAGCAGGCTATTGCGATCTATAACAACATCAGGAGGATAAACAGGATGATCAAGTGATACCGCTTTAGCGTTTGCATATTGATTCAATAAGGACATATCAAATCTATACCCAGCACATAGATCCAGGCTAAGAAACAAGAGGACAATACTGCGACAGGGTGGCGACAAAAAGAGGACAATAGCTAACGAAATGGAAATTAGGACTTTATGACATGAGAAGTATGTCATGCAGACGTTTAAAGTGTAGTAATGAAGAAAGTTTTGCGTTAAAGGAGTTATGAACTTTTGCATCAATTGCGGTTTTTTCTTAGCCGCCATAGCTTTGTAGTCATGCTGTGGCTTTCTAAGTAAAAAGCCTTCCAAAGTAATTCCCAGGCTATCCGCTGTTGATAGTATCCAGGCGATCGCTCAGAGATGATACAAGATTGCCGGAAGTACTGGTCAATTCAGATCAGTTTGAAACAGATTTTATAATCGCAGTGATGCCTGTGCTAACATCACTAAAGGTGTGGCAAGTTAGCAGCCCCTCTGCCTCTGCCTCAGCCTCAAACTCAACCTTCGCCTCCGCCTCCGCCTTTTTCCTCACTCAGCATTCTTCTCCATAATCCATGATCGATTGGTGAGATTGAACGCCACTAGATAGCCACACCCTTCGCGGTGCTTGTGAACGCAACCTGCATCAATATTGTACACACATTGGCGTGCCGGATTGACAACTTCATCGGTGGTGATGGGGGTATGACCATGTAGAATTTTCCGATCGCCGAGTTTCTTTTTTCAACCTTAAAATTTCTGATCCATAGTAACGAATCCCTGTCTTCGAAGAGATTATCAGGTGCAAAATTGATGCCTGCATGCACAAAGATGTAAGGTCCGTTTTCAAAATAAAGCGGGTTCGCGGAAAAAATTGCTTGTACACAGGGTTTAATTCGTTGTATGAATTGACTCCAAAACTTTTGAGTATTGCCTCCCCACCATTATCGAACCATTGATTAAATGCATGCTTGCTTTTAGCTGAATCCATCATCATTTATTCGTGGTTTCCACGCAAGGTGCGGATGGAATAGTCCTTTTGCCTCAACTCCAAAATCAAATCGATGACGCCTTTACTGTCCGGACCACGGTCGATATAATCGCCGATAAGATAGATCGTGTCTGATTTCTGAATCTGGATTTTATCCATCAGGTTGTAGAATGTCCGGACACAGCCGTGTATATCTCCAATAGCAAAAATGCGGCTCATGATTTTAAAGCGAATTTGGGTTATAAGTCAATTGTCCTAAGTTACTACTTTCGGTACAGGCAGTTGTTTAATCGATAATCAATAAGCTATAGACAATAAGGTACAAAAACAGCTTTTGTAGCAACTTATTTCGTTTATTTCAAACATTTCGTTTGTTTTTGAATGACAAACTATTCACCATGAAAGATATTTTTCCTCAAGCTTAAATGGCATCTATGGAGGAAAAGCGGCTTGCCGTGGAATCCTATGATGCGCTTGCCTCTATCATTGAACAAGGGAGATCATAAAATCCGAAGATTGAGATTGATGAAACGAAAGAAAAGATAAGTCCCCTTTGGCAGATAGAGCAGCCTCTTCTTCCGATTGCAGCAGCAATTTAATTCTTTTGATTCTCTAATATCCTGGTTGGGAAATCCGCTGATATGGACTCTCAGAAATTCAGATAGGATTGCTCATTCGTCCTAGGTTTTATGCCTTAATTGGTCAGAAGAATTATAAGTCTTATTTTGTGTGGAGACAGGAACTCCTATTCTGAGAATACCAACGCAATTTGTAAACATGAAAATTCAATTACCGCGTAAAAGAAATCTGCGCAGATTAGTTCCCTTGCCTGCCCAATATTCTTTAAGTATCTCCATTTTTTTCCTGCTGGCACTGGCCGGATCCTTTTTGGAATCGACTTTGGGTTATCAAGGTGTGGCCCTGATCATGTTGGTGGTAATGTCCATATTGGCTATGGTTTTTGATATTGTTCCAGTGCTATTGGCTGGGATATTAAGTGCGTTAACCTGGAACTACTTCTTTAGTCCACCAAAATATGAGTTCAATTTTGAGAATAAAGAAGATTTATTCCTCTTTACGATGTATTTTATCATTGCGATTGTAAATGTAGGTTTGAGTTTCAGGCAGAAGGCCCGTTACCGGAGGATACGGGACAAGGAGGAAAAGGAGAAGTTAATTGTGTTTTATAACACGGTCCTGAATTCTCTTTCCCATGAATTGAGAACGCCCATTTCCACTATTATCGGTTGCATGGATGCAATGCATGGACAAAACGGGAACCTTACGGCTGCACATAAAAATG
Source organism: Saprospiraceae bacterium (assembly GCA_034439675.1). Classification (GTDB taxonomy): domain Bacteria; phylum Bacteroidota; class Bacteroidia; order Chitinophagales; family Saprospiraceae; genus Opimibacter. The sequence goes on along the minus strand of JAWXAW010000191.1, from coordinate 2,801 downwards.
AATTGATGGAGGAAGTCAGCACGGCCGCTCTCAGGCTTAACCAACAAGTTGAAAATCTGCTCGGGGTTAGTCGTTTGGAATCGGGGATCGTAAAATTGCACCTGGATTGGACGGATATAAATGAGTTGATTCACCGGGTGATCCACAATCGACATCAGATAGATTCAGTTCAATCGATCATCTTTCAACCCGGTGAGAACCTACCTTTGTTTAAACTTGATGCTATATTGATCGAGCAGGTGATATTAAATCTACTCCAAAATGCCATCAGGTATACACCCGATACTGCTGAAATTTCCATCAATACTATGTTTGAAAACGGGAATTGTGTGATCATCTTTCGAGATAATGGACCAGGCTTTCCGGAAACATCTATTCAAGCCGCCTTTGATAAATTTTACAGAGTAGGACATTCGAATTCAGGAGGTACCGGTCTTGGATTATCAATAGTCAAAGGATTTGTAGAAGCGCATAATGGTTCTGTCGTTTTAAGTAATAGTATCAGTGGAGGTGCTTACTTTTCCATTGAGATACCTGCTGAAACTTCTTTTATCCAAAATATAAAAAATGAATAAGCCTTCAATCCTTGTGATAGATGATGAGCCCCAGATTCGCAAATTACTCAACATTGTCCTGGAGAGTAATGGTTTCAAGGTTTCGAATGCGGCTGAAGGTAGGGAAGGCGTTTCGTTGGCTGCCTCCTTACAACCGGATTTAATATTGCTTGATATTGGTTTGCCTGACAGAAATGGATTAGATATATTACAAGATTTGAGACAATGGTATACTAAGCCCATATTGATACTCTCCGTTCAAAATCGGGAGGAAGATATTGTTGGAGCACTGGATCACGGAGCTGATGATTACATCACCAAACCTTTTAGGACGGGTGAGTTACTTGCGAGAATCCGAACCTCTTTAAGACGACAAATCACCACCAACAATAGTAGTAAGTTGGTTTCTGGAATTATTTCTATAGATTTTGAAGCCAGAACTGTCTTATGCAATGGCACGAACCTGAAACTTACTACTACGGAGTATAATTTGCTGGCATTATTTGTAAAAAATGATGGTAAGGTCCTAACACACGGATACCTGCTGAAGGAGATTTGGGGAACTGGTTATCAATCTGAAACGCAATATTTACGTGTCTTTGTAGCCCAGCTTCGTAAAAAAATTGAGGCGGATTCCAACCAGCCCAAACTTATCCTAACGGAGAGCGGGGTTGGCTATAGATTTACTTCCGGATCCCTTTCATAGCCAATACCGTGAATGACAATCTCTATGGATAACATTTGTCCTTGAATCGCGTATCAATACAGATCTTTCCAACCCGGAGAATTTATTCGTAAAACGACATTAAAATCAGCATCGTTTAAAGCATCAGCTTCGAAGTCACCGGTATCTGCATTAAAATAAAATAGAGAGCCTCCAATGTGCTCTCCGCCCGAACTCCCATTACTTGTCCATATTGAAGCTTGATCAGATGAAACCTCGGCTGCGCTGAGTATAAAATAATAGGTCGAGCCCGAATGAAGTTCAATGCCTGTAGAAAAATTTACAACATTCCAATCTGATTGCTCAACTGTTAATGATGCCGCTGCAAGAAAAACGCCATTTCCGGGTAGCGGTCCGTTGTAAAGACTAAGAGATAGTTTAATACCAGGGTCAAAACTGCCGATCTTAATTTGAAGTTGTTGAAGTTGGCCGCTGCTTGATGGATTGAAACTTTGAGCTATGGCAGTCATTTCGGCACCATAATTTGTTAACGCGTATTCTAATGAAGTTACTTCACTTTGAGCCTCGGGTGTAGAACTAAATTCATTGCTATAGCCCTGAAATTTATCTACTTCATTATTATAGATCATCATGCCAGGTGAAGCTGTCAGTTGATTGCGTTGCGCTGTGGACATACGCGGCAGCATAAAGGCACCTGATACAGATAGGATTTCAAAAGCTACATTTGGATTGATAATAGTTGAGCCGAGAACTAAACTATTTGTGCTTTTATCGAATAGAAACTCCGGATCTCCTGCAGCAGCATTGCCATCATTAAAAACAATTTGTTGATTTGATCCACCTGTTGGTCCAGGAAGACCCTGAAGGCCCTGTAGTCCTTGCAAGCCCTGTTGACCTTGTACACCTTGGAAACCCTGATCTCCTTTATCCCCTTTGTCTCCTTTGTCCCCTTTATCCCCTTTATCTCCTTTGATGCCCTTAGGGCCTATAGCCCCCATGTCTCCTTTATCCCCCTTATCTCCTTTTGGCCCATTATCACCAAGATCCCCCATGTCTCCTTTATCTCCTTTATCCCCTTTAGGACCAAAAGGCCCCTGAGGTCCCGGATCACCTTTGCTTCCCTTCTCTCCATCTACACCATTTATTCCATTAAGCCCATTCAAGCCCTTGTCTCCTTTATCACCTTTGGAACCCGTTGGTCCCGTTGGACCTGGAGTGCCACCATTCGCGGCAAATAGAGCGAAAGGCACACTAAGAAGCTCGCTTGTCCCTGAAATGGAAAATGTGGTTCCACCTGTGGGATCAGTTTCTGTTTTAATAAAATATGGCCCCTGCTCCCAGTCAATAAGGGCAATATCACCACTGACAGCGTTTCCATTGCCGATCACAAAACTGGCAAGTCCGTTACTATTGGTAGTGCTTAGATGAATTTCTGAATACACTTTTGAACCATTAGGAGAACCTTTTAATAAGCTGACTTTTGTGCGCACATCGTGATTTGTGATGAGTTCTCCATTACCATTCCGTATAACAGCCTGGTAGCTCATTTTGAGTGGAGATTG
>JAWXAW010000190.1:0-10215 GCA_034439675.1 Saprospiraceae bacterium | reverse complement strand
GTTTATAGGTTTATAGGTTTATATGTTTATAGGTTTATATGTTTATAGGTTTATAGCTTATAGGCTTATGGTTTATGGGATTTGCCGCTGGATGGCGTTTCGCCGCCAGCACTTTAGTTGTTCTAGTTGAAATTGAGGTAGGGCAGTAATCTGTCGCACCAGGTGGAGTCGGGGGGATATATTTTTCTGAGATCGGATGCATTTGTAAATGGGCCATGCTGCGATTTGTAGGCCTGGAGCAATCGAATCATTTTTTTATTGAGATAGGGATGGTTGAAACCGGAGTAGTCAACATTGTTGATAGATATGGTTACAGGTGGCTGAGTAATCGTCAGCCGGGGTGCAATCTTTTCGAAAGTCTCAGGGGGAAGACCATAGCATTCTTTGAGTTGTTCCACATAGTGATATCCACCAAGACTGTTTCTGTATTTGATGATCCTTTCTGCCAGCACTACTCCGATGCCAGGCAGCATCTCAAGTTCGGATGAAGTGGCCAGATTGAGATCAAGGATGGCGGTCGAAGCAGTTTTCTTCTCATTGCTCCACGGCTGATCGTGGTACTCATTTTTCTTTTCAGGGAAAAGTACATAAGGGGAGACCACCATCCATTGTGCAGAATCCATTCCATAAATTTTCAATAGGTCTTTTTCATTTTTCACAATACCTCCTGCTGCTATATACTTTTGAATATTGGAAGCTGCTTTAGAAGAGAATCCTATAGCGCGTAGTTCCTGCCAACTTGCCTCCATGATTTGTATCGGAGTAAGGCTTTCGATATCTTCTGAAGGTGTGAATTGAGTTTTCCCTTTATCCAAATCATTATCGAAACGTGATGGTTTGAAACGATGGTTGCTTTGCATGGAGTCCGTGGTATGCATGACATCTGCAAACGTATTGTTTTCAGCAGCCCACGGGCGGTCATGTGAAATAGGAGGAAGAGCATATTTAATAAGTTCCCAGCCAAGCAGAAAGGTGACGAATACGATGAGACAGATGCGGTCTGAACGTGAAATGGTGAAATGATATTCGTGTTTCATAGCGTCAACCTGAAGAAGCCTTGTTCACTGATATCCCAATGGCTGAGATGATTTTCTCTGAGAAATTTGGTCAGCACATTTTTAGGGTATGGTTTGAGATGAGCCGGCAGGATCACCAGCATCTCAGGATTATTGCAGACGAAAGTTTTCAGGGTATTCAAATCTTTGACCTGATCCACAAGGAGGTGGGTATACATTGTATCTGAGCGGATGTCATTTTTTTCTGCTGACCAAATTAAAAGAGTAGTTCCAGTAAATTTTAAAACACGGGATGCGTAGGTGAATGTTGAAGTTGTAAAAATGCTTTCTTCTCCAATTTCAATCGTATGGATCACATCCCGATGACACCTGTTACCTCTGGTGGTAAATTCAATACTGCCGGGAGCTATGATGGTATCCCGGATAGAGATGCATTGTCCGTCAACAATTACATCTGCCAGCAAGCCTTTAAAATGATGATAGATGATCAATTCATCTGTATGCCATTGATTAGCTCTGTGGCAACCTAAAGCGACCAATGCAGAAATCCCGGTGATGTAGGCTACTCTCTTTCCGACCGGCCACAGGTAGATGAGTGCTAGTGAAAACATGACGGCCATCATAAACAAAAGCAGACCGGCGAGTGCTGGAAGTGAATAGTTCATCTCCGGATTTAGTCCCGCCATCCATTTCATGCTCAGGATAAAATAGCGACCTGCTATATCGTACCAACCCCAAAACCAATCAATACCTATGACCGATAGACTAATATTGATCAGCGATCCGAATATGATAATATAACTCGCCGGCATAGCCACAAGGCTACTGGCAATAAAGGTGAGTGGAAACTGATAGAACTGACGAAGGATCACCGGCAGAATAAATATTTGCGCTGCTACAGAGACAGCAGTGATCTCCCAGGTTCGGTGGAGTAGAAGCGTTTTAAAAGAGAAGTAACGTATGATCGGTTTTGCATAAAATAAAATACCTGCCATTGCGAGGAAGGACAGTTGGAACCCGACATTCATCCAGACAAAAGGATTGATCCAAAGCATCACAAATGCAGCAAACCCAAGCAGATTCCATATCGGTGTGTTCCACCCCATAGCTTTGCCTAACAAATAGAGCAGAATCATCAGGCCTGATCTCACGACTGCAGGACAAGCTCCCGTCAAACCCATGTATAGCATTATAGCTATGGCATAGACTATAAAGCGCGAGATGCGACGAGCATAGGTGCCTGCTCCTGGCGATCCAAGGATCAGCAGTAGCATGCTATAGATCATGGCCATATGCATTCCGGAAACAGAGAGCACATGCATCGCTCCCGAATCAGCAAAGGCATCTCTTATTTCTTCATTCATAAAAGTTCGGTCTCCCCATACCAGTGCGTTGGTCAGTTGTGCAACTTCCGGGGATGTGTGGGCGCTGACGATAGCGCATAGTGTGGATTGCCATTTTGCGGTGAACCGAAACAAGGAATTATCCGGATGTAATTGCGGAATGACCGCTGATCCTTTGCAGGATATCTGATGGCGGATGCCGATAGATCGGTAATACTTTCGAATATCGAAAGCGTGAGGATTCATAGGTGCCTTGAACGCTGAAACCCATCCCTGTATATAAAATCGGTCGCCCGGAAAAACCTTGTTGAGCTCTGTCTGGCGGATTTGCACCAGAATGAATTTGTCTGAATAAACTTTTAAACCGGAAGCAGAATCACTATCGAGTCCTTCCTGCCTGCATTTGAGCGTGATGCTTTGTTCTTTTACTTTTAAGACCTCCGTGACGCTGACGACTCCTTGCATGCTGACGGATGATGTCAGCAATTCCTTCGGGAAGATTTCTTCAACAAAGGATGTGACCCGGATCATACCTCCGGTGATGATCAGGATTCCGATAGCAATTGTAGACAGGATCTGATTTCCCGGTTTAAACCTGAATAAACAGATAATGCCACACACCAGGGAGATGATCCAGAAAGAATCCATCAACACACCGTGCGGCTCAAAGGGAATGAACTCCGTAATGCCAAATGCCACTAGCAAGAGAAGGGCAAACCACAAAAACGGACTGTTTCTAAGGTTGATCATTGTTTTCAGCTGTTCAGTATAAGTGTCCTGAAAGAGGTAAATTGTTACCCTCAAGGGTGATAAAACCCCCGGAAATAATTTTTTGGCATGATTTTTTACCCTTTTATACCTGAAAACTAGAATATTAGATAATTGACTACCAGGTACCTGGCATATATAGCTCTCCTGGCTGGATGGATTTGTTTTTGCTACTGGTTGTACGCAGAAGGGATATCGCCACGTTTGTATGGTCCGCGGGAAAAGTCCTGGCCAGCGTATTCAGAGGATATTCCGTTTCCCCTGGTGTTTAACTGGGCATCTGATGTCCCGCTTGCAGGACTTGGATATGGGGAATACAAAACCCAGTTTGATGATCTGGATTCTACAGACGAAATCGTGATCATCAGCGGCTTATATTTCAGAGATGAGGCAAAGACGATCAGAGAGCTCCAGGAGCTTGGCAGAAGGAGAATCAGTGGGTTGCTGGATTATCATCATATCAGCAGGGACCGGATGATGACGCAAGTATCTGTTCAGGAAATCTCTGCCGATGTTAGGTCCAACCCATTTGAAGCCATCAGGTTTGAACGCATACCTGTGGCAGATGTACTATCCATGACTGATGATACCATGGAGATCTGTTTTCCATTGAAAGATTCTCTGATATTCCCACAGATTTGTACCGATCGGATTGTGCGTTGGTTCAACAAAGCATCAAGGAACAAGGAAAGTATCGTGCATGTAGTTGGGACTGCAGACGGAAGTGGCATAGCTGAGCCTGCAGATATAGCATTGGACAGGGCCCTGATCATAAAAAACATCATATTGAATACCGGTTGGAAAGAAGAAAATATATCGCTTTCAACCGGGCAACGAAACCACCCCCTTACCCTCCGAAATCGTTGTGTAGTCGTTTATTTTGAGTAAGGTGTAAAACAAGAAATTATGCTGTGGTTAAATATTCTGAACAATGAGACCTTTCTGCTGGCAGCAGAGACACTCTTTATTGTTATCGGCTCCATGCTATTGGGCATACTTTTAAGCTATCTCAATTCAGGTGGGTTAAGAACCAAACTTACAGACCTGACGCTTGCGCTTGAGGAGGAGAAAAAACAATCAGAGGAGCTGAGGGAGCAGGTCAGGCAAATCAGCCAGATCCGAACAGAATTACAAACCAATATTGAAGACTTGAGGGCCAAAACTGCAGCTCAAGCCCGTAGTTACTTTGATCAACAGCTCTACCTTCAAAACCGTGATGAGGAGTTTAAAAACCAAAAATCAGTCATCGACGGACTCCAGGCAACCATTGATACTTACCAGCATAAGTTGCATGTCATCCAGGAGGATCTGGAAAAAACCCGGAGCAATGATTTCCGGTCAAGAAAAACCAATACGCCTTTACCTGTTCGTGCAAACTTTGAACATGTAAGTAAGTTGCTAGGCAAGCAGGTCACCGATAATGATCTGACCCTGATCGCCGGTATCGGCCCAAAAAGTGCCACCTTATTGCAGTCAAAGGGCATAGATACCTGGGAAGACCTGGCTAAAGCATCCGTAGAGACCCTCAGAGCTATCCTTGATGAAGCAGGAGGTGTCTACAAGTCGCAGGACCCGACCCATTGGGCAAAGCAAGCAGTGATGGCTTCCCAAGGGGAATGGCGCAAATTGAGGGTCTTCCAGGAAGCGTTAAAGAAAAATGAATAAAAACCTGACAGGCTTCGTCTAAAAGCCGGAGCCTGTAAACAATTCATATCTGTCGGTTGTCCTATCTTGCGAACCTTAAACCACTTTGTGTTTGCAACATCTCAGCGTCCTTCGGAAATTCTTCGTAAAATATAAATATTACCTCCTGCTGGGGATTGTCTTTGTAGCAGCTGGTAACTATTTCAGGGCCTGGCAGCCTCAGGTGATCCGAGAAGCCCTCGACTATGTACTGGAGCAATTGAAAGCTTATCAGGTAGCTGACGGACCAACCAAAGAAGTCATCCTTGGGTCTTTGAGTGGCGCATTATTCCGCTTCGGTGGACTAGTCGTCTTACTAGCCCTAATCATGGGTGTCTTCATGTACTTTATGCGCCAGACGATCATCGTGATGTCCCGTCTGATTGAGTATGATCAGCGCAAGGAAATCTATGATCATTACCAGCAACTCGATAAGGGTTTTTACAGACGTAACAGGACCGGTGATATGATGGCCAGGATTACGGAGGATGTCAATAAAGTCCGAATGTACCTTGGACCTGCGTTGCTTTATGGGATCAACCTGGTCACCCTCTTTGTGATGGTCATCTACGCGATGCTCAAAGTCGATGTCAGGCTGACCCTGTATTCACTGTTGCCATTGCCTCTATTATCCCTCTCCATCTATTATGTAAGCCGGATGATAGAACGACGGAGCCAGTCCATCCAGGCTAAACTCAGTCAGCTTACCGCCATTGTGCAGGAGGTTTTCTCCGGAATACGTGTGGTCAAATCTTATACACAGGAAAAGGCATTCGGTGCGCATTTTCAAAAGGAGAGTGAAGAATATAAACTCAAAAACATGTCCCTAGCGCTTGTGGAAGCCATGTTCATTCCCCTTATGATGGTGCTCATCGGAATGAGTACTATCCTGGTCATTTTCGTAGGCGGACTGCAGGTTTTTGAAGGTACAATCACGACAGGCAATATTGCAGAGTTTGTCATCTATATCAATATGCTGACCTGGCCTGTGACATCTATCGGATGGATTGCTTCGATCGTTCAGCAGGCAAATGTTTCGCAGGGTAGGATCAATGAATTTCTCGATACAAAGTCCGCTATCCAGAATACAGGGAGCCGCAAGGGACCGATTAAGGGACAGCTCGCATTTGATCACGTCACCTTTACCTATCCGGATTCAGGGACCATGGCGATCAATGATCTCTCATTTACCGTGGAGCAAGGTCAAAAAGTAGCGATCATTGGTAAAACAGCTTCCGGAAAATCAACCATTGCAGATCTTATATTGCGGATGTATGATCCGACCAAAGGTAAAATCATGGTGGATGGCATACCCTTGCAGGATTATGAGTTGACTTCGCTCCGGGAAAACATCGCGTATGTACCCCAGGATGTATTCCTGTTTTCAGATACCATCGAAGCCAATATCAAGTTTGGCAGCCAGGAGTCCTCCCGCGAGGTGGTTGAGCAGTATGCGCGACATGCGGCTGTATATGACGACATCATCGGCTTGCCGGAGGGTTTCGATACGCGCATAGGGGAGCGGGGCATTACCCTGTCCGGAGGGCAGAAACAGCGGATTTCCATAGCCCGTGCACTGATCAAGCATCCTGAAATTGTGATCCTCGACGATTGCCTTTCGGCTGTGGATACCCAAACCGAACATACCATTATAGATTTCCTCAACAAGGAATTGTCCAATAAGACTGCCATTATTATCACTCACCGGATTCTGGGGATGCTCGAGTATGATAAAATCCTGGTGATCGACAACGGGAGACTGGTGGAAGAAGGTACCCATGACCAGTTGATCTTGACACATGGCCACTACTACGAACTCTGGCAGCAACAGCAGCTGTCCGGCATCTTCGAAGAAGAGAATATGGTACCCTGACTACCTGCTGAACGGACTGTTAGGATATTCCAATTATAAACTTAGATTTGTAAAACAAAAATGTGAGGCATGTCGAATAGTAACGATTCCAGATTTGAAAATGTCTACTCCAAAAAGGTGAAGGCAGGCAGCAGGCGGACCTATTTTTTTGACGTTCGGAAGACACGTGGTGAGGATTTTTACATTACGTTGACGGAGAGCACCAAAAAACACAACTCCGACAGTTATGAGCGCCACAAGATTTTCCTATACAAGGAAGACTTCAACCGCTTCTTAGCCTCGCTTCAGGAAGTAGTCGACCATGTTAAGGTTGACCTGATGCCAAACTATGATTACGAAGAGTTTGATCGCAAACAGGCAGAGTGGGAAGCTAATAATCAGAACCAACCGGAAGGTCAAGAAGGACGTGAGAGCAATGGCGATAACGACGAGATTGCCTGGTAGTCTTACTACTTTTTACAGTTGTATACTTGTATGCTGATTACCGGATTTTTTGAATAATCAGATTTTCTGATTCATTCTCCGCACGTAGCGTCAATACATATTGCCCTGGTGGGATATCATCCATGTTGTTTTCTATTCGTGGTCCCGGAGCAGTGTACTTTTCAGTCCATATTGGTTTCCCCTCAACATTATATAAGGTCAGCGTAAGTTCATCAACTGCTTTCAGGACATCCACGATCAAACTTGTACCCATCGGATTGACAACCTTAAAGCTCAATCCGGAGGTGAATGTCCGCACGAATCTTAAAGGGGATGAAATCCTGGATTGATCATCCTGGATGAAGTCAATCCTGTACGCATATCTTGCAGCCCCTGCGACCTGGACATCAGCGAATCTATATTGATCCTCGCCTTCTTTCAGATTTACCTTTCCAATCGGCAAGAAATTATTTCCTCCATCCATAGACCGCATCACTTCAAACTGGTGACCAAATGAAGCGTCCGCCACTACCCAGTCCAGTTCAATCTGATCTTTTTCACGCGAAGCAGTAAAGGAGATAAATTCAATATCAAGCGGAGGATTGGTAATCTCGAGGACATACAATCCATAGTTTTGGTCAGAAGCGATAATGATACCTGATTGGAGAAACGGATAGACACCCCAGCATCCATTGTAGCCATTATAATCGGTGTTGTCCGGATAGGTATCATAATACGCGACCAGGGTAATGTCTAATGGATTTGAAATATCAAATACCTGCACCCCATCATGATAATACGCCAGGTATGCGAAGTCTCCATGGATAAACGGATTGTGAACGATACTGGAACCCGGGGCACCGGGACCTAGCAATTCGGAATAGAAAGTGTGGAAGTCATCCGAGGATATGTTGAGCGGATCTGACACATCGACGAGCTTGACATCACTGCCATGGGTCTCATCAGCCATAACTAGCATATTTCCTTCGCTGTTGAGCCAACTGCTGTGGTTATAACCAGGTTCCGGATAATTTTCAACTGTACCTACTACTGTAAAATTGGGTAGTGTACTGAAATCATACATCTGGAGTTTGGACAGGCTTCCATGGCTGCAATAGGCTATGTTATCACGCACAAATGCTTCATGGACATACCCTCCACCGACACCATTCAAGGGTACATTCCAGAAGGTGGTTGGATCTGCAGGATTAGAGGCTAGATCAAGAATGACAAGTCCGTTGCTTACGGAATTAGATCCGGAAGCATATAACTTTCCGTTTTGTTCGTCGACAAAAATATTGTGGGTCTTATTCCAGAAGGCAACCGTCTGTTTGACCATGGTCACGGTGGCTGGTACCTGGCTCAAATCAAAAATCAGGAGTCCGGATGTACCTTCGTCTGCAGCGGCATAGGCATAATTTCCATAGGTTTTGAAATCGCGCCATAAGGACTGGTTGTTTGTGCCCGAAGGGGAATTGAGTACGTGATACGTATAGATGACTTCAGGATCTGCGGGAACGGTCACATCTACGAAAAAGATATCCTCTATCCCGCCGATGATCGCGATTTCTGTTCCGTTGTTGTGTCTGAAGCCCCAGCAATCATTATACTGAGATCCATAACGGGTCGGCAAATTTGGCAGGTCCAGATTGCTGAGCATCGTCATGTTAAAGGATGCCTGAGTGATGGCCAATGACGGCCATGCGATGACGATAAACAACAAAAATTTCATATGATTTTACTTAAGCCCGGAACAAAAACATCTCTTGATCTGATAAAGATCAGGTTTTCTGGCCGGTATTCAAAGGATATTTTCCGGTAAAGCTTCGATATGTCGGATCATGTCATCATTGATGTCCAGATGGAACACCCAACGGATCAGTCTGTCTGAGATCGCCAGGCATGTGATGTTTTTGGCTGTCAAAGCAGCGGCTACCTGCGGGCCGGTGAGGTGATCTGCTACCCGGAAGATGACGATGTTGGTGGCCACAGGAAAGACTTCGCCGACCCATGGCATGGATTCCAGTTTGCGTGCGCATGCTCTTGCCCGCAGATGGTCATCTTTGAGGCGATCGATATGGTGATCAAGGGCATAGATGCCGGCGGCAGCCAGGTATCCGCTTTGACGCATTCCACCTCCCATGACTTTCCGGATTCTACGCGCATAAGCGATTGTTTCCTTATCACTAATCAAAACAGATCCAACAGGTGCCCCAAGTCCTTTAGAAAGGCATATTGAAATACTGTTAAACAATTTACCATAAGCTAATGGCGAATCACCTGTTTCCACTAATACATTAAACAACCTTGCTCCATCCAGATGCGTCCTTAGTTCGTGTGTGCGGGCCGCGGACATAAGTGCGGTCATTTCATCAAGCGTATAATAATTGCCTCCACCCATGTTGATAGAGTTTTCAAGAATAAGCAGTCGTGAATTTGGATTCCAATCTGCTTTTGGTTTTACAGCATCATGCACCATTTGTGGTGATATAATACCTTTGTTTCCTCGTGTGACATGCATTGAAACACCGGAATGAAAAGCGTGCCCTCCTAATTCATATCGGTAGATGTGAAAAATCTCATCGCATATGATTTCATCGAGTGGCTGAGTCTGTGCCTTGATGGCTATTTGATTGGTCATCGTCCCGGATGGACAGAATAAGGCGGCTTCGTGACCGAACATAGCTGCCATCTTTTTTTCAAGCTCATTTGTTGTCGGGTCCTGGCCGAAGACATCATCACCTACCTCTGCCTTCATCATGGCAGCGAGCATGGCAGGTGTGGGTTTGGTGATGGTGTCGCTGGTGAGATTTATTTGAATATGGTTCATATGATATTGCTGTTCAACGGTAAACGGTAAACGGTAAACGGTAAGCGGTAAGCGGTAAGCGGTAAACTGTTAACGGTAAACGGTAAACGGTAAGCGGTAAGCGGTAAACGGTAAACTGTAAACGGTCAACGGTAAACTGTAAACTGTAAACGGTAAACTGTCAACGGTAAACGGTAAACGGTAAGCGGTAAACGGTAAACGGTAAGCGGTAAACGGTAAACGGTAAACTGTCAACGGTAAACTGTCAACGGTAAACTGTCAACGGTAAACTGTCAACGG
>JAWXAW010000189.1:0-2702 GCA_034439675.1 Saprospiraceae bacterium | reverse complement strand
TAGTCTGGAAGAGCAAAGAAGGGCAAGGAGGATGACTGCAAAATTACTCCGTGCACTCCGTGTCCTCCGTGCGAACATTTTTTGAATATAGTCTGGAAGGGCAAAGAAAATAGATAGATCAAATTGAATTGCCAAGGCTTTCAAGCCGGAGACAGTACAATCAAACTCTTTCCACCACCACCGCATAACCCTGCCCTACACCGATACACATCGTGGCCAGTGCATACCGTTTGTCAAGTCGCTGAAGTGCTCTTGCTGCATTAAGAATAATTCTGGATCCGCTCATGCCGAGTGGATGCCCAAGGGCAATGGCGCCACCGCATATATTGATGCGTTCATCCCGATCATCTAATCCGAGGGATCGAGTGCAGGCCAGCACTTGTGCGGCAAAGGCTTCATTGATTTCGATCACATCCATTTCGTCGAATGATAGACCGGCTTTCTTTAATGCACGCTGTGATGCACCTACCGGGCCAATGCCCATGATGCGAGGTTCGACGCCCACCACAGCAGAAGATATGATTCTTGCGATTGGTTTCAAATTGTTCTGGCGTACTGCAAAATCAGAGGAAATCAGTAAGGCAGCAGCACCATCATTTAGTCCACTGCTATTGCCTGCAGTCACGGAGCCACCTTCCCTAAATGCGGGTCTCAATGATGAGAGACCTTCAAGGGTAGTATTCCCTTTTACAAATTCATCTGCAGTAAAAAGGAGGGGATCCTGCTTCTTTCTCGGCAGCGAAACCGGTGTGATATCTGCAGCCAGAATGTCAGCAGATGCGGCTGCTTTTTTTTGAGACCACACAGCAAATTGATCCTGATCCTCTCTGGAAATGTCATACATCGAAGCCAGGTTTTCGGCAGTTTCCCCCATAGCTTCTGTTCCGTAAAGGGCCTTCATCCTTGGATTGATAAACCTCCATCCGAATGACGAATCAAACATTTCTGTATCACTGCCGAAAGGCTGACTCGATTTGGAAATAACCCATGGGCCACGGGTCATGTTTTCAACCCCACCTGCAATAAACAGATCACCATCACCTGCCTGAATCGCACGATGCGCATGGATGACCGCTGACATGCCTGAAGCGCACAGACGATTGACAGTCTCACCAGGAACTGACCAGGGAAGTCCGGCGAGCAACAAAGACATCCGTGCGACATTACGGTTATCCTCACCTGCCTGATTGGCGCAACCCATGATCACATCATCGATCAAAGCCGGGTCCAGGTCTTTGTGTTTTTCCATCAGCGTCTTGATGACATGCGCGCCCAGATCGTCCGTCCGCATACCAGATAATGTTCCTCTGAAAGAACCTATGGCTGTCCGGATGCCATCTATGATAAAAGTATCCTGCATGCTTTTATGGATTGATTGTTTTTTGGGACCTGCCTATATGACTTACAGCACCCGCTCAAAAATACGACCTGAAACCTTCTCTTTCAGTATGAGTTTTTTAGCACCATAATGCGTGACTTCTTCTTTCACCAGCCAATGGTGCTCATCAAAGGAGGTTAAAACAGTTGTGGCCAACGGTTGTTCAGTACCCCTCCATACGTTGAGTCTGATAGGTTCCCATTGTTTGCTTTTCACAGAAAGATAAGCTGCATCCATGATGGCATTGACCACATATCCATCGTAAAATGTTTCTTTGGGCGACCTATTTTGCTCCAGGGAATCGAACATATCTGCAAACATATGGTTGTAACCGAGTTCATTTATTTCATCCCCGACAGGAAAGGTCCAGCCCCGGTCTGTTTCAGCTTTCTCCGCCATATAGCCTGTTCCTTTTCCACTCGTGAATACATCAAGGCCGGTGCGCATAAATCCATTACTCCAGATCGTGCCTTCGCTTCCCATGACTTCATCCCTGAGGTCGAGCCCTCCACGAAACGTCCAGCTCACCTCAAATTGCCCGATAGCACCAGTTTCATATTTAACCAATCCGATGGCATGATCTTCTGCATCAATGGGTTTTACCTGGGTATCTGCCCAACACATGACTTCAACAGGGCGAATATTTTTTCCAATAAACGACCTTGATACTTCTATACAATGACAAGCAAGATCGATGATGGCTCCGCCTCCGGCAAGTTCTTTATTCCAGAACCATTCACTATGTGGCCCTGGATGGGCTTCTCTGGATTTTGCCCAGAGTATTTTACCAAGTGCGCCTGAGGAAATCACCTGGTGCGACTTTAAAAATTTTGGGGTATAGACGAGATCTTCGAGATATCCATTGAAGAGCTGTGCATCTTCCACGGCTTGAAGCATCCGATATCCTTCTTCAGCATTTCGTCCAAGTGGCTTCGTACAGAGTACGGGTTTGTTATATTTAATACAAGCCATGATCGCCTCTTCATGCAGATGATTTGGCAATGCGACGATGACGGTATCCACCTCGGGGTGAGACACGGCGGAGTCAATGTCAGTAGTCCAGTATTGTACATTATAGTGCCGGGCAAAAGAAACACAACTTTCTTCCTGCCGGGATTGAATCATGATGATACGATCGCGGTTGCGGTATCCCTGGATAGCATCAGCATAAAACCGTCCGATAAATCCGGAACCTAACATGGCAATTTTTCTCATTGAATCCATTTTAAACCTATGGTTAATACACGAAACGAAAATATCCCTGTTTGAAGTCCATCACATGAGTTTGCTCCTACAACCAATGCCGTTGCAGGAGTTTGCTCCT
>JAWXAW010000188.1:0-21985 GCA_034439675.1 Saprospiraceae bacterium | reverse complement strand
GTTTTTATAATTGGCATACGTAGTAATTCTTTTCACAAAACGGACCACAATGGATCCGATAAGGGTTAACTGTTAATAACACGTGGATAGTATCTCGCTCTGGAGGCGCTAAGATAAAATAAGATTTCCCTTGTCAGCATATTGGCCATTTTGGAACGCTGATTACGCAGATGAATTTTAAAAAAGATGAGCGCTAATTTGATCATGCAATCCGCCATGCATCACATACGCGTATGGAGATCAAATCTGCGGAAATCAACTTTTCAATAATTCTGCGTAATCTGCGTTCCCAACATCATGTATGATTTTTTGAACGCCGCTCGACTAAATAATTAACGCAGATTTGATCATACTACTCAATGTCTAACCTTCTAAGCCTCTAACCTTCTAAGCCTTTCGTAAATTACACCATGAAACGCAAAATCAGGATGGGCATGATCGGCGGTGGCCGTGGTGCATTTATAGGGGCCGTCCATCGTATGGCCGCAGCCCTGGACGGCCAGATTGATTTGGTATGCGGAGCTTTCAGCTCGGATCCGGAACGCTCCAGGCTCAGCGGCTCGGACCTGTTCCTACCATCCGATCGTTGCTACGACTCCTTCGAAGAAATGATCAGGACTGAAGCCACTCTCCCTGAAAATATCCGCATGGATTTGGTTTCGATCGTGACCCCAAACCACATGCATTTCGCCCCGGCCATAATGGCATTGGAACATGGCTTTCATGTCATTTGTGATAAGCCAGTTTGTCTAAACTTGCAGGAAGCTAAAACCCTCCGTGAAAAAGTAAATTCAACAGGACTACTCTTTGCCTTGACACATACCTATACAGGCTATCCAATGGTCAAACAAGCGAGGAAGATGATCGCCCAACGGGAATTAGGTGAGATAAGAAGAGTTGTGGTTGAATATTCGCAAGGGTGGCTGAGCACTGATCAGGAATCAACAGATCATAAGCAAGCTTCATGGCGCACTGATCCTGATCGAGCGGGAGCAGCAGGTGCTATGGGAGATATTGGTACGCATGCTGAAAACCTGGCGGAATATATAACAGGACTGAAAATCGAATCCATATGCGCAGACTTACATGTGCATATCCCCGGGCGCAGACTGGATGATGATGGCAGTGTTTTGCTGCGAATGGATAATGGTGCGCGTGGTGTATTATATGCCAGCCAGATCTCGGCAGGTGAAGAAAACAATCTCAGGATCCGTGTTTATGGAGAAAAGGGAAGCCTTGACTGGGCGCAGATGGAACCCAACTCGCTGATCGTTCGCTGGCTTGACAAACCAATGCAGGTCTACCGGACAGGGGTAGGGCCGCTCTATCCGGAAGCCCAGGTACACACGCGGATTCCTGCAGGTCATCCGGAGGGTTATCTCGAAGCATTTGCCAATATCTATCGCAATGTTGCTCATTGTCTACAGGCAAGGATCTCGTCTGAAGTCGTCGATCCTATATATCTAGATTTCCCTTCCATTGATGATGGCGTGAGGGGCATGGAGTTTATTGATGCCGTGGTGCGATCAGGAAATGATGAAATAACGAAATGGGTGCAACTCCCGAATGCACAGTAGAAAAAGAATACGTAACACACAGGAAGCCCACGCCTGAAATATTCCTGCTTAGCAGGACATATGAATTATATAATTAAATCACATAATTGTATAACGGCCTATAGTGTTGCGAGAGATAGCTTTACATTACAAAGAAATAAGATAAAGATCATTAGTTCTTTTTTGGGGTGTTATGCATTGACCACTTTGCTTTCTCATGCGGATAAAATCCTGCTCTGAAATAAAGTGGTTTTTTTAATTTCTGATAGACATCGGTAGCAAGAATATCGGAGCGGTCTTAAAATGAAAATTGAAGAAGTTGACGAAAAGTATTTCTTACTTGTCCTGCTGTTTTTCTTTTATTTCTTCTGTAAAATGCTCAACCCGTTTTCCCGGTGCGCTTTTTTCTCTGTTGTATGCTGCTGAACCGCCTTTGGGAATTGTTAATGTTTTCCAATCTCCTTCATTGAATAACCTGGCCAGGTATACGATCTGTCCGATGTGATAGGCATAATGTGCCAGTTGCCGCATGATCGCCTCCAGTACGCTTTGTCCCATGTTGCGTATATAAATCGTTTTGTGCATATCCGTTGGCGCCAAGGTGTTCAAAGTACTTAATACACATGCCCATCCTTCTTCCCAAAGTTTCATTAAGGCTTCGCGGGTGATCATCTCTTCTTCAAATTCTTCATCACGCTTTCGCCATTCTTTCTCCCCGTCTGTTGTCAGAAAATCCGTCCATCGGGACAGCATGTTGCCATGCAGGTGTTTGACGATCACACTGATGCTGTTACTCTTTTCATCAGGAGTATAAAAAAGTGCATCATCATCTATTTGCGCGATGGCTTTCTCTCCGAGCATCTTATAGTATTGAAATACGCTGATGGTGTTTTTCAATGTCGTTTCATTAATCATGCAATAAAGCTAAGGAAAAGGCTGTGGTGAAGGCTGAGGCATAGCCTAAAATTGTTGATGTACATCGGTGAATCACCTGCTCACTACACTTGTTCGACCACAGCTTCGCGACGACATGCCCGCCTTCGGCGGACGACGACTGCACTTGCGGGCGACCGCAAAAATCATAATGCTCACAATTCTTGCTCACTACACTTGTTCGACCACAGCTTCGCGACGACATGCCCGCCTTCGCCGGGCGACGACTGCTCTTGCGCGCGAACACATCACGCAAGCAACTTCATCACGGTGCGTGTGGTCATACCGCTTAGCGGTATAGGTCGTCGCGAAGCAGTCGTCGAACACATCACGTTTGTAACAGTATCTTTACCACATGAATCTCAAATCAATACTCGACGATGCTCTGCTGGTAACAGAAGAAGCTGCCACTTTCATACGCTCACAAGCCGGAAAAGTAACCGCTGACGATGTGATCTCGAAATCCAGGAACAGCCTGGTGAGTTATGTAGATAAAACTGCTGAAGAAATATTGGTGAAGGGACTGGGCAAAATCCTTCCCGAGGCAGGGTTTATTACCGAAGAAGGGACTGTGGCTCAGCATACCTCTGAATATACCTGGGTCATAGATCCACTCGATGGTACGACCAATTTTCTTCAGCAGATACCCATTTACTCTGTCTCTGTTGGATTGGTGCATGAGGGCCGGATCGTGCTGGGTATCGTCAGTGATGTCGAACAGAAAGAAACCTTTTATGCATGGAAGGGCGGGGGAGCATGGTGTAATGGTGAGAAAATTTCCGTGTCCAAGACTACGGACGTGCAGGATGCCGTGGTGGCGACTGGATTTCCATATTCATCCAGGGATGTACTGCCGCAATTAACAACAGTATTCGAATTTTTCCTCAAGAACGCACGGGGAATTCGTCGTCTTGGTTCGGCCGCCATTGACCTTGCCTATGTGGCGTGCGGAAGGTTTGATGTCTATTACGAAACCACCCTCAACCCCTGGGATATTGCCGGTGGCATAATCCTGGTTGAAGAAGCAGGGGGTGTTGTTTCTGATTTCACAGGCAATAGCCATATGATGGAAAACGGTCAGGTCATAGCCGGTCCTAAGGCTATCCATGGAGCCGTTGAGGGTCACATCCGCAGCATATTCGGGACTTAGTCGAAGATGCCCCTGATCAGGTCTATTTGAACCGGCCTCGCCGGGCGCCATTGTCCTCCAGGTACTATCTTTACTTTTTATCCGGGTTTAATACCGCACTATGCAATTCAGAGAAAATCTGGCGCAAGCCATCCGATCCGTCAGGGCTAATTCACTCAGGGCTGTGCTGACCTTGATGATTATTGCCTTTGGGATCATGGCCCTTGTAGGGATTCTGACCTCTATAGATGCACTCCTTTTTACCATGAATGACAATTTCTCCCGGATGGGTGCCAATTCATTTGAGATCAGGCCCAAAGGTTTCCAGGTGCATTCACGGAGAAACGGGCGACAAGAAAAACAAGGAGATCCGCTTATTTTTAGACAGGTCTGGGATTTTAAAGAACGGTTTGATTTTCCAGGATCAAAAGTTTCTGTTTCCGGGTTTTGCACGCCCAGCGCAACGCTTAAGTACGGCAATGAAAAAACTAATCCGACCGTCCTGATATTTGGCGTCGATGATAACTACCTGGATGTTCAGGCATTTGACCTCGATTACGGAAGGAACTTTACAAGTGTCGAGCAAGAGTCCGGCACCCATGTGGCAATAATCGGTATGGACATCGTCAATGATCTTTTTAATAAGAATCCATTGGCTGCGATGGGCCAGGATATCACTATCGATAACAGAAGATTTACGATAGTAGGTATCCTGACCTCTAAAGGAGCGTCAATGAACCAGAGTGCGGATCGTAGAGCACTCATCCCGTTATCTACAGAAAGGCAATTGTACGGGTATGCCAACAAAAATTATGATATCGATATATCCATAGATTCCGCGATCGAACTGGATGACGCGATTTCACACGCTACAGGCACCATGCGCAATATCAGAAAGCTTCGTGCATCAGAAGACAATGATTTCGAAACCAAGCAGAGTGACAGCCTCATGTCGATGCTCAAGGAAAATACGGTAACGATACGCCTTGCCGCCGTTGGCATAGGATTGATAACCCTTGTCGGTGCAGCTATCGGATTGATGAATATCATGCTGGTCTCCGTGACAGAACGGACACGTGAAATCGGGATCAGTAAGGCGCTTGGCGCCACCCGTGCCAATATCATGACACAATTTCTGACCGAAGCTGTTTTAATCTGTCAGATTGGAGGTGTTGTAGGGATTATACTTGGTATTGCGATTGGAAATGGTGTAGCACTTTTACTGGGAGGTAAATTTATAATACCCTGGGCCTGGATTATCCTTGGCTTCATCACCTGTATGATTGTCGGGCTTGTGTCAGGTCTTTATCCTGCGCTCAAAGCGGCGAGACTTGATCCGATCGAGTCCTTGCGGTACGAATAGATTTCACTTTGTAAGCCCATCTGTCTTTTGTTGATGGAGATTAGGTGTCAATCACCATTTGAATATTTTAAAAACATATCGAGTATCCCCTGGACAATCTAATGTTACCAGATAGATCCCGGGTGAGGCCTCCAGAGCAAAATGAATGTAATCGGTATCGTAATAGGACGATGCTGAAACATGTTGTCCTAAAACATTGTGTATGCTCAATTGAACAATGGGAATTGTTCTTTCAAGCTTCACATTGACTTCACCATTTGTAGGATTAGGATAAAAAATAAAATTGTTGTTGAGTTGAGGCGCCTGATATGAAGATATAAAGGCTGATTCCTTTGCGCCCAGGTCCGGCGAGGCTCCTATAAAATCATAAAATCCCGGAATCTGTATCCCTTTATCAATCATAGGACTGCCCGCCATCAATGTAAAATCCCCTGATGCCAAATTCATAAACAATGGATCTTCCTGAAATGGCGTTTGAATCAAAACGTTACCGCTGCCTGATATATCTGTCAGTTGGTCTTGCAACTGGAGGACATCGCTTACATCATGACAGGTATACTGCCCATGAACTTCTTTGATGGTGGCAATGGGATTTTGGTTGGCGGTGAAGTAATTATCATGAACCGATGTCAGTTGAAAATTCGTGTTGTCTTTAAGTCCATGGAAGTACCCTATCTGATTTCGTTCGCTATAAAATATATTGTTGATAAATGTTACTTCCTTCCATTCGCTGTCCCAAAGTGTATAGGTAAAGCCGAGCGTATCATCACTGTGGAATGTATTGTTAAAAAAATAAACAGCCCCAGCACGATCATCGGGTACTGCGCCGCTATTTGATTTTATGGCGACCCCTGCAGATTTGAAATCCATGGGAGGGCTGCAGCCAACATAGTGCGGATCGTTCTGAATGTTTTGTCTTCCTGCAATATGATGTATGGTGTTTCTATAAAAATATCTTGGACCAATGAGTGGCGGTGCCATAGAAATCCCGGCCATAGTTCCTATGATTTCATTGTTCCACACCCGCACGTTACTCCATTGCCCATCGCATTCAATGGCATCAAAATTATTGATGAACGTATTGTCATATATATCTGCTTCATCGATGATGCCGCTTTCAAATTGTTTGACGATTCCCGAACAGGTACCTTCAAAAAGGCATCCCCTGATGGTAATGTGGTGCCCTTCTTCAAGAAACACCGCTCCATTTTCAAACTGACGCGCCACGGATGTAGGTACAAATACAGATTGATTGGATACTGATTTTTTCAACATGCCATGAGACCAGAGACCGGTTTCATCTTTGAAAGAACATGCCTGAATCAGAATGTCATCACAGGTGCCACCAAAACTCAGATGAAAATTATTATACGCAAAGTTGCAACCGGTAAAAACGACCTGATGAACATTCCGAAAATCAAAAGCAGTTGCTGCATATCCGAGTGAAAACAAGGGCACATTGGATCTGGCAAAATGATTAACTGTAATTCCATCAAACCGGAGATAAGCCTTTTTATTATTACCATATACGGTCAGAAAACGAAAGCCCTTTGACAACACGACTTCGCTGGTCGTTGGATCCGTCCCTTCAGCGGTATGGATGTAAATAAATCTGTCATCTCTTACAAAACCATCATATTGAAAACCCAATCCGGCCAGACTGAAGGTATCGACCAGTATGTTAGGATAAAAGGAGGGATATGGATACAACATCTTTCCATTCAGCAGACACAAATTTGTATAAGCCGCAGCTTCTGGAAGTGTCGCGCTGTATATTTTTGGATTTCCAGGATTTTGAATCCATTGAAGTGCCTGATGGTATCCTCCATCCATTACCGGCTCCGCACCAGGTGCTGCCATGAATATTATTGGTAATTCAGGTGTGCAGTCTCCGCTCAATACAATTGACAAATCATGGTCCGTGTATACTCCATCCATCAACATGATAGTGGTTCCACACAATACAGGTGAATCAAGGAGTGTGGTTAATTTTCCAGGAGATGCTTGTGTATAGTCCTCTCCAAAGCCATCAGGTGAAACCCATTTGATCATATTGGTTGGTTGAACCTCAACAACATCTGTTGTAGTGAAGCTTTGAACCGGGAGATCAATAATCTCCAGGTCCGGAATAGAATCGACTAAGCTCACACGTATCTCATAAGACATGGCCGACTGGAGATTAAAAACACTTCCCTTAAACAATTCTGCTCCTGCTATATTGACTCTGTCTGCTTCTATACCAGGTTTCCAATTCGGAGTACCAATAGCTCTGTATTCGATAAAACAATGGCTGCTCTGATCTAGATCATATCCGGGTAGTATGATGACTTCAGCTCCTGCGGAGTGTGTAAATGGATGTATGACAAGTTGCTGCGCTTGCAGTGAAACACAATAAATAAAAAGGATATTGAAAAGGTAGATACGCATCTTTAATCGTCTTCGTAAAGTTTAAAATCAACCCCTCGGCCTGTTTCGGTCTGTCCGAGATTGAATAATGTATTCAAGCTGTTTCTTCTTTGCTGAAATTGAAGTTACTTCCACCTGCAGGCAGTGTGATGCGCAACCAAAGATAGCCTGCAAGACCTGCACAAAGGGATGCCAATAGTACCGCAATTTTTGCACCGGTAATCGTCTGTGCATCTTCAAATGCGAGCAGGGTAATAAAAATAGACATCGTAAATCCGACGCCAGCCAAAATACCTACGCCCAGGATGTGCCGTCTTTTTATTCCTTCCGGTAACACACACCAACCCAATCCGATCCCGATCATGGAAAAGGCAAGAATACCTGCAGGCTTTCCGACGACCAATCCCAGCATAATTCCCAGGGGATTTGCGTGGGCTAACCCGCTGAGAAAATCTGCAGGAAAAACTATTGTGGTATTGACGAGTGCAAAAACCGGCAGTATCAGAAATGCGACAGGCTTGTGAAGAAAATGTTGCAATCGATATGATAGAGAGGACTCCTTTCCATCTCCAAACGGAATGGTAAATGCCAGCAGGACACCTGTAATGGTCGGATGAACGCCGCCCTGATACAAGCAATACCATAAGACAACCCCCAGGCTGAGAAAGATCCATAGCCTATTGATCTTTCTCCTGTTGAGTAAAATAAGAAATGCAAATAATGCGCCGGAAAGGCCCAGGTATAACCAGTTCACTCCGTCCGAATAGAAAAGCGCAATGATGATGATCGCTCCGAGGTCATCGATGATGGCAAGAGCTGTCAGGAATACTTTCAGCATAAGTGGAACGCGCTTCCCGAGCAATGACAGGATACCGAGTGAAAAAGCAATATCCGTTGCCATCGGAATGCCAAATCCATTTTCAAAGGGAGTCCCATGATTGAATCCAAAGTGAATGGCTGCCGGAACCGCCATGCCTCCAATGGCAGCCATGATCGGTAACATCGCTTTTCTCGTCTCGGAAAATTCTCCTACATATATTTCCCGTTCGATTTCTAGTCCGACCAACAGGAAGAACAGCGTCATCAACCCATCATGGATCCAGAACTCAAATGACTTTGAAAAGAGGCCGACATGCCAGAGATGCTGATAGGATGGGCCTATCGCTGAGTTGGCAATCATTAACGAAATCAATGTGCAGACTATAAGGATAAGTCCGCCAGCTTTTTCACTTTCAAAAAATTCGGAAAATAGTTTTGTTGGATTCATGTGTCAATGAGTCGGATGCCAATATAAGCAATATCATTTCATCCTATCCAGTTACTTCATGGCCTCCCGAACTGTCAGACCGGAAAGCGAGCGTTTTTTGAGAAACAATCTGACATGCGCAGGATAGACTTTGGCATGTTGACGGAGTGCCCAGCCACAGGCCTTCCGGAGGAAAAATTCTTTACTATCCGCTACCCTGGTGATCATGTCAAACAATAGTTTTTCGTCTGTGGCTTCTTTGTACATGAGTTGATGAATGATCGCCACACGTTGAAGCCACACATGGTCTGATGCAATCCATTTGTAGGCATATGTATGCTGAAGTTCCGGAAATCGTTTGAAGTGCATCCCCACAAGCTTGGCAAGCCAGTCAACAGAATCCCACCACGCATTTGTGGTAATGCATTTTTCAAGCACACGTATCCATGACTTGTTCTGAAGAGACAACATCCGCTGCATCATATCGAGTCCAACATACTGGATCTCCCGATACTCCTGCTCATAACACAAACGGACAAACTGCCCGAGCTGCTTTCTTGTATACATTCCATGGGTGGCAAAAATGTCCTTGGCCATTGACATCCATTGCGGTGCCCCTAAGCCGTAGAATTCAAATTTATGTTTCATATAGGCACTTTGCTGCTCCGCCCGAAGCGGGTCGCCGGCCTTGACAAAGCGGTCCGATATCAACCGGAGATACTGTTCCGGTGTAATTTCAGGTGTAAACGTTTTCTTCATTTTAATAGCAGCCTCTATGTAAAGAAATACAACACCTTTGGAAAAAACAGGTCATTAGAATATGGACGTTTTGTCTCGTTCCAGGGCCTGTGGTCGAAGGATCAGGGCCCGGATTGTTGGAAAGGTAAACGGTAATTGGTAATTGGTAAGCGTTAAATGATAAATGGTTAGTCTACCTTCTTGTAGAGGACGTAGTAATCCGGATCAACAGAAAATGACTTGACCGGATTTTCCATCTTGAGTTCCTGCCACTGAGCGGTTGGCTTGAGGATGATTTTATCTCCACTGTTGATCCTCACCTCGAGTGGCATATTGAATCCATCTACAATCTTCGTATACCGGTAGTTTAGTTTTTTTCCTTTCATTTCGTATTCGACGACCGGGATCCGGATATCCCGCAGATATTGATTAAAAAAGGCTTTCAGGTCTTTGCCTGTTTGGTTGGCGATATAATTTTCAATCTGCTCGGTGGTCACGGTCTGGTGATAAAAATCGCGCTGAAGGCCCCGCAATACGCTTCTCCATTTTTCATCATCCCCAAGCCAGGTACGCAGGGTATGCAGCATATTGCCCCCTTTAGGATACATGTCGCCAGATCCTTCCTGATTGACATTATAGGATCCTATGATTGGCTTATCGTTATGAATGGTGAGACGGGTACCTATGACATAATCACTCGCAGCCTGCTGGCCGAAATGATAATCGAGATAGAGGCTTTCGGCATAGTTGGCAAAGGATTCATGAATCCACATGTCAGCGATGTCTTTGTACGTGATACTGTTGGCCCACCATTCATGCGCTGATTCATGCACGATGATAAAGTCAAACTTTAGTCCCCACCCTGTAGCAGATAAGTCGCGTCCTAAATATCCCATTTGATATTTGTTACCATACGTCACACTACTCTGGTGTTCCATGCCCAGGTAGGGTGCTTCCACCAATTTGTACCCGTCTTCATAAAAGGGATATGGACCAAACCAATATTCGAACGCCTTTATCGTCCGATGAGCATCCTTGAAATGTTCTCTGGCTTTATCATAATTATCCTGCAGGACATAAAAGTCCATATCCAAAACGCCCTTCTCCCCATGAATGGTATCTGTCCAATGTGTATAACGGCCTATGTTGATATTGACACCATAATTGTTGATCGGGTTGGATACAAACCAATGGAAGGTCTTACGACCATCCGACAGATAATCGACATGTCTCAACCTTCCATTCGAAACATCCGTCAATGATGGTGGTGCCGTGATGCGAATCAGCATACTGTCCGGCTCATCATACATGTGATCCTTGCACGGCCACCATACACTGGCGCCAAGGCCCTGGCAGGAGGTGGCCACAAAGGGGTTGCCGTTATTGTCTTTCGACCAGGTGAGTCCTCCATCCCACGGAGGGCGAACCGCCACCACAGGAATACCTTCATACTGAATAGTAATCTTATCCCGCTCACCGGCCACCAGGGGATACGGAAACCTGATATGATATACATTCCCTTCTCTTATATAGGAGAGTTTTTGTCCCTTATAATCCACATGGGTTATCGCCAGTGGTTCCTGTAGATCTATCTGCATCACCTGCTGTGGAATAATCACAAAAAAGTCGATCGTATTGGTGCCCTTCAGCGATTTACCCTCCACATCCACGTCAATAGCCAGGTCATAGTAGACGAGATCCCACCATGCGCGTTCCGGCGTGATACTACCCCGAAGCGTGTCCTGGCGTGTGAATGGCTGGGCAATGAGGCAGAGGTGTGCAAACAGGAACCAACTCAGTGTTAAATATTTTTTCATACTGATAGCTTTATAAAAAGTAAACAATTTCTAATCCATGCATAAACATATGGAAATGGAGTGTCACGACTAATTTGGTTTTAATATGTTGTTTTGGCATACATGTTGAGTCCGGCAGATAGAGCGTCATTGCCTATCCGAAACGTTTTGATATAGTATTGAAAAGGCTCAGATAGTCACCGACCTTTTCGGTGGGAATAAAGAAAAAGTTGTTGATATACTTTGTCTTATCGTTCATGTTAGCTACGTTTTGGAACGCTTCTGTTGAAAACGACTCTATCTTTTGAAAGGTCTGCTTTGATCCATCAAAGAAATAACCCTGATAGGCATACTGCTGTATAAACGCAAATATCATTTCGATTCTGTAGGCCGGATGATGTCTTTGCTCAATCTCTATCATCCAGACTGGTCGAAGATTATCCAGTGTGGAAGTTGCCCCCTTCAGGGCTGCATATTCATGCCCTTCAATGTCCATCTTGATGAGGTCGACTTGATGAATTTTGTACTTTTTAATAAACTCATCGAGGGTAATGGTTTCTACAGGAATGCTTCTTGTCGAGGTTTGTCCTTGTTCCTGGAAAGGTTCAAGAGTACCCCTCGTATCAAAATACCTTTCTTGTATATAGGGTATATTGAAATGCCTGATCCCAGATTCATCAGAAGCTGCTTCGCGACAAACATGAACGTGGGGGAATAGATTTTTTAGTTGATGGTTCAGCTCCGGAATGGGTTCGAGGGCATATAGGCTCTTGGGTTTGTTACTTCGCTCAAGTGCATATACATAATCCCCTCTGTTTGCACCAATATCGATGCACACTGCCTCTGACGGAATGAGATCAGCAATGAACAATATTTCACTTTCTATTCTGGATATCTTTAATGGTTTAGCAAGCATGGCTGCATCGATCTCCCTGAAATAGGATCTTTTAATGTACCCCGGAAAGAAAAAAGATATTCGCTGTCTTAGTTGCTGATTTAAATTCTTGATCCGTGCTATGATGGCCTTCATGTATTCATCCGTTTGTATCAAACAAAACTATCAATATCCAAGATATTCGCTAACGACGAACCTGCAAGGTACATAAACCAACACTGCTTCATTTTGTAGCTGGTGGCCACGCACTGGAAATAAGGGATCAGGACATTCGTGGATAGGTGAAAAGGTGTCCTGATCGTCATAGGCAAAAGGCAATCAGGCCGGCAAGATCTGGGATTTTTAACTAGCTTTACGCCTCATTTTTCTGTCCAGGTTCAATGCCGGCAGTCAATCCGGACAAACACGATTATCATGAAATCCATTATTGAATACTTCTTCGGGGTATATGAAAAATTGATCCAGATTTTACTAAAACCGGTATTTTATAAAGAAAATAAATATCCGCTAAAACGCAAGAATGAACGAGCAAATGAATTCGCTTTTGCGTTCCATTGCATAGCCGCGAAATCTCCTGACACGCTGCTTGATATCGGTACCGGTAAAACATCTTTTCCTCACTTGGTGCAGAACTGCGGAATCAAGGTTACGGCTATCGATAAAATCACTGGCTACTGGATAAGTGGATTCAGCAACCGGCATTTCAAAATCAACTCAGACGATATAACCAATCCCCGCATTGAAAGGAAATTTGACATGATCACCTGTATCAGTGTCCTTGAACACATACCCCTCCATCGTGAGGCCCTGAAGGGAATGTTCAGCTTGCTAAACCCGGGTGGCCAGATCATTCTAACCTTTCCATACAACGAGCATACATATCAAGCGGATATATACCGGCACCCTCAGGCAGGATATGGTCAGCAACATCCTTTTATCGGCCAGGTATATTCCAGAAATGAAGTGAATAGCTGGCTTGCCGATAACCATGGCGTCATCCTAAAACAACTTTATTACGAAGCTTTTACGGGCGATTTCTGGACGATGGGTGAGCCGATATATCCCCTGAGAGAAACAACCGTGACATCGAGACATCACCTTACCTGTCTCCTGCTTGCAAGGTCATGACAAGGCCTTCGTATAAGATTGCCCTGCTTGAATTTGATAAACACTGGGATTGCGCTGATGGTTTTTCAAGAATCTTGGCCGGCTCAGATCATCACCTGGTGATATTTTGCGATCTGTACATTTATACCTGTCTTGCCCCATACCCACACAATGAAAAAGTAACCTTTGTGATCAAAGAGAAAGAGGAGACCATCCATGCTTTTCTGGGTAGAAACCATGCTCAGCTCCAGACAGCCGATCTGATTTTCATTGATACGATTCATCTCAATCCAAAATCATTTCTTTCGCTTCCTTTCGAAAAGCTAACAGTACTGCGTGTTCACAATGCCTTCAAGCAATTTTCCCCCCTCCACCACATTCGCATTCCCTTTGGATGGTATTATATCCGAAAAGCTGCCTCCTATGTGCTGAAAGAAATGATCATCAACCGTTTTGTACACTATACAAAAGAAGTCAATGCCCAGGTTTCGCGGTTTACATTTCTGTCTGAATCCATCACGGCATTTGCAACGAGCCAAAAACTGGTGTCGCCGGAGCGGGTGATGTTTGCCTTACCTCTGCTCCCGTATGCGCCTGCAACGATAGAAAAACCAAAAGACAAAATTATTATAGCTGTCGTCGGATCAACAGACCAACGAAAAAAGGATTATGCGCCATTGGTGGAGGCTTTTACACTATTGTTTAAGCAAACATCCACCTATCCGCTTCCGGTGGAATTATACTTGCTTGGGAACTCATCAGGGACCTATGGTCAACAGATCACAGCACGATTAGATGCGCTTCAATCCCCGGGATTTACGTGTTTCCATTATGCGAAGGAGGTACCCGTGGATATATTTGATCGTATCCTGTATCAATCTCATTTTATCCTGTCTCCGCTTAAGGTGAAAAACATCACCCAGATCTATGAAGAAATTTATGGGAAGACGAAATTTACTGCATCGATAGGGACGATCATCAAGTATGGCAACATTGGTATTTTTCCTTCAGCATTTCAGTTTGACCCTGCCTTTGAGCCATACCTTTTAAAATATAAAGATGCTGAGGAACTATCCGGAATATTACAACAACACTTTTTACATCCGGAAACAATATCCGATTCCCTTTCAAGAATGAAAGTATTTCTGGCTGATACTTACGATAAAGACACCATCCTGTCGCGCCTTGAAGTGTTTATAGAAAAGAATCGTACCTGATATTATTCAACAAATTAATCCCCTATTTACACTTCTACTGTTTATACACAGTAGCCGTTGCAGGAGTTTGCTCCTGCGACTAGAGGAATACCCCAGAATAATCCTATTGAAATTACCAATTGAAACTCTCATGGTTGCAGGAGCAAACTCCTGCAACGGCAAATCTCTATTTAACTTCTTATGGTTGCGGGAGCAAACTCTTCGACTCCGCTCAACGCACCGCTCTTGCATCGGCAAATCTCTATTTAATTTATGTATAAACGGTAGATTTACGCTTAGAGAGGTGTTTTTAATTGAAGCTTTCTGGACACCACCAGATAATTGGTCGTAATGAATACTTCCAATACCTCATTATAGTTTTCGATTAGGTAATAACCATCTTTGAGTATCCGATATATGGCATATTCGGGATTCAGCATATGATAAAAATCCTTGAAGAAAACTTTAGCATCGATGGTAGCAACACCAAATTCAAACTGAATCATGTCCACGTCCCCACGTGTCAGATAGTCTCCTAATCCTTTCAAGCAATTCATCTCGTACCCTTCCACATCGATCTTCATGAAATGGATGTGCGTTATCTTGTGTTCGGATAAGAAATGATCGAGCCGTACTATGTCAATTGTTTCCGGATCTTTGAGTGAAAACTCCTCTCCCCAATGACTCATATCTCTTTTAAATAAAGAAGAATGCTTGGTCGTGACCGTATTGGAAAATAAGGGAACTGTTTCATTCCGGTCACCTACACCTTTATTGATGGCTATAATATTGCTGAGATGCTTCGTGCTTTCGACCATCTTGCTGTATGGTGCTTTACCGGGTTCAAATGCATATATTTTTGCATCTGCCGGAAGATTAGGAGCAAGCCCTTGTGCGTATTCACCAATATTGGCACCACAATCCAAAAACACACCATTCGATATGTCCGCACACTGCTTTTTAATCAAGCTGAACACCTGTTCTTCTCCACTTGTTTCAATATCGCCTGATCGTCCATAGTTCATACCATACAAGGACAACAAATGAAGTTTTTCAAAAAACCTTTGAAATTTCTTCTTTCCAAGGAAGGGTGACATGGCGTTTAATAGTCTCATATTCGGTGATTAGTCCGTTCAAAATAGAAAGCAATATCGTCATATATCCTTTTACAGGGTTTATTACTTTTTTGAAATGTTATCGGACCAGCGTGATGCTGCCGTCGTATTTGACTTCCTGGTCACCGCAACTGAAGGTCAGTAAATAGGTGAAAACACCCGGGTTCAATAATGTTCCGTTTTTGCCCTTTCCATCCCATTGAACCGGACCGGTGGATGACTGATGCACCTGATTACCCCATCTGTCAAAAATGGTAAAAGAAATCAGGTCCATTTCCTCCTCTGAATGTTGTGTGACTTCAAATACATCATTGACAAGGTCATTGTTGGGAGAGAAAACATTTGGAATATATACAGCTGAGCCCTGGAGGTGTAATGTGCGGATACTATCGCATCCATTGATGGAAGTTAGCGTATCGATATAGGTACCCGGATACGTGAAGCCTGGAGTTTCATTATTACAAACAGTTGTCTGGATCAGCGTTTCAACAGGAAGCATCACTTCCAGCAGAACTGTTCTTATGCTATCACATCCATCCGCGCTTGAAAAAGTATCGGTATACGTACCCATGGCTGTATAACCAAAATAATCAACACCATAACATGTCTGATGAGAAAACGATGTCACTATCGGTGGTGAAACGGTAAGCGTTATATACCTGATCGTATCGCATTCGCTTGCCATCCCAGGTAGCGTGTCTATATATAAACCTGGTAACGTATGCCCTTCAAATTCCCCTCCGGAACATATTTCTTGTTGCTGATACGATTCAGGTAAAGCCACTAAAAGAAGAAGTGTTCTCACGCTGTCGCAACCACTGTATGAAATAAATGTGTCGATATACATACCCGGTTGCGAATACCCTTCATATAGCTGTCCCGGGCAGATTACACGATCCTGAAAAGATTGCAATTGTTCTGTAACCTGAAGTTGAAGAGATCGGATACTGTCGCAACCAAGGTAGCTGGTAAGTGTATCTGTATAGAATCCATCAGTTGTATAGCCATCGTATGAATGCCCTTGACAAATAATAGTATCCACTACAGATTCTACAGGCTCCTCCGTGGCACATATAGTACTGCTCTGCAGTGTGGTGGTAGTTCCGGGGGTGACCGAAAGCATAATAAGTTGTGGAATAAAGTCAAAAACAACAGGAGTTTGGGTATAGAAAACAGGATTGGTGACCTCCACAACCGGGATAACAATTGATGTCGAAACGGCGCAGGTATCCCCGATTTTCCCATCCAGGTCGGTCCTGACCAGAATTAAATCTGTATCTGATCCTTCTTCCGCAAAAGCTGTAAAATAATAATGCCCATCTGCTTCGATGAGTTGGGACTGTATAGAGCCTAGGGCAACAGTATTATCATTGAGTGAATAATCATATTGTTTGGCCCAAAGCACTTCACCTTGATAATCGATTTTAAACAAAAGGAAATCGCTGGGAGCTACCCTGTTGCGGGCAAGGATGACCAGGCCACCCTCTGATGCGATAATTTCATCTGCCCAGTCATTAGCTCCGGGGAGTTCATAATGCTTAATCCAGCGAAGGTCTCCATTCAGGCTTGTTCGTTGAATAAATACTTTGGAAGTTACATTAATACTGGTACCGTTATCATCCCCAACATAAATAGAAAATATATCATCATCTGCAATAGCCAGATCAAGGCCATAAAGTCTGGCAGTTTGTGATGCAGGTTTGTGCCCGAGTTTCATCCACTCCACAGAACCATCCGTAGGATTTAATCTCAGCAATGTGTTTCTCATCTCTGCCAGCGTGCCGCCATCTGTAAATCTACAGGAACTATAAATCTTATCGGTATAGTACACCATGTCATAGATGGACTCTGACGATCCCAGGTCATAATGCTTGGCAAATGAAGTGACCACCTCGCCAGTGGTCTTGTCAAGCTCTACAAGTTCAGCATTATTTGGAGAGCTTGGATTATTGGTGACCAGGTAATTTCCGCCTGGTCCTTTTTCGATTATGCCCAGATTGAAGTTCGTACTGGTGCTGATCAGTTCTTTAGCCCAAAGCATCGTATCGTTATCCGGATCATATCTGAAAATGAAAACGGTTCCCCCGGTTAGTTGTGTTCCGGCAATACCTGAAACACCAATCATCCCATCCTGATCGACCAACACCTTATAGATAAAATCCTGTTTGCCAGGCACTACATCAAATGCCCTGGTCCATTCAATCTCGCCTGTCGTATTGACTTTTAATAAAACTGCACTGTCCCCCCTGATCCCGCCAACAAAAACTGATTTCTGGTCCAGGGAGGATGCGAGGCTGAAGCCCATCTCGTCTTTTAAGAGGGACCCAAAGACTCTGACATAATCAGGGCTGCACCCTTCCTGTGCATACAATATATAGGGTGATACTACCAACATATAGCACACGATATACATTGTTTTCAAAAATGGATCTATTAAAACTTCCATTAAGATTCAAATCAGCTCATACCTGAATGTTGTATGACATCCGCTTATAGTACAGCATCATTCTTTATATAATCATATGACCGCTTATCCGGAGGAAGAGACTCCAATATTTGTATGTCAGAGTCTATGTTTAGTCTTTACTTAGCGTTCTATATCGCTCCGCATTTTTGGAATCGGCGGACCGAGCACCACAGGTCCGTCCGTTGTCACGAGTACATTGTCTTCGATCCGAATGCCGGTAAAATTTCTATACGGATCCAGTTTGTCGTAACAAATAAAATCTTTGTACTTGCTTTCCTGCCGCCACATGTCCATGAGTTCAGGAATAAAATAAATGCCTGGCTCCACCGTAATTACAAATCCAGGTTCCAGTGTGCGGGCCATACGCAGGTATGCCGTTCCGAATTGCTGGCTTCGCTGCACGGTATCATCATATCCAACATCGTTCTCTCCGAGATTTTCAAGATCATGCACATCCAAACCGATCATGTGTCCAAGTCCGTGTGGAAAAAACAAAGCATGAGCACCTACCGCTACGGCCTCATCTACATCACCTTTCATAAGCCCGATTTGTTTCAGTCCTTCTGTGATGATACGCGCAGCACCCAGGTGAACATCGAGATATCTGACTCCTGCTTTTACCTCCTGGATGGATGTCATCTCCGCCATCAGTACCAGATCATAAATTTCTGCCTGCATGGATGAAAATTTAGGACTCACCGGATAACTCCTGGTTATGTCCCCTGCATATCCCATGATATTCTCTGCTCCGATATCGCACAGCAACATATCCCCATCTTTAAGCATCCGGTGATAATCATTGTTATGCAAGGTCTGGCCTTGTATCGTGCATATAGCCTGGTAGGCGAGCCGCGCCTGGTTGGCAAAAGCAACACCCTCGGCTATACCTCTTATCTGCGCTTCATATTTCCCGGGGGCAATTGATTTTCTGATCTGAGTATGAATGGCGGCAGTGATATACAGTGCTTCTTCCATCTGGTCAATTTCCTCAGAAGCTTTAGGCGATCTCTGCTTGATCACTGCCCGCACGAGCTTCATAGATTGCCCGCTTTTTATTTCATCCGTCGTTTTATTGAGCAGCTCTGCCAGGTAAAATATCCTGTCAGCATGATATGGAGGCAGGTAGTGGATTGATTTTCCATTCAACCATCCTTGTAAAGAATCGGGACTGATATATTCATCCGCTCCGATCTGTTGTATCCGTTCGCTCATCGCTGGCTGCGGGCCCATCCACACCACATCTTCAATATCAGCATCATTGCCCACCAGGATAGATTTCCCGCTATCTGCATCGATGATTCCTGAAAGACCGGGCTGTGAAAAGCCGAAATAATAAAGAAAGCTACTGTCCTGTCGAAATGGATAGGTGTTGGATTTGTAGTTGAACGCTTGCTCTATGGCCCCGGGAAAAAGCGCAACACCTTTGCCCATGGCCGTCATCAGGGATGTGCGGCGGGCTGCATAGATAGATGCATCAAAAAGTTTCATAAGGGATTGTTTTCAGGGTTTAGGGATGTACCCGCATATATTTCTTCCAGAGCTCCACAAAGCTCTTAGCCATTGCTTTGGCTGTAGATGCTTTGAAGACGATCACCTCATTACTATCGTCAGTAGCGGGAGCACCACAGGCTATGCAGTCTGTAGAGGCATTATATATGGCGATTTCAATAAGGAATGGATTAAACTCAGAAGGAGGAAGGATCAGAAAATTATTAGCGATCTCCCGTTCAGTGACATTGTAGCGCTTTTTATACAACTGAAGATTTTTTTCAACCTGGGGCGTCGCGGGTACGATGTATTTATACTTCGTGCTTTCACCCAGATTGACACTTACGAGTTCAGAAAAATCCTTGTTTTCAATGTCGTAGTGAAGTGTTGGGCTGATGACCCAGACCTCGTTGGCCTTATTTTCGAGCTTGATCAGTTGTTTTAGCGTCATGATTTTTTTTGTAAAAATAGTCATTCAGCCGGCATTTGTGATCAGCTCTTTCATCCTCCTTCGGGAGGGCAAATGCAAATAGGTTATTTCACGTTGAATACGCGGGAGATATTGAATCCGAGGTGAATTTCTCCTTTGCCCCATTGACCTACCGTCTCCGTGATAAATCCTTTCTCAATCATGGACGTACTGTTGCTGAAATGAAGCTGGAATACGTGTCCGCCGGTTTCGATATCAAACCCGACACTGATTGAGTTATGATATCCTTCCGCCAACTGGTTTGGAAATACATAGATATATTCAGCATTGAGCGAGACTCGTTTGCTCAGTTTGATACGACCGCCGGCACCCAGGGCGAGGACATCGTTTTCTTCAGCGCTCGTTTCGACCAGGTTGCGGTGCACCAGGGAAGGCACTAGCTCAAGACTGAAGGCCTCGGAAAACTTTCTTCCCATGATCAGCTGAAACGTGTAGAACAAATTATTGCTGAAATAATTTTCCCTGTTGGGGTCAGATGGCTTGATAGTCTTGACCGCCGCCGATGTCATAATCGCTACCGTGAACGGGGTGTTTTTCGCCCCGGTACTTTGACGGAGTAGTTTGAATTTGACAAAACCATCGTAGGTCTTTTCATAGCTGCTTCTTCCCGCTCCGATCATCAAGCGATCTGTGATGCCATAATCAGCGCCAATGCGAATCGTGGATTCATCCAGACCGAACAAATCATAAACACCACCATTAATAAAGCCAAATCTGTGTGAAATGCGGATATCCAATTCACCACCGGCCATATTTTCAAGGGAATGAAGGTTGATGACCCGCGTCGCCTTAAAACTGGCAGTCGTATAGTTAACGGTCTCTTCTTCACCCAGCAGTGACAACAAATCGTCTTCCTGCCCTGATGCATTAAGACTGAGCATTATAAGAAAGCTCAGTACGATTGATTTGTATGTGTTCATTCAAAAAGAAGTATTGGTGTAGGTAAACAGATTGGGGCTCAAATAAAAAGAACCCCTATGGACAAAGCTATGTACAAATAGGGGTTCTGCAATAAAAAACTCACCCTTTTCTATGGTATTTGATTCATCA
This sequence comes from Saprospiraceae bacterium, assembly GCA_034439675.1. Lineage (GTDB taxonomy): Bacteria > Bacteroidota > Bacteroidia > Chitinophagales > Saprospiraceae > Opimibacter. The sequence goes on along the minus strand of JAWXAW010000188.1, from coordinate 1,010 downwards.
GCTGATAATCCGCGATGATCTCGATATTTACTTTTTCAGCAATGTTTTCTGCGACGAGCTTTGGAACCTCTATTTTATAGTCTGCAAGGGCTACGGCAAATTTGCTTTTAGCAGAGACCATACCACCCTTGATCGTGATGACAGCGGGTGTGGTGACTGTTTTGGTTACCCCATGGATTTCTAGTGTTCCTGTGACATTGACATTATATTGTCCGTCTTTAGAAAAAGTGACGGTGGCCAGGTTATCTATTTTCCCTTTAAATTTTGCCTTTGGATAGATGGAACTTTCCATATAGTTTTCGTTAAAGTGATCTTGCATCAGTGATTTCTCAAATTTAAAGCCCTGGATGAGTACGCCCCATTCCACGGCTCCGGTAGCAGCATCGATCACTGTGCTTGCAGAGGTGTTATGTCCTTCTATTTTTTCCATGGCGGCCTCAGAGTAGAAAGATATTTTACCGGTCTTGGAAAAATATTTCTGCCCAATGGCAATTTGTACGCTGAAAAGGAGCGCGAATACGATCAGATTCTTCATGTTCATTAGATTTATTTTAATGTTATTGTTTGTATGCTTTCCTATCGTGTGTTCTTCTATTTTTTCACAAGGGTGGATTGTACCAGGATGACATCGCTGAGATACCCTGTGCACATGCCTTTTACACTAACCACATCACCGGCTTTCACATCCCCAGTTTCCGTTCCTGTTTCCATTTCGCAGATGATCATTGCAATAGGATTGGACGTTTCAAGTAGTATTTTTTTTGTTCCTTCTTGCTCCGTCACTGCCGATACCTTGCCCGTCACCTGGACTACTTTACCTAGGTAAACTCCATCGGCTGCCTTTTCATCCGCCTCGTAAGCGGTAATGATTTCATCGGAAGTAGCTTCTATGTCAGCTTTCTTTTTTTCCAGACTGGCTACGGGCTTGTTATACATATAGTAACCGACGCCGGCGCCTATGACGCCCAGTACGAGTAGAAATAAAAGGACTTTTCTCATGGCTGCTCTGT
>JAWXAW010000187.1:0-10078 GCA_034439675.1 Saprospiraceae bacterium | reverse complement strand
TATGAGTTGTGAGTTGTGAGTCGTCAGTGATTAATTGTGAATCGTGAGTGTTGCCTGTACGGAGCGGAGTCGAAGTATGAGTTGTGAGTTGTGAGTCGTGAGGAGAGTAATGTGTATTAGTGCCCCATAGGGGCTATAGGTCGGTAACATAAAAAACGAGAGAGTGTATACTTGCCCTGTAGGGGCAAAACCAGAGATACTATTTCTTCAGGTTAATTGAACTAACAAAAAGTAACAAACATGTATAGATACCTTTTCATCATAATCATCATAGCTGGCTTTGTCATCGCAGGTTGTGCACCGGAACGCAATGATGAATTTTCATTGCCTCCTACACCGGAAGATCCGGCGTTTAGTGTGGAGATGGTGCAAGGTGATTCCAACAGGTTTGTCATTCGGGATTTGTCGGAAGGGAGTTTTCAACGGTTCTGGAACCTTCCGGGTGGAACCCCTAAAACTTCGATGAAAAGTCTGGATACGGTGCTGTACGCTAAAAAAGGTGAGTTTGAGATCACATTGTACGTTTCCAAATCAAATGGTAGCGGAACACCATCTTCATCTACAAAGGTTATCATTGTAAAGGATGCTCCGCAATCGTGTAATCCTAAGTTGGCGCTGCTGACCGGTGATTGTGGCCCCGGAGGGAAATGCTGGACATTTTCCCGTGCTCCCGGTGCTGTCAAAGTCGGTCCGACCTATGATGATTTCTCATGGTATACATCTCCTGCTGATGGCTTGCAAGCAGCTCAGTATGATGATGGCTATTGCTTCACTTTTGAAAACCTTGTTTTTCAAAACAAGAACAATGGTGCTTCCGTTGATCCATGGGATGGATATAAAGTTATACCCTACGATCCAGGGGTTGTTGATTTTATTTTCCTTGCCGGGACTGGGATTGGGGGAAGAGATCAATTACTGATTCCGGATGACCAGTTTATGGGTGTGTGGGACTCTGACAATCTGCTTGATATCGTCTCCCTCACAGAAACGGAATTGATAGTACGCGCACGTCAGCGTGATCCAAATGGTGTGCCTTTGGCCCAGGGCTGGTTTGAACAGGTCTTTGTGGTTCAATAAAACGCTTCAATAAAGGAAGTACACTATGAAACATTTGTTCAAAAAGATATTACTCGCTGCTTCAGGAATGGCATTCATTGCACTCGTGACGATTAGTTTGACCTCTTTTAGCAAGGATTCCAAACGAATGAAATTAGTTTGGGCGGATGAATTTGCACAGGATGGCTTGCCTGATTCTACGCGATGGGGATATGACCTCGGCGATGGTTGCCCTAAGATTTGCGGTTGGGGAAATAATGAGCTACAATATTACACATCCCAACGATTTCAGAATGCCCGTGTCACCGATGGACACCTGATCATAGAAGCCCATCGTGAAAAAATGGGCGACCATGCATATACTTCAGCCAGACTGGTCAGTAAGAAAAAAGGAGACTGGACGTACGGCCGTATTGATGTTCGCGCTAAACTACCCGTCGGCATTGGTGTATGGCCAGCTATCTGGATGCTGCCGACGGACTGGGTTTATGGAGGGTGGCCAGGGAGCGGTGAAATTGATATCATGGAACATGTAGGTTATTTGCCTGACAGTATATTCGGTACAGTCCACACTAACCTGTTTAATGGGATGTTAGGAACCCAACAATCCAAAGGGGTCGCCTCTAATACCATCAGTACCACCTTTCACAATTATGGAATTGATTGGAATGCGGATAAAATTGATTTCCTGTTTGATGATAAAGTGTATTATACGTTTTACAACCGGCATGAAGGCTCAGATGCCTGGCCATTTGATCTAGACTTTCATTTGTTGCTCAATATAGCCGTTGGAGGAAACTGGGGAGGAAAGATGGGCGTCGATACAGCTATCTGGCCTCAGCAAATGGTCATAGATTATGTCAGGGTATATCAGTGATACATGATGAAAGGTATTGAAAGGGACACCGGGAAAAGTCCTGGAACAAAAGAAGGTGAATACAACCAATCAAACGATTGGAAGGAAGAGAATATGGATTGGAATTGATCCTTATTGAATTGTGAAGGGACACATGCTATTGTGTCCCTTCACAATAAGGAAACACCAATTGGCTCCGGAAATTTGATCCACTGCTGAACGAAAGTTTGATGGATGTGTTTTTTAAAGAACAAATGATAAAATTTTTATTGAAATGAGATCTATACAACTGCCAATTAAAGCATTGACCTATTTCATGATACCAGTCTTCGTACTCGTGTCCATGACCTACTCTGGCTGTATTGAAGAAGATGATGGCACACCTCCTACGCTTACATTGCCTGTCATGACGATCACTGACCTGACTGTACAGGAAGGGGATATCGACCAGCTTATGCAATTGACCGTAACCCTTACCGGGGAAAACACCACGAATGCAATCGTTACTTTCTCAGCCGTAGCAGAAACAGCTGATGCAAACTTTGATTATGAACTGCTCACAACAGGGCAGTTAATATTTGCGCCGGGTGAAACCCAGAAGACTATTGAGATCAATCTCGTAGGAGACGAGGTGAGGGAGCCGAGAGAATCCTTCACGATTCAACTCTATAATCCGCTGAATACCTATGTGGAAAAAGCCATTTCTACCATCACCATTGAGGATGATGATTACAACACAGCAGGATTGGTGATTCCTTCCGGTGGGTATCAGTCACCTGAATCCTATGAAGGTTATAATCTGGTATGGTCAGATGAGTTTGATGGAGAGACCCTTAACCTGGCTGACTGGACGTATGAGATCGGTGATGGTTGCCCCAATAATTGTGGATGGGGCAACAACGAACTTGAGTATTACCGCGAAGACAATACCTCCCTGGTTGATGGTCATCTTGTCATCACCGCTAAACAGCAAAATTTCGGAGATCATGATTATACCTCTTCCAGGTTGGTGACAAAAGGAAAGAAGCAGTTTAAATTTGGACGTATAGATATCAGAGCTGCATTACCCAAAGGGCAAGGTATCTGGCCTGCCTTGTGGATGCTAGGATCCAATATCGATGCAGTAGGTTGGCCGGCCTGTGGTGAAATTGATATCATGGAGTTGACCGGTGACCTGCCAAACCGTATTCTGGGGACTATCCATTATGGAGCCAATACAAGTGAGCATGAATTCAATAGTGGTACGAAGTATCTGGATGGACAGGCTACGTTTCAGGATGAGTTTCATGTGTTCTCTATCAATTGGGAAAATAACCTCATTGAGTTCTTACTGGATGGTGAGGTATATCATACGATCACACCTGCTACGCTCAATGGAGCTGCATATCCATTTAATAAAAACCAATTCTTCATCTTTAATGTAGCCGTTGGGGGTAACTGGCCGGGTAGCCCTGATGCTTCAACTGCATTTCCGCAACACATGATTGTGGATTATGTAAAGGTGTTTCAGAAGTAGTCGATACTGCGGATTTCAAATTATGGGATGTATAGTTTACATTATCTATGATTCTGGTTTTGGCTTCCGCCACTTTTTTTCACCGGGTTAAAACCCGGTGTTTCCGAATTGGTCGTGCCTTCGGCACTTGAGGTTTTGCCTTCGGCACTTAACAACTACAGCTGTCAGTTTCAACGCCATATAACATTATTGGATAATGAATCAACATCAGATCAATTCTTGAAATAGATAACGTTCATCATATTCAATCTGATGCAGTTTAAGAAGGCCAATGTATTCATCTTTGAATTTCTGTTTTTTGTGATGAGCTTCCTGGTTTTGGATATATCTGAAGACGTTTCCAATTGCTGATTGGCTATAGGAAAAAGCACCAAATCCATCCGCCATGGAAACCTTTGGGTAAGCAGGTTGCTTTCATTGATCCATTTAGAGGATTTAGCTTTCGCGTTTTGCATAACATTTGAAACAGACACAGATGGTTTTAAACCAAAGAAGCAATGGACATGATCTTGAACTCCATTGATGATGATGGGTTTGCACCCTGTTTCCTTTATTAGGTTTCCAATTACGCTGAATAAGCGGTGTTTCCATTCAGGATGTATTAATGCCGCCCGATACTTGACAGTAAAAACACCCTAGATATACATCTGGTGATATGTACTTCCCATTGGTGAAGGATTTTATTAAAATTAGGGGTTTTTATAATTTAATTCAAGGTTTTTTGTCACTGGGCTGGAATCCTTTGGTACATAATTCGAGATGGTTTCATCCCCTTGCGCAAAATAGTGCCGGTATCATTAAGATGCCGGAATCCAGTGCCATAGGTACGACCGAGCTTCTTGCGAAGGGTTTCAAACCTTCGAAAAGTTTGAGATGATTTCAACCCTTCGAAAAACGGAGAGGGGATTCCTTGCCCTCGAAAACAAAAAAGGCCAATGTCGATCAGACATTGGCCTCTTTCTTTTTTCTAAAGTTTGAAACTTTGTTTCTTTACGCCGCATTGGTTTGCTGAGGTCTGCCCAGCACCTTCAACATCCGGATATGCGATTTCAGCGCATCTCTGAAGCGAGGTTTTAGATTATAGTTCAATCCAAATTCTTTTGCTGTTTTCTCTACAATAGGAGAGATAGCACTGTAATGTACATGACAGATATGTGGAAACAAGTGGTGCTCAATCTGAAAATTTAGACCACCTACATACCAGGTCAATAACCAGTTGTTGCGTCCAAAATTAGAGGTGGTGGCAAGCTCATGAGCAGCCCAGTCACATTCTACAATCCCATCCGCATTCGGCAGCGGTTGGTCTGCACCTTCTACAACATGCGCAAGCTGGAAGATGATGCTGAGGATGAATCCCGCAGTCCAATGCATGATCACAAACCCAATCAATACCTGCCACCAGGTGAACTCAGTAAAAAAGAGTGTCAGTCCTATAAAGATGAACAAGTATATAATTTTCAATGCGACCATCTTGATGTATTCTGCTACCGGGCTCCTTTTCAGTTGTCGGGTGATCCCAGATTTATTATACTCAGCTAATTGGGTAAAATCCTGAACCAGTTTAGACAGTGTCATCAGGCCATAAAAGAAGAAGGCATGAAAATGCTGGTAACGGTGGAATTTCTTGTAAGGGGCACTTTGCGAAAGTCGAATCGGCCCTTTGGAGTCGATGTCGCCATCAAAACCATCAATGTTCGTATTGGTATGGTGCAGGATGTTGTGTTGCACTTTCCAATTGAAAACGTTGCTCCCCAAGAGGTACATGGTGCTGCCAAACATTTTGTTGACCCACTCCTTTCTGGAATAGGAACCATGCACGGCATCATGCATGACACTCATACCAATACCTGCTGTCCCAAGTCCCATCACAATCACTAGGCCAAGCGCTAACCAGATATTCATCGGTATAGTCAGGATCAGGGTGAATGGCACGATGTAGATAGAAAGCATAACCAGAGTCTGCAATACCATGGCAAAATTGGCTGTCTGAGAGATGCCCTTCTCCCTGAAGTAGTCGTTTACATTTTTACGAACTGCAGCAGCAAAATGATGTTGGTTTTTATCGGAAGTTGCGAATTTTAATGTTCTCATACTTTGTTTTAAAAGGATATACGGGTCAGGTTTTAGAGGGGGCAAAATACAAAACAGGTGATTGATTTTGGAAATTAGATGATAATCTGTTTTATATCAGTAGTTTAGAGGTAGAATAGAAAACGTTTAAGAAGGTAAATAGTTTAGATTTACCGATGTTAAAATTCCGTTTTAGCTGGTATCTAGATTAGCTATCTAACCAGCTGGATTTCACGCTGCTACACGCGCAACAGGTCTACCCAGTTCCTTGAGCCTCCGGACGTGCGATTTGAGGGCTGCAAAGAATGTGGGTTTGAGATTATAGGTCAGTCCATGTTCTCGGGCAGTCTTCTCAACGATCGGTGCTATTTTGCGATAGTGGATGTGGCAAATGTGGGGGAAAAGGTGGTGCTCAATCTGGAAGTTAAGTCCACCGACATACCAGTTGAGGAAGAGGTTATTTCTGGCAAAATCAGATGTCGTATGTAACTCATGAACAGCCCAGTCACTATCGATCACACCACTCTTATCAGGTAATGGCTGATCTAATCCTTCTACCACATGCGCAAGCTGAAACACCGTACCCAAGATCAGGCCGGTCGTCCAATGCATAATCGCAAAGCCGATCAACACCTGCCACCAGGTGAATGGCGTAAGTAATATCGGAAGACCAATGATGACAGCAAAGTATATGATCTTGACGGCTACCATTTTAAGATATACAGCCGTTGGATTCGTTTGGTATTGGCGTGCATACCCATCCCGGTTAAATTCGGCCATCTGGGTAAAATCCTTGATGACTTTAAACATCGTCATCAGTCCATAGAAAAAGAAGGCATGGATATATTGATAGCGATGAATCTTCCGGATAGGTGCGTGGTCCGAAAGCCTTATAGGCCCTTTGGATGCGATATCCTGATCATACTCATTGATATTGGTATAGGTATGGTGCAAGACATTATGCTGGATCTTCCAGTTGAATACATTGCCACCCAAAGCATACATCGTTGACGCAAACATATTGTTGATCCAGGCTTTGTCTGAATAGGATCCATGGGCAGCGCCATGCATGACCGCCATGCCGATTCCCGCTGTACCGATCCCCATGACGATCGTCAGTACGATAGCCACCCACATGCTCATCGATACTGTCAGCAGGAGGATAAACGGAGTGATATAAATAGACAGCATAATCACTGTCTGCAGGATTAGGGAATAATTTCCTTTTGTGGAAATCCCTTTTTCTTTGAAGTAGTCATTTACGTTCTTACGTACGGCGTCAGCAAAGAGATGTTGTTTTTGATCGGGGGAAACAAATTTCAAGGTTTGCATATAAATCCATACTTTTTGTGCTTCCTGAATGACCAGGAAATGATGATATAAAAGTCCAAAATAAAGGTATTAACGACTGAATCTCACTTATAATGTCTCTTTTGACTGAATAGTTTAGCGAAATCATGTCTTTTGGGGCATTATCTTATTTGAGATATCAAATATAAGGTGAAAGGGCCCCTTTTTGTAGTAGTATTTCTACAAAAAAAACTTTTGCAAGAAATCAGCGATTTGCTTATATTACACTCGGTTTTTTGGGGTTTTAGTGGCAGTCAATGTCACGAAAAGTAAGGGAGGTCTAAAAGCCTCCCTTTTCTTTTACCTGTGCCTAACCGAAAAAGGCGATAAAAGCGAAAACGCTTCCCCGATATAAAAACCCATCCAGGCGAAGGCGCTTCGGTTTAGATACATGTTTAGGTGCACTCACGTCTCACACCTTCCCGCCGCATCATTACAAGATGGCGGGATCTGCGCTACGCTTCGACACGTCTCACGCACTCACTGATTGTAAGAAATCTATCTTTGGCCTTACTGCAAAGACCTTTTCTACATGCGATACATCATTCTACTGCTTTCCTTTTTGTTTCTACAGGTTGATTTGATTGCCCAATTTAATATTGCCGAGCCTGTTGTCAATCAAGGTCCTTATACAATTACCGATACCGTATACATGGATCCTCAAGGCAACGATGACGCGCCTGGCACGTTTTCTCAACCTGTAAGATCTTTTGATGTCGCTGTTCAAAAATTGCCTTTTGGTACGCCGGACATCAATGGTGGCAATGCTTATGGCCTGATCATGCTAAAAGAAGGTCATTATAGCACATCCGGTGGATTCCATCAGTTTGTCAATACCTGGCAGAATGGGGAAGTCTTCAAAAACATCAGTATCGAAGGGATAGGCAAAGTCACCATCGGTGGTACCGTGGATGAATTTGCCACAGGACATTTGTTGCAGCTATCCGGCAGCCACATTTTTATTCGACATCTTCGATTGCAGTATACTACGGGTATTGGTATACTTTTAGGGCGTAATAGCCCGGACGGTAGACAGCATCATGTGCTGATCGATGATATCACGGTAGACAGTGTTGGGTCTTTCTCCATGTTATTGCGCGATGTGGATACGATCCTGCTGCGGGCATGCAATTCACTGTATTCCAGCAGGCCGGGAAGTGATGATTTGACCTCACCATGCCAGTGGCCAAGCGGCATTAAATTTTATAACAGTACGGAGTGCACCATTCATGATAGCGAGATCGCCTTTACGCGAGGGGAGGGGCTCAATTTTCAGAATAGCCGAAATGGACAGGCATACCGCAATAAACTGCATGATAACGGACTCAATTTTTACAATGAAAATTCAGCGCGGATAACCGTGCATCACAACCTGATCTATAATACACCTGGCATCGGACCTGAATACTGGAGAAATTGTCCCGCAGATACAGATGCCATCTGGGCTAGTGGAGGCATACTGATCGCCAATGAAGGTTCCTGCGATGAAGGTAACTTTCCGGTGTTTGAAGGATGTGCAACGCATTGCAGTTTTCCGGAGGAGACCTTTCTCAATGTGGACAGCTTGTTTGTCTATAACAACATCTTTCAGAACACCGGTAATGCCATCGGATTTTGGGAAGGCGCAACTGCTATTGCCGGGATCAATTGCATCCGCAATGTATTTATATTCAACAATACCTTTATGGGCACCCTGGGCATGCCAGGTGTATCGCCCACGGGATTTGTAAATGTTTTTTTTCCGGCGTATAATTTCCTCTTCAACAGTAATTACAGCTATCTGCAGAATGTCCGGATCACGAATAATATTTTCACCTACGACAACGAAACCTATGCTAGTCTTAAGCCTGTCAATATGATCTTTCATCCTTTGCATCCAGGTCCAAAGGATATCACGTTTGATGGAAATCTGTGGGTAGAGGATCATCCATATAAAGGACCAGATGACATCGTAAGGCCAAACCTTTCAGGCACTACTTGGTTACTCACGGATTCACTGAGTTCTATCACGCCATGTCTTGAAAATATGGATTGGGTCTATAGCAGGCCTCCGTCTTTTCCTTTTTTATTATCGGATGATTATGGTTATGCAAATAGACAGCCAGCACTCACTAATGTCGGGGCATTGGAATACGACTATGATTGCATGGCTGTGTCATCAGCATCAATCAGTTCATCAACTTCCTGGCTGGAGATATTTCCAAATCCTTGCTATTCATGTCACACGTTAACATTGCGAAATCTTCCGGAAGACAAACAATTTACATTCACTCTTTTTACTTCGATGGCAAGCCTGGTGGCATCCGGCCATTTAGAAGGAAATCACATAGCATTGGGTAAGGAGTTGCCTGCAGGCATCTACTTTATCCTTATCGTTGGAGAAGGATCTCAAGCAGTCAAAAGATTGGTTGTGTTTTGACGAAAATGGTGAGTGTATAAAATATTCGCGAAGCGAATATTTTATACACTCACGCCTCAATAAATCAACTCCTTTACCTTCTTTTTATCCTCTTTGATATTTTTGAGATCAAACATGGTGCCGAAGACATGATCCCAGAGTGTAGAGCTGACACCGAATCCCCTGTGTTCGTTTTGATAATGATGCAGGTGATGATTACGCCATTGGCTTCTGGCCCAACTGAAAGGAGGTCGCCATGCATGAATGGCATAGTGGATCGTACCATACATCAGGTAGCCAAGCTTAAAAAGGGAAAGAATGCAAAAGCATTGAGTTGCATCAAAAGATACATCAAGCCAAAAATAGTACCTGAAATCAGGATACTCGGCAATGGGGGCACAAATAACCGGGTCTTGTCTCGTGGATAATGATGGTGATTGCCATGGAAAATATAGACGATTTTCTGTCCGCGTTCACTTTTGGTTGCTAAATGGAAAATAAACCCGTGTGCGATATATTCAAAGAAGGTCCAGAATAATACCCCGCCTGCAAAAAGCAATAATACCTTGAGGATGGAAAAATCAAGCGACGTATTACTGTAGTACAATATGTAGATGATGAGCGGTAGATACATGCTCCATAAAAGGAGTGGATGCGCTTTAGTTAGCACTTCCAGATACCGGCTGTTAAACAACCTGACCTGACCTGAATTTTCGATTTTTTCGATGTGCATCATCAAGGGATTTATACATATGCAAAGATAAGAATCCGGTAAATAAGGACAAGTATATCTTTAAAATTATTTTTTACCTTAGAGATCAAATAGCAAGCC
>JAWXAW010000186.1:0-4462 GCA_034439675.1 Saprospiraceae bacterium | reverse complement strand
CTCAGGCTGCCATCACCGTAAAAGGCGATGACCCTGCCATTATATTCAGCCGTATACTGTTCCAGGTACTGGCGGTGGATAGCCACCTTCTTAAGCGCTGCAGCCTCGTCCTTCTGAACAAAAGCCGTATAGCCCTCAATGTCCGTAAACATTACGGCAGCTAGCTTCCTTACTTCTTTATCGGCCATGCAATGGATCGTGGGATGTCATATCCAAAGGTATTGAAATAACCCATGATCCATATCCTCACCGCGAAACTGAGGGCTTAGGTACGGGTTCAAAATATTAAACCTCTACCTAAGCGTTTCAAATTCCGCCCTATACATTTGGTTTGTTCAAATATTTTCCTACATTTAAGAGTCTCTTCATTACAAATGACCTCCCAGGTTTTATTTTGTTTCCCGTTTGCAGTCCCATGCATATAAAGCAGGTCAGAGAGATAAGCATCTCGTATTTATTCACTTCTTTAATATCTAAACAAAATGAAGATCCAAAAACTTGCTATTGCCTCGGTAGTCGCTACCGTATTTCTTTTCCTGATTGATTGGGTATACTATGGTATGCTTATGAAAGACAGCATGGACATGCCCACTGCACGTCTGGATGCTGCCGGACAGCCAGCTCCTGACATGATGTGGCTGGTGATCAGTTACATCATTTTTGCTGTAGCCTTTGTAACCATCTATTCAAAAGCTGCTGGTGGGGGCTCTAAGGTCAATGAAGGCTTGAATTTCGGCCTCTGGACCACACTGCTCGTTTCTGTGGCTATGGGTTTCATGTGGTACGCTTTGACGACCATGATGACATTAAACGAGGCCCTGATGGATATGGCCTATTCACTTGTCAAGTTCATTATCCTTGGCATTATAGTAGCCTATGCATCTGGCATACCTGGCAGTGACAGAGGCAAAGCCCAGGGTGGCGGTGAGTAATTGAATAAAACCAACTAATAAAAAAAGAGGCCGGAATTCTGGCCTCTTTTTTTATTAGTGCGCTTAGAGTTGCTCCGAGAGCACTTTCCAGACAGTATGCGTATCCCTTGTTCCGCTCTGCGTTACGAAATATCCAAAATGATGATTCGTCAACGGATCCAATATCGAATTTGCCGCATTCCTTCCTTCCCACAACTCCTTACATTGCAGGCTTCGCACGGGTGCAAAAAGATCATTTGGCTCGTTGCTGTTCATCATGTTGCCCAGACGTAGTTTGGCTTTTTCAAAAAACCCATCATATCCGGCTGCCGATAAATCCATTCCTGCAGCATCACCGGATACAACGGTATACCGTGTTCCTGGATCCTTGCTACTATTGAGTTTATTGATGAAGTCAGCATCAGGATCAATCTGCGCGATCGATCCGCCAAGTTCCGATGCTGCCTTGAGAAATTTGAGGAGGACGCCCGAAAACGGAACGAAGGATGGAATAAAATTAATGGCAATATCCAGTGTCGTCTGTGCCCACTTGACATACCCATCAATTTTACCATACATCGAACCATTGTTTGGTGTACCAACCAGAATACAGTGATCCACAAAGGTACTTCCTCCTTCCTGCTCGATCATCCATCTGGCGATGAGGCCACCAAGTGAATGACTGATGATCGTCATACGCTTTTCATCCTGCCCAAATCCAAAATCCGAAAGTGTCGTCTTTAACATTTTTGCCGTTTCATCCAGAGGTGTATTGAGGCTTTCGTAATCATACACCAAGATCAGATCATAGCCCTCAGTAGCAGCCGCAGGCAGATTGTCATGTATTGCCTTGACCATAGGCAGTCCATCACCAGCCAAACCATGAAGAATAAGCAATACCTTTTTTGCTTTCCCTATTTTAATCCCAAGGCTCTCACGTTGTAGGACAATGGATCCATCGTCCATCTTCTGCACATACCTGAGTTGATTGACCTCTTGCTGACCCAGTGCTACTTTGCACAACGTCATTTTCAACGTCTTGAATAGACTTCGCTCTCCGGAGCCATCTGCATTGCTGCTGTCCGGTATCTCCCGGATACGGATATGCGTTCCCTCCTCATCAGAAACCGCATCCCCTATGACACGGAAATGATGTCCATCAAATGCAACAGGCAGCACAAGCTCATTGGCATCAGCAATATGGCGAAAGCTTATCTCAAGCGGTTGCTGATCAAGCATATTTTCACTTTCGAGTTTGATATCATTGATCTCAATGACATTCTGGCTTTGCAAGCTCCTGCTGGGACTGAAGTCTACCAACTGTACGTTATCACTTTGCTGCAATCGGGAAAATGCGTTCACCGGCCCTGAACTCCTCGCATTCGCCTCTGCATGTCCTATACTAACTGAAGCAGTCATGCCCGGATGTGCCTTTATGGTGACATTGCCATCGGCAAGTGAGAGATCGCCTGATGCTGAAAGCGCATTGTCTTGCCGGACCATCGTCACCGCTATATCAAATGCAGCCCAATCATTAAATACCTTCTGAGGCGTAGGCGCTCCGAGGATATTCCGGTGCGTGCCCAGTCCACTCTGTAAAAATTGTTGAAGATCTAAGGACTCTGTAGTCACCAGCAGTTTAAAATGGCATGTGTCTTCGACGTTGTTAGGAGCCGGGCCCCACCCCAATTTTTCCTGCCATAAAGGGATTTCAATATGCGATTTGTCTGCATGCTCTGATGGTCTGTACACGACTTCCCCTCCGGGACAAGAAATCGAATAATCAAAAGCCACAAAAAACAAATAGAAGTAGAGCGGCTGTTGAATATTGCTGACATGCACCACGGGCATAAATGAAGGAATGTGGTTAGCGATGTTCTCGCTGGAAGCAAAGATCCGGACAGATGAAGCACTGTGCCGTTTGACATCACCGGCGCTATTATCTTCCAGAAGTTCATACTTCACCATGCCCTTGACTTTGGAAGCGGCATTGGTATTCTGCAATTCCACAAAGCGGCGCCAATCGACTATTTTATCAAGTGCATCCATGACTGTGGTGATATGATCAGCAGTACTTCCATCTGTGACAAACGCTTTTCTATGCTGTTCAAGGTCCATGACAGTGATACCTGCCGTATCCAGTTTTACTTCAAGGGTAGCACGCTCCCCTGCCTGGGCCCAGGCAATATTTTTTGGTTTTAGTTTTTCATCCCCTAGCATTACCTGGATCAAACCCGCATCACCTGACAATGATGCAAGTTCAGGCGGTGTAGGAAGATGACGCAGAGCAGCGCGATAGGCTATTTCTTCACTGGTGAGTGCCTTGAAAAAATTGACCACCCCACCGATATCTCCATCCACTTCAATGGGGCTCAACTGCGCGCCTACAGATTTGATTTTTGCTGAGCCTTTCAATACCTTTTCAGGCGGAGCTGTATACACATCAAATTCAATCGGAGTAGATGGGTTGGTGGGTAACCCATGGATGGCACCACACCTAACGTACCAGTTGCCGTCTTGCTTGATCACCTCATACAGATCGCGCTCTCCTGCGGGAGAACCTTCGAGAAATCGGGTATACGGGTCAAAATTTTTGATGGTATCAAATTGAGGTGTTTGATTGTCACGCACAGACTGCACAGAAGACCGGGCTCTGAGAAACAGATCTGTATAGCTGAGATTTCCTTTGGCTGTGCGAAGCGCTTTGATCAATCCGGTGGTAAATGCACCTCCTTGCGGCATATCACCGGCAGTCTGTACACTTTTACAGGCTGATAAAAGTACATGCCTGGCAGAAGGGACTTCGAGACTTTTTTGTTTGGCGTAATATCCATCTGCATAAGAATCAAGTGTCCTGGATTGGCCACTAGTTGGTGCTGCCCTTGTAGACCACATGATATCCTCACCAGCATCTCTCGTTCCGGAACCACTGTGGCAGCAATCAAGTGAAACTACGATGTGCGGGGGTCCGGTCTGATCTCTTGTGGCAACTTCATGCAACAAAACCGCAAGTTCTTTGTCAGCGAGGTGTGGGACACCACCTATACCGCTGTCTATACAGATGAGTGTCTGATCTTTGCCATTAGGTTGCAAGGCAAGGAATTCCGGAGCTGCTTTTTCTTCAGATCCGTGTCCGCTGAAATGAAACCAGGCAATATCGGAAGACCCGGCAGCGGCCAGATGCTCCCTGAAACCATTTTTGATATTTGCATAGGTCGCTGATGCGTTTTCCAGTCTCCTGATTTTCAGATGATACTCACTGGCACAAAACTCGTGGAGGTAGGCTTCTATCAGGTCGATATCCTTGATGCAACCCTTGAGCTTAGGTAACGGAGCAGCATAGTCATTGATTCCGACGAGGAGAACATAGAGATTTTTCATTGTCATTACTTTACGATATGGATGAGGACCCGATTAATCCTTCTTCAGCAATTAGAGCCAAAAGATAACATATTTGAACACAGATTGCATTGTTGCGCATGATGCCGGTTGTAGGGAAGTATTAATTAGTAGGGGTGTAATAATTTGTAGGGGAGTAGTAATTTGTAGGG
>JAWXAW010000185.1:0-11747 GCA_034439675.1 Saprospiraceae bacterium | reverse complement strand
GCGAGAGCAAAACGATAAATACGGGCGAGAGCAAAACGATAAATACGGGCGGTTGCAAAACGCCCGAGACAGCAATAATTTGTGGTCATCAGGTCGGGGGTGTTTTGAAACCACCCCGGCTTGATGACCTTGTTATTTCGGGCGGCTGCAAAACGCCCAATACACAAATTGTAAGAAACCCATACTTTAAATCACCCTCACAAACACTAGGCGCCATTCTGCGAGGATTTATGGGTACTGTTACTAGTCAAATCAATACGCTTAGAAATACACCCGGTGAAAAGATCTGGCAGCGAGGATTTCATGATCATATTATTCGTAACAAATGGTCCTATCATCGAATTTCAATGTATATAAACAACAATCCTAAAAAATGGAAACTCAAATAATAATATAGGACGTTTTGCAAATTGGAATTCATATGCTTTTCGGCTCAATAGAGTTCCATTATGATGCTCCATAGATGATTGTTTCTAAAAATAATTTATTTAGGACATTTTTGTCCTTATTAAAATATTTCCCCTATCTTTGGCCTGTTAATTATCAAATCATGTTCTCTAAAGCGTGTGAATACGGCATCAGGGCGACTTTATATATAGCCATGAACTCGCTTGATGACAAGCGGGTAAGCTTGAGAACCATAGCCGGAAAAATTGATTCGCCCGAAGCATTTACCGCTAAGATCCTGCAGCAGCTTGTCCATCATGCCATTATAAATTCGGTAAAAGGAGCTACCGGAGGGTTTGAAATCGAAAAGGAAAAACTCCGTGGAATCACTCTGGCCCATATCATCTCTGCTATCGACGGTGATAACCTATTCCATGGCTGTGTCATGGGGCTTTCCGCCTGCACGGAATCTCATCCATGCCCCGCCCATATCAGTTATGAAAAAATTCGCAGCCAGCTGAAGTCTATGCTAAACAATACTTCGATCTATGATCTGTCTCATGGACTTGAAACAGGGCTTACATTTCTCAAACAATAAGGGGTTATCAAACCACCCATCTCTAAAAACTTAAACATAAATCCAATGGAATTTATCTATGAAAAGAAAGTAGGCGAGTTAGTTGCTGAAGACTATAGGGCAGCCGCCGTTTTCCAGAAATACGGCATCGACTTCTGTTGCAAAGGCAATATTTCGGTTGATGCCGCTTGCACGCTGCAAAACCTCATGACAGAGGATGTCATGCGTGAGCTTAAAATCCTTTTTGCCTCAGAAAAAAACCAGCCTGTAGATTATCAGTCATGGAACGCTACAATCCTATCAGACTTTATTGAAGAAACGCATCACCGGTATGTGCGGGAGAAAACACCTGTCATCCTAAGCCATCTGGACAAACTATGTCAAAAACATGGTGGTCGTCATCCGGAACTTCTTGAAATAAACAAGCTGTTCAACGCGTCAGCTACTGAACTTGCCTTGCATATGCAAAAGGAAGAACAAATCCTGTTCCCTCGCATCAGGCAAATCGCAACAGTGACTTCTGGTACCGATCCAAATCATCTCTTTACACGAGGTATGCTGAATGCCCCCATAAAGATGATGATGCACGAACATGACCAAGAGGGAGAAAGATTTAAAAAAATTGAACTCCTTACAGATCACTATCAAGCACCTGCCGATGCGTGCAATACCTTTAAAGTAACCTTTGCGCTGCTTCAGGAATTCGAAAATGATCTTCACCTGCACATCCACCTTGAAAACAATATCCTCTTTCCCAAAGCAGCTCAAATGGAGAAGGAGTTAATGAATTAGAAAAGTTAGGAGATAGGAGGCAGGAAACAGGAAGCAGGAAGCAGGAGGCAGGAGGCAGGAAACAGGAAGCAGGAGGCAGGAGGCAGGAGGCAGGAGATAGGAGGCAGGAAACAGGAAGCAGGAGGCAGGAAACAGGAGGCAGGAAACAGGAAGCAGGAAACAGGAAACAGGAAGCAGGAAGCAGGAGGCAGGAAACAGGAAGCAGGAAGCAGGAGGCAGGAGGCAGGAGATAGGAGGCAGGAAGCAGGAAGCAGGAAGCAGGAAGCAGGAGATAGATGTTATTTATACCCCGCCTTCGTCTGTGAAAACTGTCAATATGAAATACCTTTATAAACAATTAATGGTCTAACCTGATTTAACATTTCCCTATGTCAAATAAAATGTTGATCATCCTATGTGCAGGTACTTTTGCTTTGCTCTTCAGTTGCCAAAATGCTACAGAAAACAAAGGTGAAAAAGGTAGCGAATCCACCGAAGCACCCAAAAAATATACTGCTCGGGATGGACATACGATAGGGATGAATGTAATATTGAACAATGGTGCAAAATGGGAAGCCAATGTGGAGACCACCCAGGGTATGGGGCATATGTTGGGGACCGTGGGTGATATGCCGGCACAGCCAACGCTTGAAGATTTCAGGTCATTGCATAAAACACTGAATGTGAAATTTGAAACTATTCTTCAGCAATGCACGATGGCCGGAGAGGCACACAACCAATTGCACAACTACCTTATGCCTTTGAAAGAAAAAATAGATGTGCTGGAAACCGCCGATCTAAAGACCTGCAAAAAACTACTTCCTGAGCTAAAGGAATATATCATGAAGTACAGTCATTTCTTTTTCACGTAGCCCTATCCATCAAGGAAGGGCTAGTCCAATAGTTCGCCAAGACTTTCCTTCAACACACCTTTCAGGTATTCATTGGTTTCCTTGTTATAGAGACTCTTTATGGTATTCAGCAATTTAGCCTGGTAGC
Source organism: Saprospiraceae bacterium (assembly GCA_034439675.1). GTDB lineage: Bacteria > Bacteroidota > Bacteroidia > Chitinophagales > Saprospiraceae > Opimibacter. The sequence continues at coordinate 9,013 of JAWXAW010000185.1, read as the reverse complement.
CGCTTTCTTTTTCCTCTGCATACTGCTTTAGAAGTCCGGTGATCAGGTAAAATCTCCTGTATTGCCAATCCGGTACACTCCAGATATAAAATTCAGAATCAATCGTTTTTAAGCCCTCATCCTGCACATCAGCAGGCTCGCCAGACATGAACAACGCCATCGCACCTATAAACTCCTCCAGATAATTCTCATCAATCTTTGCTGCTTTTTCGGTGGTGTAAAAATCAAGCTTGACTATATTTCCCTTTTGCGCATAGATAGATGCCTTCGCTACATAAATGGCAGGCGATGGATTATCCTGATAATGTGCTATCCGGTGAATGGCTTCATCAATATCAACAGCAGCAACTGCCTTGAGAGCAGAATAAATGATAGGTACCCTGTCCGTGGAATCTAATAACCTTAGTGCAATTTCTTTGGCCTTCCATTTATCCAATTCAGCTATCGATTCCAGAATATAAAACTGAATTTCAGGATCGCTGTCCCGCAGGGATAACGCATATAATTTTTCGATTTCTTCCTTATCCGCCAGGTAACTGATCATCATAGCGCGCATGGTATAGGAGGTGTCACTCATCAGTTTAGTGAGTACTGCCGGCTCAAGCTCCTCGATTAGCCGGTATGCAGACAGTCGATGGTTGATAGAAAGGTTATCTGACATAACACGTATTGGATACTCGGAAGCTGGAATATCGTGGTGGACAACTGCCAACAAAATATCCCTTGGATCTATCACCACCGTTAAAGGCGCTGCTTTCAAATCAAAACTGAACGATTGTGCCTTTTTATTCAATAGAACCTGTTGAATTTCTATTGATGAATCCTGGTGAAAAATGGCAATCTCAATTGGCAGCGTAAATACTTCGCGGAAGTCGTCATCAACCTGTGTCTGTTCAAACGAAACACGCAGCTTTTGCTGTACTGCATCATATGTATGTGTAATGTCCAATACCGGATGACCTACACTGAAATACCATTGATCAAAAAACCAGTTTAAATCACGTCCGGTCATTTCTTCAAAAGCCTGGCGCAGATCATCCACTTCTGCAGATTTGAAAGCATGCTCCTTCAGATACGCCTGCAATGAAGCAAAAAAGGCCTCATCTCCAACTAGATCACGGAGCATATGCAAGACAAGTCCACCTTTGTTATAGCTATGGGCATCAAACATTTCTCCTTCATCGCCATAATGGTAATGGATCAATGGATGAGAAGCATATGCGGCCTGATCGAAATATCCACTCAGTTCATTGAGCCTTGAGATATCAGCGCGATCGCGGTCATATTTGTATTCCTGCCACAGGTATTCGGCGTAGTTGGCAAAACCTTCGTTGAGGGTAAGATTAGCCCATGATTCACAGGTGACCAGATTTCCAAACCAGTGATGAAACAATTCATGCGCTATGATATAGTCGTTTGCCCCATCCTGTATGATTTCATCTTTATGAAACTGGATGAAATCACCAAAGACTACAGCTGTTGTGTTCTCCATTGCACCTGATACAAAGTTTTTGACGATGATCTGTGCATATTTTGGCCAAACGAATTCGTATCCAAGCTTTCCTGAGAAAAACTCAATCATCTCAGGTGTATTCGCAAAAATCGCCCGGGCGGAAGGACCGTAACCGAGGTCGACATAATAATCGACCGGTCTACCTCGCCAATAGTCAGTGACCTTGTCCCACTGGCCTACCGCTACCATAGCCAGGTATGGAGCATGGGGCAGGTCCAGTTTCCATAGATCACGTCGCATGTTTCCCGGTAATGATGTTGAAGAAACCAACAACCCATTTGACAAAGTCATCATCGAATCTGGTACAGTCAGGCTTATGTCTTGTGTGCCCCGTTCATTCGGTTGATCCAATGTTGGATACCAACGGCTACTATTCGTGGTTTCACCCTGTGTCCATATCTGCATCGGTAATCCCGGAATGGTATCCTGCGGGTCAATAAAAAATAATCCTTTATCGCTTGTGATCGCCGCACTGGACATTTTTCCAGACTCACTGGGATGAGCTGTGTAGGCTATCTCTACTTTGAGTCGTTGATCTTTTTTAAAGGCCTGCACCAGAGGTATGATTATTCCATCATCCGTATTCTTGAAATTTGTGACTTGTGCGCCATCGATAGCTATCCGTCGAATGTCAAAATTTATAGCATCAAGTTGTAAAGAAGTCTGCGTATAAAACACAGGTGTAAGTGTGAGGACGGCTGTGCCAACCACGGATTCATTTTTCCAGTCAAAGGACAGGTCAAGAGATGTGTGTAACAGGTCCCATGTTCTCTCTTCGGATGGCTTATAAGGCGGGAGTACTTCATCGTCTTCGTTGGAACCAGATTGGACCATCATGGTATCCAAGGTGACATGTTGCATGCCATCTAGTTCGCCAGAAGAGGATACTTGTTTTGAAGATTTGCAGGAAACAAAAAAAGCCGTCATCACGGCCATCACTAGAAATTTATCTTGAATCGTCATAGTATATCAACTTGCCCGGGCCATTGACCGGATGTAAAGATAAGCTCTCCCCCTTAACTGGTGGTGAGGACACCAAGTCAGCGGCAAAGGCATGATGCTGAATTGCATTCAGCCCTTAGCTGGTGGTGAGGACACCAAGCCAGCGGCAAAGGCAAACGAAAAAGAAAGGGGCACAAATTTCTTTGCGCCCCATTTCTTAAGGTCTCACTCAAAAAATCTTTATATCTCCGAAGATCTATCCTCTTCAAAATAATTTTTACCCTGGTGGTTGAGCGGAGTCGAAACCAGCGGAGTCGAAACGAAATCATCCCTCCTTCAGGAGGGATCATATGCCTCGGGCAGATGAGGGGGGGTCAATCCTCTCCTACCTCCACTTCTTCCTCTGTTTTCACGAGGCGGGTAGTTGCAAATTTAGTTTTGATCTTTTGTTCGATCTCCCAAGCTAGCTCAGGATTGTCAAGGAAGAATTGCTTAGCGGCATCTCTGCCCTGTGCAATCTTAGTGCCTTCGTAGCTGTACCATGCACCGCTCTTCTGAATGATGTCTGCATCTGAACCAAGGTCAACGATCTCGCCCACCTTGGAGATACCTTCTCCAAACATGATATCGAATTCTGCCACCCGGAAAGGAGGCGCAAGTTTGTTTTTGACGACTTTGACTTTGACATGGTTTCCGACCATGTTGCCATCGCGATCTTTCAGTGCTGCACCATTGCGCCTGATATCAAGACGAAGAGAGGCATAGAACTTCAGTGCATTACCTCCGGTAGTAGTCTCCGGGTTACCAAACATAACACCGATCTTTTCACGGAGCTGGTTGATGAAAATGCAGCAGCAGCCTGTGCGGCCGATTGTACCGGTGAGTTTCCGCATCGCCTGAGACATAAGGCGTGCCTGGAGACCCATTTTAGAGTCACCCATTTCGCCTTCAATTTCTGCTTTGGGAACAAGAGCGGCTACTGAGTCTATAACTATTATATCAATAGCACCTGAACGGATCAGGTTTTCTGCTATTTCTAGGGCTTGCTCTCCGTTATCGGGTTGGGAGATCAGGAGGTTTTCACAATCTACACCCAGTGACTCTGCATAAAACCGGTCAAAGGCATGCTCGGCATCAATAAAGGCAGCGAGACCGCCTTGTTTCTGGCATTCGGCAATGGCGTGGATAGCCAGGGTAGTCTTTCCGGAAGATTCAGGGCCATAGATCTCGACCACACGTCCTCTGGGAAAACCACCGATACCGATGGCGAGGTCCAGGGAGACGGAACCTGATGGTATAACTTCTACTTCGACGACTTGTTTGTCGCCAAGCTTCATAATGGTGCCCTTACCGTACGTTTTTTCTAAGCGATCTACTGTGAGTTGGAGGGCTTTCAACCGGGCGTCGCGTTCCTTTTCTGATGACATTTTTAAAGAATTTTGGATTAGTAAATATAGTCGTTTCGGCTCATATGTCTGGGACAAATATACAGACATTTTTTGACTATTTTCTCGTCATCGTAAAATATTTTAATATTTTTGTGCCGAATAATGATGATTGAGTACGAAAAAAGGCCACGACTGAGTCGTGGCCTTTTTCATGATTGATCTAAAGATCAGGCGTTTAGCTTGCAGATACCGGCGCGGATGAGGCGCTGTACCCCAGGATCCGGTTGATCACCATCTCGGATGGTGAAAAACGGTCTCTTCCCAAGGCCTCTTTTCCCTTTTTTAGGGTTTCAAAGGTTTTTGCAATCTGAGGAACGGTCTGAGTCAACTCTAGCAGCATATCAGATTCTGCCCTTGTCGTCTCACCATATACCAGTCTTGTCAATTGTAGTTGGGTAAATTCTTGCTTCATACTCAGTATTTTATACATTGATACTAACAGCCCCAATAACCCGAATATTGTGTATAAAAGAGAAAAAAAAAGATCTCCTGGACGACACAGCCCGTTTATCCTGGCCCGCAAAGTCTACTGTCCGCATATTTGGCAAGATGAAGGTAAATTTAATGTAATATTGTCCTTGTTATCCTGACCAAGCTTTTTACCCAATGGATTTTCTCACATCTGTATCCAATCAGGACAATCAGTCATATATCCTGATTGGCTTTGCGGTCTTGCTGACTTTCCTGCTTTCCTCACTCATTGTATTTACCTATGAGAAATCCTCTCGAGATGTCGTGCCGCCCGATCATTTTATACAATCCCTGATCCTGATGGCGATCGTTACGGCCACTATCATGGAATCGATTGGTGACAGTATGGCCCGGGGATTTGGAATCTTTGGGGCTCTTGCCATCCTACGCTTTCGAATCAATATCACCAATCCAAGAAATGTCGCTTTTATTTTCGCTTCAATGGCTGTAGGCATAGCTTGTGGTGTCAACAGTTTCGTCAATGCTATTATTGGCACATTAGCTTTTTGTCTTATTGCCTTTTTCCTGCGATGGACACCGTATGGTCATAAAAACAACCTGTTAGGCCAACTCCGATTCAATCTTTTGGCAGACTCAACTCAACTCGAAAATGCGCATGACATCATCCGGGAACTATGCCGTGATCATGTGCTCAAACGATACAGGATAACCTCTACGGAACAAAAAGTTGATATGATAGAATACGGATATGAACTTCGATTGCAAAACGAAATGCAGGGCATTCAACTCACGCGAAGGTTACAACAACTATCTGATATCAACGACGTGCGACTTGGATTCAATGATACGTACATTAACCAATACGATTAATTCTGACTGGCTGTGCAACGTATTAATCTTCTCTTCATAAGTATTCCGATCGTTCTGATTTTTCTGTTAGTGGTTACTAACCATTTAAACAGCAGTACTTCCAGTTTTTTTGGTGTTGCAGAAAATGAGGAGACGCAGATCAACCTGGAACATGCTTGTTCCATCCATGGGATTTATGTCAGTCAGGGTCAGTTTGTTTCCAAAGGAGCCTTATTACTTGATGTAACTCGGTCAGCGCTTGATTTTAAAATGAGTGAATTGTTCCATGATATCAATATTCTATTAGCCCGTGATCGTTTGAACCTAGATGATATCAGAGGTAATCTGGAGCGAATACGCGCTCAACGTGCAGAGAAAATAGGGGCTATTCAAGCTCGAATCAAAATATTGGAATCAGAGCAAACCTTCAACCGCTCCTTATTTCAAGATCTTCAAAGTGTACCCTCTCTTGACCCACCAACCGTAGAATCTACCCCCTACCAGGCGAAAGTACAAACGCTTAAAGACGAATTGCACCTGGCGGTTGAACCATTGGATGTCGAAATTAACCGACTTGAACAAGAATTAAAAATCGCCTCCATTCCTGCGATAACGCAAATCGGTAAATTGGAAAAAGAAGTCGATCTATATCAGCAACAACAAGAGCGGCTACGGGTATATGCACCTTCAAATGGACTCATTGGAAATATACATTGTCATGTCGGAGAGAACATTCCTTCCTTCAATGTCCTTATATCTTTTTACGAACAAAATCCGAACACCGTCATTGCTTATGTACATGAAAGTCTGAGCCTGCAGGTCAAAGTTGGAGATTCACTTACGGTTGGCTCCAGTTTGCATCCGGATGAAACTTGTATGGGACGAATAAGTGGATTGGGTCACAGGATTGTAGAAATTCCTGAAAGACTTCGAAAAATACCTGAAATCAAATCATATGGTCGGGAAGTATTGATCGAAATTCCTGCCACAAATAATTTTTTACAGAAGGAAAAGGTCGTCTTGCGTCGGCTCAATGTCCCACAAGCCTCCTTGTTTAGCCTCTTCCTTCAAACTCTTCCTTTCTGCTGCTACTGATAAGCAGCCAAAGCATGCACTGGATGAAAAAAAAATGGATCAGTTCGATGGTATTCTTTTGGGTTGTGGTCTCATGCCCGGGTCAGTTGCTTATCACAAGTGGAAGCGTGTTGGCCTCAGCTCGACAAGATCTGTCAATGGATCTGTATCATCAACAGATAGAGTATAGCCATCAAACCAATAAAAACCTTCCTTTTATAAATGAAGTTAGCCTGCGCACAGAGACTGATCGCTTTGATCTAAATCGCCAGGAATATATAGCCCGTGTATCGGTCAATGGCTTCAGTGAGATGTACCAACAGCGTTTGTTTCAGGATTCGGACCTATCCGCGAAAGAAAACATGCAACGGGTATACTGGCATGATGCGCTTATAGATCGTTACCTGATCATGACTTCCTATCGACATATACAGCGTCTGCTAAACATCCAACTTGGTTTCCAACAAGTCTATACTGACAAAGCGAATGTGCTGAAAAAAATGGCCGCATTGAATGTCGGGCCAGATCTGGACGAACTGATCAAAGCTGAATTTGAGCTGGACAATCTTGTGCTTAAGATAGCAGAAGGTGAAGACCTTTTGGCGCAATTGAATCTTTCGATTCAAACGAAGATGGCCCTCAACAGCACGAGCTGGCAACTGGATACTTCCGATTTTATTACCCCATCACAAATCGAAGTCGTCATTAGTCAATTGCCTGATTCTGCTTTCCAAAATCCACAGCTCATTGAAAAGCAAATCAAAATTGATCAGTTCAATGCCGCATATAATTATGAAAAGGCGAAATCTAATCAAATGCTTGATTTTTTGCAGGTACGATATTCCAACCTTCCGTTTAATCCCTCCTTGGAGCGAGAGCTTTCCATAGGTCTCGCCATAAACCTTCCGTTTAAAGGAGCCTCACGTGTCAATATGAGTGAACTTGCTATTGATAAAAACGCAGCGATTCAAAACAGGCAACTTTATCTTGCTGAACTTACCCGGCAAGTGACGAGTAGCAAACTACAAGTTGAAGCATTGGGAAAACGATTTCGGATGGCTACTCAACAATGGCAAGATAGCCAGGGACGTTTCACACTCGAACACCCCGAAAACACACAAACAGATGGGCCGATGACATTGCTCAATGCACGTGAATTGCATCTCAAAAGACAATCGAACCTTCTGGATATCGAGCATAATATCATGGAGCTATATCTAAAAGTACTGGATTGGACTGGGCAACTTTCTGTGGAGCCTTCAATTAATTATTTGTCAAAGGATTTGAGTGCGTATTGAAAGCGTTGAATCATAAATTATGATTTGATTTAAAATTGCTCCGTGCCCTCCCGCCCCACAGCTTTTTTTATCTGAATCACGGAGCTGAACCCCCTTTTCTCAATTATCAATTATCAATTGCCCTTTTGCCCCCGCATTGCTCTTTCACACTTCCTTTCACGTGCAAACGCCGGGGAGGCATGATTTTTCTTCCATCAAGTTGTTTGTTAAAGGCGAAGTGAGAGACCAATCGTTCTCCATAATCAATTACTTCTTGCCCTACGACTTTTTATGTGCTCTATACATCGCCACCGTCTCCGCATCGGGAATCGTGATCTGTCGTTCAAAGCTGACTTCGAAAGCGACCATGGTATTGGTACCCTCTACTTCAGGAATAGCTTGTAACTTTTCATGGACTATATCCTGCAGGTGTCGATTGTTGACAGCGTAAACGCGAACCATCAGGTCATAGCGCCCCATGATGCTGATACAACTTACTACTTCAGGAATCTTTTTCAAGGATTCAATGACCGCCATGATTTCAGTTGATTCTCGGACGATGATCAGGACAAATGCGGTGGTGTCATAGCCCGCATGTTCGGGGGAAACGAGGAAGACTGGCTTTTTAAGAATGCCTTGATCCTTCAGCTTTTTCACCCGCTGGTGTACGAGGGTGTTGGAGGACCCGATTTCATCAGCGAGGGTCGAATAGGCAATCCGCCCATCGGCCATCAAGGCCTCCAGAATGCGGATATCGGTGCTGTCAATTTGATTTTCAAGTGCCTGATTCATGTTAAAAAAATTTATGCATTTCTTCCAAAATACGTATTTTAGTTCATTTTGACACTAAATATAATACAATGAAACAAATTACACTCCAAAATCATTAATATTGACGAAATTAAACAAATGAACCATGGCTATTTCAGCTGTATTATCTGTTACCATGATCCTGTTTTCGGTGATAGACATCATCGGATCATTGCCGATCATCCTGGATCTTAAAAAGCGTGGAGTGAACATTCACGCTTCCACCGCTACCATCACCGCAGGTATCCTGATGGTTGCCTTCCTGTTTTTCGGAGTGGCGATCCTTGGATTGTTTCATGTCGAAGTCAGTTCCTTTGCTCTCGCCGGATCTTTGATCATTTTCTTTATCGGTCTTGAAATGGTATTGGGGATTCATTTCTTCAAGTCAGACCCTTCCGAGAGTGCTTCCGGAAGTATTGTTCCCATTGCTTTCCCACTGCTCGCAGGAGCAGGAACATTGACGACCATTTTGTCATTGAGATCAAGTTTTGATACGATGGAAATCATGATAGGTATCATCGCTAACCTGGTGATCATTTTTACGGTATTGAAAAGTACACCATGGCTTGCGAAGAAATTGCCGAAGACGGCGACGGATGCGTTGAGGAAGATCTTTGGAATTCTTTTGCTTGCGATTGCGATACAGATGTTTCGGACGAATATTGGGG
>JAWXAW010000184.1:0-48473 GCA_034439675.1 Saprospiraceae bacterium | reverse complement strand
GCGATGGAGTGGAATTGTATGATCAACTGGCGGAATATTTTCAATACTACAACCACGAACGAAGGCATCAGACTATCCACGATGAAAGGCCAGCTGAGCATTATCACAACGCATTGAAACACAAGGCAGCATGAGGTTATCCACAAAATAATGTGGATTCCACAAAGAAAGAAAAAAGTAGCAAAAAAGAAGGAAAGGTGATGATGGTGATAATGATTAACTTCGTTTATGAATTAAACTGTCCTAAGAAAAGGGGGAAGATCAGTTGAACTTGCGCCCGCGTACGAAAAAACAAAAGAAACTGCATCCAATTAATAATCAGTGTAGTCGTCTCCTGACGACAGGCACATAATATACGTCAACTTGCCCCTTACCCTCTTTACCCAATTCGGAGTGTGTGTGGGTTTGTGTGTGGTTTGCTCTTTACAGCTAGTTGTTCTGACAATATAGTAGGCTGCTTAGTTTCCTAAGTCCTAGTTTCCACTTATACCATTTTCCTCTTTAGCCTTTCTGCCATTCCGCCCCTTGCTGAAAGAATTATTTCTTCCCATGTCAGGATCGGTAACGAATGACGACCTATTGGGTGTAAAGCAAATAGTATGCGGGCAACAGCGAGGCTGAAGGGCAGGCGACAGTGATACTGAAGGACGGGCAACAGTGGAACTGAAGAAATACATAAAAACTAAATCAAATGAAGAATTTTAAAATGATCACCTCGGGACTCATGATTGCGTTCATGTCCATTTTTCTTTTTGGATATCAATCAGCAAGCGCACAGGGCAACCTGGTGACGATCAAATCCGCCAAAAATTTTGAAGCGACGATATCAGCCCTTAAAAAGGGAGTAGCGGATGCAGACATGATGGTTATTTCTGAAATCAATCATGGTAAAATATTGTCCATGACCGGATTGTCCATAAATGCGCAATCCCTTTTTATTGGCAACCCGAATGTAGGTAAGGATGCATTTACCGATAACATAGCCGTGGGGTTGTGTATTCCGATCAGAGTAAACGTCTATGAAGAGAAAGGCGTCACGTATATCAATTACTTCTCGCCTTCCAGTGAGTTTTCCAGTTTCAAGGGGGAGAAAGTAAAAATGATAGGCCAGGAAATGGACAAAAAGGTATCGATGTTGACCAGCATGGTAGCAAAATAGAAAGTGGGGAGTTTTATTGCTAAGGGTGGACTTTACAAGAGTCCATCCTTGGTTTATTTAAAAAACAAAATCATGAGCATACCATTCAAAAATCTATTGCTGACCATCATTTTATTTGTTTTAGCCGCAGTATCTCCCAATCTTTTTGTCGCTGCTCAGGCAGGTTTGGCACCGTTGTCATCCATGGCTGTTAAGTTTCTCCTGCCTTCGGTGGCATTCATCCTGGTAGCGATCATCCTGGCTAAATATTTCCAATACATAGATATTTACCAGCTTGCCATGAATGGCTTATTTGCAGGACTTATTTCAACTATAGCTCTCGAGGTTTTCAGGGAGGGTGGATTCAGGCTTGGAATGATGCCGGGCGATTTGCCCAGGCTTATGGGCGTATTAATGTTGGACCAATTTGCCACTGGACCTGATATCCGTTCAGATATTTCTGGATGGGCATACCACTTTTGGAACGGTGCTTCATTTGGCATCCTATTCAGTTTGATCATGGGACAAAATAAAATATGGCACGGCCTGCTGTTTGGATTACTGATTGGTATGGGCTTCATGATTAGTCCCGTGGTGAAGTCCCTGGGCATAGGGCGATTTGGCGTGAATTTCAAAGATGGATATCAATTTGCCATGACGGTTATCGTATCCCATGCTGCTTTTGGTTTAATGCTGGGTTGGATTTTGAATAAATGGAATGATGGGATTCCTCATTTAGGGGTGAGGTTGAAAATGCTTATGAGTATCCGGTGATGGATGGTTACTTGCAGTATCGTGGAGCATTGTGACTGGGATACAAGACTGAAGATCATTTTTAAGATCCCTGAATATCGGTATCCAATGATCTTTTATCAGCAACGAGTGGAAACAAATTAAGGATCACCTTATTTAAAGAAAACGGATGATGAAGAAATATGTTCTTTTGATGCTCCATGCAGGGCTGTTGTATTATAATGCCTTCAGCCAGGATTTTTCGCGTTTGTATGCGGCGGCCTTACCATCTGTAGTCACCATTTATGTCGCCGATTACGAGGTGGGGAAGGGCGAAATAAGGGAAACCGGAGTCATGGGTTCCGGCGTTCTTATAGATTCTGACGGCTATATTTTTACAGCCTCGCATGTAGTACACACGGCTAATGCCATAGTTGTAAAATTTAATTCAGGGGAAGAGGTGGCTGCGCAGGTTGTTTCTTCAATCCCATCAGCAGATGTGGCTTTATTGAAAATTGCAACCATTCCGAAAGGCTCGAAAGTGGCAATCATAGGGAAGTCAGAAGAAGTGAAAATTGGTGAGCAAGTCTTTATTATTGGATCCCCCCTGGGACTTGAGTATTCATTATCTATTGGCCATATCAGTGGAAAACAAAATGGTAGCATGCTTGCCCATGGCCAGATGGTAGAATTCCTCCAGACCGATGCAGCCATAAATCCAGGCAATTCCGGTGGACCTATGTTTAATGAAAGGGGAGAGGTGATAGGCATTGTTAGTTATATCCTTTCCCAAAGCGGTGGGTTTGAAGGAATAGGTTTTGCCGTTGCCGCTACACCTGCCAAAGCGATGCTTTTTGAAACCTATTCCTTATGGACTGGCTTTGATGGGATTTTTCTTGATGAAGGCCTGGCAGCAGTGCTCAATGTGCCGCAACATTCCGGATTACTCGTCGAGCATGTTATTAAAAATTCGATGGCTGCAAAAGTCGCGCTACAAGGCGGAAATTTAAAATTTAATTATCTCGGTAATGAAATCTTATTGGGTGGTGACATCATATTGAATGTACAAGGCACAACCTGCGACACACCGCACAATTTTGACAATATCAAATTCCAGGTGGATAACTTAAAGCCGGGACAGCCACTGATGATGCAGATATGGAGGCATGGAACCGTAATCGATATATTCTATACACCCTAATCTGGCTTACAGATGAGCGTGTCTGTGGTCAGCCTAATTTGAAAATATTTTAACATGAAAACATATGTTTTTTACTTCATCTTATCAATCGTTTTTCTGCAAATGAATAATGGAATGACTCAATCAACTTTATATAAAAATGTATCACAAGCCAAAGGATTATTAGTAGGGGATAAGGTCCAGGATTTTTCGGCCATGGATGTGTATGGGCAACGCTATAGTTTGCAAGTGGCGCTACGGAAGGGACCGGTAGTACTATTATTTATCCGAGGACAATGGTGTCCGGTTTGCAATAGGCATTTGTCAGGCGTTCAGGATAGTCTTCCGATGATTTATGAAAAAGGTGCCTCGGTAGTGGTGGTTTCCCCTGAGAAATCAGAATTTCTGATGCGCACTGTGGAAAAGACAGGGGCTGAGTTTACCATATTATATGATGAAGGGTATACGATTTCAGATGGATTTGATGTAACCTTTCTTCCGGATAGTCTGACCCGTATCATGTACAATACCCTTCTTGGGGCAAAACTGAAGGAGAGTCATTCTGATGATAGTGAGCGATTGCCTATACCGGCCACATTTATTATTGGTCAGGATGGTGTGATCAGGTGGAGGCATTTTGATCCGGATTATAAACGGCGCGCTTCGGTCACTGATATTGTCCGAAACCTCTAGCCGGCCATGGCACCCGGGCTCCAACAAGAATTAATTTAAAGACAATACAATGGTAAACAAGATCACGATGTATGGTGCCGAATGGTGCCCTGATTGCCGAAGGACCAAAACCTATTTAGATAAGAATGGGATTCCATTTGAATATGTTAATGTTGACATAGAGCCAGAAGCGAGCCTATTGGTGGAGAAGATAAACAATGGAAAGAGAATTATTCCTACTCTGGTGATAGACGATACCAGCTATAGTAATCCACAAAACCATCAACTGGCGGGGTTATTGGGAGTAAATCTCAAAGGCAGAGTAGTGATTTATGGAACAGAATGGTGTCCCGATTGCAGTAGAGTAAAGCACTTTTTCCGAGATAATCAGATCAATTTTGTTTTTATAGCCATTGATCTGATAAGGGAAGCTGAGTCTTTTGTCATGGAGGTAAATGGCGGAAGGAGAATTACACCCACCGTAACCATTAACGATATTGCTTATTCAAATCCCGGCAACCAATTGCTTACCGAACTTTTAGGACTGGATATCGTGGCTGAGGATAAAATTTACGATGTGGTGATCATTGGCGGAGGAGCAGCAGGTCTCACTACGGCCATTTACGCTCAACGTGACAGGCATGATTCGCTTATTTTGGAGCGAAGTCATATAGGTGGCAATGCCTTTATCACTAGGAAAATTGAAAACTACCCAGGATTTAACGAAGTCTCCGGTCCGGAATTAATGCATAGGATGGAGCAGCAGGCCGTTGTGCTTGGAGCGGAAATAGAAACTGGTGGGGAGGTTTTGCACATTGATAAGTTGGATAGCTACTTCAGCCTTCACACCACGTCCAAAGTGGTGAAGGGTAAGTCAGTCGTGATCGCCACTGGGAGTACTTACCGGACATTAGGTATTCCGGGTGAAGCTGAATTGATAGGGAGCGGCATTCATTTTTGTGCAACCTGTGATGGTGCTTTTTACCGTGACAAAGAGGTTATTGTTATTGGAGGTGGAAATTCAGCCCTGGAGGAAGGTATGTTTTTGGCTGGGTTTTGTAAAAAAGTGACCATTATTCATCGCGCTACCGTATTTTCTGCTTCTGCAGTCTTTATAGAGAAGTTGGAGTCGTACAAGAATATCTCAGTAATGTTGAATTGCACCCCTGCAGCTTTTATATCCGGGAAGAATGGAACATTTCAATATCTGGACTTTATCAGCAATGAAACGCAGGAGCGCTTGAGCCTTGCGGCCGATGGGGTATTTGTCTTTGCAGGGTTGGTCCCGAATTCGAAAGCATTTGATGGGTTGATCAATTTATCGGAAAGCGGCCATATAATGACCAAGGGATTAAATAAGACAAGTATGGATGGCATATTTGCTGCCGGCGATGTGCGCAAAGGGGCTATCGCGCAGGTCGCAGCCGCAACAGGAGAAGGGGTCGTAGCCAGCTATGGGATCCGTGAGTATTTAACGACACAGCGTTAGAAAGTAAATGAAAGGGGAAATAATTATTCAATACTATCCTTTATAGATACTGTTTCACAAGATGAGTATAGCGAAAGCAAGAATCATACGTGCGCTGTCAGGAAGCCCTGCTTTCCAATATCTTGACGAGAAGGAAATTTTAGCGTTGAGTGCCATTTGCAGGTATGAAGTATTCTTGCAAGGGCAGATTATATTTTCTGAAAATCAGCCAGTCAACTCCTTTTACCTGATCGAAAAGGGCAAGGTAAACCTGATCTTTAACAGCAGGCAAATCATACATGTATCGAAGGGGCAGATATTCGGGGATTGGGCAGTCCTAAATGAAACTGTGCGGCTGGCCACGGCTAAGTCCATGGGGCAGCTCAATGTTATAGCGATTGATGCGTATAAATTTAAGGACAGCCGCTTCCTGGATTCAAGGGTGAGTTTTAAAATCGTCCTGGAGCTTGCCAAGGGATTGGTGTCGAGGCTTCAATCCAAATCACAGGTCTCTTCAAGGATATTGATCAGTGGAGGGGAGACGGATCAAGTCGAGTTTAAATCCACCTTACGCAAAAATCTTTTTACAGGAGAGAAAGACCCCGCTATGGAGATGGCTGTCGTCAAAACGATTGCCGGATTTTTAAACACCGATGGAGGCGTGCTGTTTGTCGGGGTAAATGATGAAGGGGAGATACTGGGTATCCAACATGATGATTTTGCCAATGCGGATAAACTTCTGTTACATCTTAATCAGGTCATCACCGCCCGAATGGGCGATTTGATATTGGGCGACGTGCACATCAGCATCGTTACGATTGATGAGCATAAGATTGTCAGGGTGGATTGCACGCCTTCGCATGCTCCGGTGTTAGTGACGGATAAGGGGTTGGAATATTTTTATGTCCGTTCCGGTGTACAGACTATCGCCTATTCCATGAAGATGACTTTTCAGTATTTAAAACAAAGATTCTAGTGGCTGGATAGATGGCTGATGAAATCCCTGTCACCTGGAAACGTAGAAAAATGGATAATTATAATTTAAGAATTTGCTTAAATAAGAAATAATTTGTACGTTTGCAACGTTATTAAATGCCAAAAGGGAATATTATGGAGAAAAATCTTACTTGTATTAGGCTGTTTGCCGACAAGGTTCAGATAGAGAACTGTCGGCAGGTATTACAAGCCAATCACAAGTCGTTTAGCCAATTGAGTGGCTTGCTGGCACTTGCAGGAAATGAAGTGCGGTTAAAAATCTTATTTCTTTTAGAAGAAGAAAATGAACTCTGCCCTTGCGACCTGTCAGATATTCTCGGAATGAGCATTCCAGCTGTTTCCCAGCACCTCAGAAAGCTTAAAGACGGAAATGTCATTGAAAGCCGAAGAGAAGGACAGACTATTTTCTATTCGCTTAAAGCCGAAAAACTGACCATACTTCGTCCTTTTTTTAAACATATCGTTAAGCAATCAAAAAAAGCTTCTGCATGAATACAAAAGCTAGCAAGCTGGTTGGTGCCGGCGTACTTTCGGCCATTGCAGCCTCTCTTTGTTGTATCACTCCTGTTTTAGCCCTTATTTCAGGTGTAGGTGGAATGGCCTCTTCTTTTTCGTGGTTAGAACCCTCAAGACCATATCTACTTGGTATTACCTTATTAATATTAGGTTTTGCCTGGTATCAAAAACTTAAACCTCGCATTGCCGAAGAAATTCAATGTGCTTGTGAAGAAGATGAAAAACCACCATTTATGCAAACCAAAAAGTTTTTAGGAATGGTAACCGTATTTGCATTTCTGATGATGGCTTTCCCTTATTACGGACATATTTTCTATCCGGAAGCAGACAAAGAAGTAGTCATCATTTCATCCGGAAACATCCAGGAAGCAAATTTTAATGTAACCGGAATGACTTGTGCAAGTTGCGAAGAACATGTAAAACACGCAGTCAACGAATTACCAGGAATTGTAAGCGTTTCGGTTAACAGCGATGAGGGAACTGCCAATGTAAAATTTGACAATTCTAAAACGGACAAAGCTACGATCTCAAAAGCAATAGATGGATCAGGTTACAAAGTCTCGGGAGAAGTAACCAAGGAAAAGTCGGCACACGGAGAAGCTGGACACGTTTGTGGAGCGAACGGATGCAAATAATATTTAACCCTAACATTTAAGAGCGTCGCTACTAACAGCTTGATAAATAAATATCCTTGTTGATTGTCAACTCATTGTGGTGGTTGCAATCACCTGTTTGATAGTAATTAGAAGTGCCCTTAAGAATTTATTTAAATAAGGAAATGAAACAAGAAACCATAAACCTCCACATTACAGGAATGACCTGCGACCATTGTGCCACAGGCATCGAAAAACTACTTTCCAAAATCGAAGGCATAAAAGAAGCCAATGTGAGATATCCAAAAGCCACATGCGAATGTTCTTTTGACTCTTCCAAAACCAGTAAGGAAGAAATCATCAACACCATCAATGGAACGAAAAACTATCGGGTAAAAGGTGAAATACTGGAAAATGGTAGTGGGGATAGCAACCTATTTGACCTCATTATCATCGGGGGTGGTTCGGCAGCTTTTTCAGCAGCTATCAAAGCGGAGCATTTGGGTTTGACTACCTTAATGATAAATGGTGGTTTGGACTTTGGCGGCACATGTGTCAATGTAGGTTGCGTACCTTCTAAAAATCTAATCCGTGCAGGTGAAACGGCTTATCATGCTACCCATTCTAACTTTGCAGGCATTAAACCAAAAGGTGTTGATATTGATTTTGCTCAAATCATCAAAGAAAAGAAAAAATTGGTAGCTACACTGCGAGAGAAGAAGTATAAGGATGTGATAAGCGATTTTGAAAACCTGACTTTGCTTAAAGGTTGGGCAACATTCACAAAGAACAAAACCATTGAAGTGGATGGAAATCAATACAAAGCGCTTAAATTCTTAATTGCCACTGGAGCAACGACTAACATTCCGAATATTGAAGGATTGGACAAAATTGACTACTTGACCAATGTTTCTCTTTTCGATTTAGAAGAAAAACCCGAAAGCCTGACCATTTTGGGAGCAGGTTATATCGGGTTGGAAATCGCAATGGCGTACAATCGTTTAGGTGTAAAAGTCCGCATCATCGAATTTACCGACCGTATATTGCGGACACAGACACCAGACATCAGTGAAGCATTGGAGACCCAAATGCGAAAAGAAGGAATTGAAATTTTGCCCAATTTCAGAGCCGTAAAATTCGAGAAACTAGGAAACGAAACGATTATTCATTGCAAATGTCCTGATGGTTCATTTACACAATTTACAGAAAAAGGAAAGGTAGTGATTGCTACAGGAACAAAACCCAATACAAGCCAATTGGGATTGGACATCATTGGCTTGGAACTCACCCGAAGCGGTCATATTGCTGTAAATGATATGATGGAAACCAATCTATCCAACATCTACGCAGCAGGAGATGTAACTAACACCCCTTCATTTGTTTATACAGCTGCCTTTGAGGGAAAAATGGCCGTTGAAAATGCTTTCTCTGGAGCAGAGAGCAAAGTGGATTATTCTTCCTTGCCTTGGGTGGTGTTTACTGATCCACAAATAGCAGGTGCAGGTTTGGACGAAGCACAGGCAGAAGCAATGGATATTCCCTTTGAAGTTTCAAAATTGGAACTTAAAGACGTGCCTAGAGCCATTACCGCAAACGACACAAGGGGATTTATCAAACTCATTCGCAACACCGAAACAGACAAATTGATAGGTGCAAGAATCGTAGCACCCGAAGGTGGAGAACTTATCCAACAATTGAGCATGGCTATCAAATATGGCATTTCCGTCAGGGATTTGGCGGAGAGTTTCTATCCCTATCTGACGTTGGGGGAAGGCGTTAAATTGGCAGCGATCACTTTCGGCAAAGATGTTTCAAAGTTGAGTTGCTGTGCCAGTTAATATGTGCTTGCTCAGCCTAAAAACTTGAGGCGCTATTTAAGAAATGAATGATACGAGGCTCGGCTTAAAGCCAAACGAAGTTGCGTATATTAATAATGATGATCGAAGGTAGGAGCAAACATTTTGTATTTCTATAAGGTATTCTTTAGACAAATGGCACAACGTACATGAGAAGATTTATTGCTATTGGAACGTTTCTGATTGTATTGGTTACCTTTAGTAGTTATACTTATTTCAGGACTTTTAATGCAACAGAAGCGGAAGCGCATGGATTTGATTTTGAATTTAAAGGGGTAAATCTGGTCGCGCCGATCAGCGAGTGGTCAGATCATTTGCCTGATGAATTCATCCGGAGTAATATCAATGCTGTTGCGCTTAATCCTTATGCTTTTGTAAGCATGGAGGAAGGAACAGTCTCTTACAATACTTCCCGGCAATGGTGGGGTGAGAAAACGGAGGGGATCAGAGAATGTGCAGGAAAATTGCACACAGCCGGGTTCCGTTTGATGTTGAAGCCTCATATGTGGGTTAATCACCAAATGTATACCGGGGATTTAAAATTTTCCTCCGAGGAAGCCTGGACCACTTTTGAGAATGAATATAGAGTATACATTATTGATTTTGCAAGATTAGCCGAGGATCAGGGGATTGAGGTGTTTTGTATCGGTACAGAACTTAGGGAGGCCGTTGCGACCAGACCTGAGTATTGGACCCGTCTTATACGTGAAATTAGAAGTGTTTACCATGGAAAGTTAACGTACGCGGCAAATTGGGATGAATACGATAAGGTTCCTTTCTGGACTTCACTTGATTTTATCGGCATAGATGCTTATTTCCCACTATCTGGGTCAGATACACCAAGCGTTGAAGAATTGAAAAGGAGCTGGCGAAGTTGGATGCTAAGGATAGATAATTTTCAGAAGGGGTATAAAAAATATATTCTTTTCACAGAATTTGGGTATCGTAATACAAACCGCTGCGCGCAGGAGCCATGGAAGGAGGACAATGAGATAGTGAATTACCAGGCCCAGATGAATGCCTATGAGGCATTATTTCAGTCATTTTCATGGAAGCCCTGGTTTGCTGGGGGTTTTGCCTGGAAGTGGTATTCCGACGATTATTTCAAGAAAGGCATTGACATTGATTTTACACCCCAGGGAAAGCCGGCTACAGGAGTATTAGAAAAATGGTATAGATAACCGGAATTTATGACTCAAGGAAAATGGCCTTGTGAAATGCAATGGCTGTCAAATTTGATCCGAGCATAGGTGACGGGAAATGTTGACCTACGGTATTTTCGGAGGAGATAGGAATAAGGAAATATTGAATAGTGCAGCTGGTTTCATGGTGGTGTCAAAGATTACATTTTTTCGTATTTGGTTAGAATTGGATAAGTTCAAGACAAGATTTTCTCTGAGGCCTACTTCAGTGGCTATCCAGAGCCAGCCTACTATCCTTTTTTCAAGCTTGGAGGTCAATTGAACATTGGACCTGTGTAAATACAGATCAGTATATTCAGAAAGTGGAGCAGTAAATTGGTTCAGGCGATAGGAAGCGCCATCTATTTCGATGGTGTTTAACCAAAATAATCCATCATTGTACTTGTAGCGGGATCTGATATATACAGGTAATACAGCCTCTACTCCCCATCTTTCATTGAAATTCTTATTAAAGGCTACCACAGGCAAGAGGAGGGGTTTTCCGAAGCGATAGTTATAGCTTATCCCGAATGCATACGAAAAATGATCATTGACCTTCCAGCCTAAGGCCGGCGAGATAGAGAATTTTAAATATTTGTTTAGGATACTTGTCTTATTGTCAAAGTCGCCGTTGAAGTCCGCGCTTGCATTTAATATCCAGAAGTGTTTTGATTTGGATGGCTTGATGATCGTTAGATTAGCCCCTACACTTTTAAGCCCCTTGTCTTCAAGATTTTGATACAGCGGATTAGAGATGCTATTTTCGAAATGGTATTCTTCGATCGTATACTTGAGCCCGGTCAGGATGGTCAGATACGGCCTATGGATTACAGGTATCTTTAGTCTTGCTTCGATACTGGTGATCGATTTGATCGTGTTTTTAGTGTCTTCAAATTGGCCAGTCTTGTCACTTGTGGTAATCGCTATGTTAGGTATCCTTTGATATTCTATAGAAAATCCTTTGCCGACCGGAACTCCTTTGAGCGAGGGTACGCAATATTCTCCATCCCCCGTTAGGCAGGTGTCAAGTTGCGCTCTTAATGGGATATAGGCTAAGAGTATAATTGCAAAAAAGATGAATTTAAGTGGGTTCATTTGCGAATGAATTAGCTTTAAGTTTTGTTAAGCTGTAAACGAGAATTTCGTCAACACGCGATAATCCTCTTTATGCCAATGGCAATGACTTCTCGCTCGATGGCCTAACGCTATATGGTCGTAGGGCGATCACTTTCCTGATGGTGCATGAGGCGCGGATTAAAAGTCGAAACCGAGACCAAAGACAAAGCGGCCTCCTTCTTCAGATGTGAAATAGGAAGTTTGTATACTTAATATTCCTGCAGAGTTTACGAAGATTCCACCGCCGAATGAAGTATGCCATTTGCTGGAAGGATCGTTGGGTACCCATACCCGGCCGTAATCAAAGCCTGCGAAAGCACCAAATCGTGCAGGTAATATTCCTGCATTGAACTGAAACAGGCTCCAACGCAGATCTGTATTTTGGTAATAGGCGTTTCTACCCGTGAAGCGATCATTCCGGAATCCGCGAAGGCCTTCTTTTCCGCCGATACTGGATGCCTGATAAAACGCAAACGTCGAATTGGAGATTACACTTCCTTTCCAAACGGTGGACAAGCTTACATTTCTATTTTTAAGGAGGGGATAGTCGATTTGTAATGATGAAGTGAGGTATCCAAACTGATGATTGATCTGGCTCAGGCTGGACTTCCAGCCGGTAATAATGGAAAATTTAAGCCCTAATGTTGGGTAGGACTTATTATTCTTGTTTTCATATAGATAGGATGATTCTAAGCCCATGAAGGATTGGGGCCGAAGTTGTTCAGGCGTAAGATAATCTTCCGCAAATCGATTATCCTGATCTGAGGGATGTATATAATCCATTGGAAGGCTGAAGGTCCATTCGCTGCCTAGGCTTCCTTTTCTGACAACGGATACGTTAAGATTTAGTTGTTCAATTCTTGTGCGGTAGTATTCTGCACCGAGTTCATCCTCGAGATTTACAGTTTCATTGCCATATCCGAAGAAATTCTTACTAAAGGCTGGGGTTGTATATCGGCTGTGTAAGCGGAGATTGGATTTGCCGGGAAGGTTAGCGAATTCACCGGTATACTTGATGGCGAATCCATTCGTGGCTGTAAAATATCCGGCACTGATGGTATGCCGATACGAGAATGGATTGTTTTCAAATCCGAATCTGGTAAACTGCGCCGTAGATCCAAGGATCAAGCCCTCATCAGGACTATAGCCCAATGAAGGAGTGATCTGACTTGTGTTGTGAAGGTATTTATGAAAGTTATAATTGTTTATATCATAGTCGTCCGTCAGAAAGGTGTTGACGCGCTTGCCGATAATTTCGGATGCTTTGGTTTTGTAATCATAGACCTTAATGTTCTTCGGATTTTCAATAGAATAGGAATCTAAATTTTGCCCTCCGATCATTCTGATTTTTATGCTGGACCGTTCCGGGCCTTTGACAGCGAACTGATCCCGGTCATCGAGGCCATAAAGCCATATTTCTTGTGTACGGGTATCAGAGAATATCCTGTTAAAGAGTGTATCTCCAATCGCGGGGCTGGATTTTTGGCGTCTTACGATCACCTGGGTATGTCCATTTTCCAATCGTAGGACCTCAAATATATCGTCTTTTTCGGTTCCGGTAACGATTACATTATGATTGAGATGATGATAATAGGCTTCCGCCCATTCCGCGATATGCACTCTCCTGTCCTTAAGGTTAGCTATAATCGATTGGACAGGCTTATGATCGATGAGGGCAGGGAAATTCGAAAATGCGCTGTCAATGGAGGCATCGGTTAAGTTGTTTTCTAAATAGGTTGCGGCCTCAATCCATTCGCTCAATTGGCTGTTTTGTATTAAGCTTTTATCTACACGATATATGACCTGATTAAATGTTTTAATGTTTTTAATATTATCCTCAAACGACTGCATAACTTGTAGGGAGGGAACCAACTGTACAGCTGATGATGTAAAAAAACCGTCGAATTTTGGAAAGGCCTGGTCCCTGTCTCTCGGGATGGGGGAGTAGCTGACTGAGCCATCCCGGTGCGTATAGGTCGCCCACCGATATTGGTCTTCATGCCGGTCCCAGTCGCCAACCCACATATCAAATAAGCGGGTTTTGATATATTGCTGGTGATTGATGGTGTATTTTTCATCTTTCAAGATATTGTCCAGGACCTCTACGGTGGAAACGATATCATCAGATGCCCCGAAGGATTCCAAATCCATAAATTCCCTGGATATGTGCTCTTCAATCAAATACACGTCATCTCCTAACATATTATTATACCGCTCTAGCACCTTTTGTTTTGGAACATAGTATATCTTCGGATTGGCATGATAGACTCCTACGATATGCGATAGATTACCTATCACCAGTGCCGCAAATGGAAAGGAGGACGTATAAAAATTCATCAGAAAGGACTCAGCTATGGTGTTCTCCAGCCGATCTTTTATATATTCTTCTTCAAAGGCTTTTGCCTGGATGAACTGAATAGCGCTTTTACGTAATCGGCGCATTACATACTGTTTGCCTTCCGCATCCTCTAATCGTAAGGAAATAGATTGGTTCCCTCCTCCCAGCTTTATTGGTTTCAGTCCGCCATACAGTGTATCCAGGTTTGCAACAGAGAAAGGGTGCTTGTCGTAATATAGCGATTTATAGAGATGACACAGTCCTGATCTGTAACAATGGGGTAAGTTGTCTTCTTCAGCGTTATAAATGGACGCGGATATAAGACTATCGGTCGGGAAGTCAGCATATGGCGTTTGATTTTCGGTATCCTTCGCTCGAAGATGCCTGGAATGGATTAATTGGTTCTGGGCGTCGTAAAATAGAATAGTTTGCTGATCAGATTGAATATTCAGAATCGCATATCCCTCGCCAGCGTATCCGAAATTTCCATTGCAATTTTTATAATGACGCACAGGATTTACTTTTGATCCGGCCCCACTGATGATTTGCGGAATGCCATTTTTCATCAGATATTGTAAATTATGATCATGTCCTGACACCACAATGCTATTACTTGTATACCCCTGCAGGATGGTAGTGATTTTGTTCGAAAGCGCTCTGTAAAGTGGGTGATTACTGTCTTCTGGAATGGCTCCGGAAGTTCTTCTGATCAGGTTTAAGGGAACTTTTAAGGGATTTAATGGATACTGACCTCCATGACTGCCGTTGCTCGCCAGGGGGTGATGTATAGCCACAATGATTGTTTTGTCCTGATAGTGATTAATCAGCGATTTAAATTCAGCGATGGCGCCTTCCCTTGACTTGATGGGACAATCATCATTTATTTTTGGGTGTTTGTCCCAGTCGGCGAGATACCATTCACTGTCAAAAGTGATGATAACGATTTCCTCGGACACTTCAAATTTGTCCAGCGGACAGCCGGATCCGGGCATAAAGCTCTTTTTGCCCAGGGCTTTTTCAACGATTTTTTGTTGTTCCTCCAGGCCTGCGGTGCCGGAGTACCAATCGTGATTGCCGGGAATAAATATGGCCTTGCCGTTGAATTCTTTCGCCACATCGATTTGCGCCTGCAGGGATTCTTCTGCGGCTTTTCGCTTGCCATCCGCTTTGTCTTCCGGCATGCCGGAGGGATAGATATTGTCTCCAAGAAAGAGTATGACATCATCGCTTTGGGCTTCTTTTAGGCGCTCCCGGATGGCGGTCAAGGCGGCTGAGGGTTTGCCATCGTTCAGGAGGCCGGCATCCCCGATTAAGTATATGTTTTTTCCGGGTAAAGGAATATCTGTTGCGACGTGACTACTGACTGATTTATCATAGGTAGCACAGGAATTCAGCCAGGTCCCTAAGGAGATCAACAGGAGGAATTTGGAAATTTTTTTCATTAGGGTATGAAGGCTACGCTTTTGAAACATCGAAAAGATGTAGGGTTATCTGCCGGCGCTTAATGTTTCGATGATTTTTTCTTCAAATCCATGGAGTGCTCTTCGGGCATACAGCACCTTTTTCTGCGATTTGAAGGAATAGGATACTTCCAGGAAATTCTTTTTCTTCAGTGCGGGTTGAAGTTGGGGAGCATCATTTTTCTTATACTGTACTTTGACAGGGATGTCTTCATAATAGGTGAAATACGCCGGGTGGGTCAGCATGCCCAGGGTTGCACAATCGAAGGGTATAAATCCGTATACCCCAAAAAGGGATTCATTCAGTTTCATCCACGGTTGTACAGTCTCATACAGCCATTTGTCTGCTTCAATGGTCAGGTCTAATGATGCCAGGTCAATGCTTCCTATGTGCGTATAGGAACTGGGTTCATACCCTGCAAAGACAAGCGGAATGACTGATTGAAGAAGGACATCCATTGACGTTGTATCCATTTCATAGTTATAGTCAAAGACATTGAGGTTCCCCATGCCTGGATTAAAAACCAGGCCAGGTGTTCGCCCTGCGCATATTACGATTTTTTCGATCCTGGGAATAATATCGGGATGATTAAGGATTAAGGTAGCTATATTGGTCACTGGGCCTAAGGCCAGAATGGTGAGTTTTTCCGCTTGTAAAGTAGCATACAAAGCTTTAGTCGCCTCATTCTCTACGCCTGGATCATTCGCGGAGTCCGAGCCCTTGTAGACAGGAATGGTGTCGCCCGTGTTATGCCACTTTAATAGTTTTTGAGTTACCCCATATCCGTAGTCAACATAGGTCACATTGCTTATGCCTACTATTTTGATTTGCGGCTGCTTTAGCGCCATAATCAAGGCGATTCCGTCATCCACTTCACGTGCCTCCTTATCCGGCATTCCGATCATGATGTCCGTATCGATCCATATTTTGGTCTGTGTAGTGCCAAGGCTATAAAGCATGAGCATTAAATAGGCAAGCAGGATTATTCTTTTCATTGGGTCAGAAATGTATAGGCCTTTTCAAGAAGTTCTTTTTTTCGGTTTAGATCACAGGCCAGAGGTACATGTGCCAAACCAATTAACCTTCGCATCATCTCTACGCCGATAAATGAATATAACAACTGGCTATTCAGAGAAGGGTAAAGTTTGTAGTTTACGGAAATGCTCTCCATGACGTCTTCATTCTGCGCTGTCATGTAAAAGTGAGCCAACATAACGGCCACATCAAATTCTTTAGGCCCGTAGAAACAAAATTCCGGGTCTATTATTTTAATACCATGGAGAGTCCTTAACCAGCTTCCGGGGTAGTAATCACCATGTAGAAGTGTATCTCCCGTACCTAAATAGATCTTGCCAATATTGTGTACGATTCGCTTGAGGGTCATATCCGTTTTGTACGTCATCGCCAATGCCTGTAATCCTGGCTGAATTAAATCCAAATCAAATCCATTTTCTGCTACAAAGGGGTAATGAAAGATATGTTCATGGTTAAGTTTGCGCATGGCCATATTGCCCATTTTCCGGCTTCCTTTTGGCTTCCGAAAATGACCATGTAAAAGATTCAGGTAATTGATCAGCGCGATGACTTCGTTGGAGGATAACGCTGTTTGAAATCCGTATAGCCCGGTATAATCATTGGCTGTACCTAAATCTTCAAGGACAATAATATTATTGATCTTGTCGACACCTAAAATGGTCGGCATCAAAGCCTGGATCGAAGGAAGAGCCTGAATGGTTTGATAAAAGGTTCCTTCAATAATGGCTCTGTTCGCCGGCGCTGGTATGTGCGGGAATTTTTCAACGTAGGCCCTTGATTGTTTAAGGATAAAGGTCCGCCTACCCGTTTCTATCCGCAATACATAATTCATATTTCCTTCACCAGGTTTGGATAGGGCACAGATTTGTTCTGCAGGCAGGAGCCATTTTCGCTTTTTCAGATATTTTGTCAATGACTGAGGATCGTTAGTATTGAGTTGAAACATTAATGACTGATTGATTGACGTGGATTAGCCGGCTCTGGGGTGCGTGTTTACAAAAGTTCTTTTTGAGTTCTTATAAAATGTATCGTATACCAAATTGAAACTGGCGTGGTGGAGCGGCATTACGTTGCTGAAAAAAGCCGCTGCTGCTTGAGCCGGCCTGTATCTGGTTGCTCTGCGTTGCATTGTTACTATACCCACTCCAGTTATTGGCGTTGAACACATTAAAAATATCCGCGCTAAGTTCCAGTTTTGATTGGTTGCCAAATGTAAAACTATGTTGTATGCCAACATCAAATGTATTACTCCAGGGCAGGCGGTCGCTGTTCCGGCTTTCGCCCGGATATCGGTCGCTATTGCCTACATAGGCATCCCCAAATCCTGATCCATCTCCATTTAAATCATTTGTGCCAAAGCCAAGGGGAATTCTATTGATCGGTTGGCCGCTTTGTAAAAGGGCAGCGATCGTAATGGACGTTTTTCTGTAGGGGTAGTAATTGAAGATGCCATTAATATTATGCGTACGGTCATTGATGGAGGGCCCCCATTCGGTATCATAGTTATTAGCATCCTGTGCACGGAAATTGATGTCGTCCGTATTATTTTTTAAAGAGGAGAGGGTATAATTCAGGCGATAGGCGTATTTATCATTGCCCTTTACTTTTTGAAAATTGAAACTTGCCGCATAGTATTCGGACCGCCCTGCTGATTCTGACATGATGATGTTCCTGGCCACGCCTGTAAGGGTTTCGCCATTGATGATGGCCGCATTATTGAAGATGGGAATAGTGCGCGAAGAGTCAGCCTGAGATACCGGTCTGACGATGACATTCTCCGGGTCTATAGGATATTCAACAGCAGCGTTGATATTACGGAGACGGAAGAGATCCTCGCCTCTATTGTGTACGATGTCTATATAGAACAATTTGGTTTGATCCACCTGCAGTTGATACCCGATGGTGAATTGATTTGAATAGGGATTTTGATAGCCATTGGGATTTAAAATTCTTCTCTCATTGGAGAAGAGTATATCACGCTGTCCCTGTAAGTCTGCGCCTGGAGGGCCCTGAAGGTAGGACACACCCGACACAGTGGTGGAGGCATTGCCATCAAAGGTGATCGCATTGATATCCGTATTTTGAGGGAGGATGCCTAAACGTACTAATTCCTGCAATTGCATTTTGTAGTCTGGAGAAGTTGTGTTTTGTTGTAAGGCGTCGCTGTACAGTGCATAGATAATTTTATCATAAGCGATGCCATATCCCGCGCGTATACTGCTGTTTGATGATAGTTTGTAATTCAGGTTGAGACGTGGAGCAATGTTGTCGTAATCACCACGGTCGCTACCGCCTTTGGAAAGATTGTCATAGTCATACCGAAGACCGACGGTTAAGTTGAGTTTGTCGGTTACTGACCAGAGGTCCTCCAGATAGATTGAATATATGTTTTGAGTCGTGCCAAAAGAATTGGGGCGAAGTTCTATGCTGTAGTTAGTGACTTCCGCATCAGCCGGAATATCATTGATGCCGAGATTGGCCCCCTGATTAGCATTTTTTAATTCATCCAGTTGTGCTTGCGTCAGATCAACGGTGTAATTTCCATTGGGGGTGCCGCCACCATAGAGGCTATGTTCGGCGCTGATGATATTGAATCCTGCTTTATACCTGTGGTGCTTAGTGTAATATTTTAATTTCTGTTGGAGTTGAATGGTATTTTCATGTGAATCGAAGACATATCCGGGGTGACCTAAAATGGCAATGACTTCATCATTTGGATTTCTCACCACTACTTGGGGGGCAAGCGGGTTTGCCGGATCAGCATAGTTCCATCTGAAACTGCTGAATTGTAAATTTGTTTCACCAGCAACGTGACCATATGTATAGGCATTCATGAGGGAGAAAAGCGAACTATTGCGTTCTTGCTTATTACCTGCCGAGGGAAAGGCGACTCCACCCTCTAACCCACCTCCTTGGCGTTCGATATCAACAATACCGACATTTGCCTTCAAGGCACTCCTGAAATTTTCATTCCAGATGTGGTCTACTTTTCCTGAGAAGTAGTTAAACTGGTTTGTTCCTCTTACGGTTGTATTGACACCTAAATCAGTTGATACGAGGTAATTATCCTTCACATCAGTGGTATGTTCCAGATTGATATAATAGAAGGTTTGGTCTTTTTTTATGGCGCCACCTATGCCTGTGCCGGCCTGATAGCGGGCAAAGCCATCTTTTACCTGATTTCCCGACAGATCCCTTTGCGCATATGGGGAGGCAGCATCAATGGCCGGCCCTGGGCGGGTGATGAAAAATACTTCACCCTCCGTCTCATTCGAACCTGATTTGGAAGTGATGTCAATGACGCCGCTTCCCGTCAAGCCGTATTCTGCTGAAAAATTGCTTGTCAGGGCAGTAATGTCTTTCACAAAGCCGGATGGAATATTGAATTTCTGGCCACCTAGAAATCGCTCATTATTATCCATGCCGTCTATCTGGTAAGATGTATAGAGCGCGTTGGCTCCATTTATGCTGACATTTGGGGCCTCAGGGAAAAAGCCTGTAGCCTGGGAAATATTGGGCAAACGAAATAGCACCCTGGTAATATCCCGGCCTTCTACAGGAATTTCCTTTATTTCCCGGGCGCTTAGTGATGACGAGACTTCGGCATCCTCCCTGTTGATACTAAAAACTGGTCCTGCGCTGACGACCACTTCCTGGAGGTCAATCCCTTCCTGAAGTGCTGATTTTTTTAGTAGCAATTGGACGATCACATCCTGGTTTGAGCGGATATTGATCCCATCAGCGATTTGGGGGGCGAAGTACCCGTTCCCTTCAAATACAACAACATACCCTTCGAAGGATCCGACATTTTTAAAGACCACTTTACCATACCCATCGCTAACTTGCTGCTGACTGTAATTTCTGGAGTGGTTTTCAAGCCAAACAGAGAGTCCGGGTGCAGGTGATTGTGTTTCCCCGTCGAGGATATTTACAATAATATCCTGCTGGGCAAAAGTCTTGAGTGCGATAAGTAGTATTAGGGTAGTAAAGGTTGATTTCATTATTTTATTGATTTAGTGATATTCGTAGAATTGGTTATGCGAAATTAAGCGCGTTGTGCAAGGTGATGTGTAGAGTTAGATATGTATCTTCCGGTCAGTACGGCTGTCTGGGTTAGATGATGTCTTGGCGGAATAGCCGTTGGATATCGCCTGTTAATTGTCTTACCTAAAAGAATTGTAATCTGTCCATTCGCCTTTTTTAAGATCATTAATATATTTCTCTGCCCGGATCAGTTCCTCATCCTGATAGTGTAGTACATAGCCATTTCGTTTGCCATTTTCATATTGACCTTTCCGCACGATATATCCTTTTTCGTAGAAGATCCACCAACCTGAAGCAAGCCCGTTGGTGTAATGTCCTTCCTTCAGGCGCAATTCATCTTCAGTATAAAAAATCCAAAACCCGGTTTTTACATCATTGCTGTATCCCCCTTCTTCTTTGCGTGAACCAGAAGGGAAATAGGAAATCCAATAATCCATTTTATGATTATCACGGACCCAACCTTCTTCTTTAATCTGGCTATCGGCATAGTACAATTTGACATAAAACTTATCTCCTTGTGGAGGGGTAAGGAAATCTAAAAGGATAAAGAGCGCTAACATTTAATGCTATTGGTTTTGGTGACTAGCGTATATGGATATCATTGCCCAATAGAAAAGGCTGTTCGGTAATCCTGTCTTTTTCAATACCATTTTCAAGTTTCAGCACTCCACGAGGACAAACGGCAGAGCAAATACCACATCCTACACAAGAGGACCGAACGATATTTTCTCCCCGTTGTGCATAAGCCCTTACATCAATGCCCATTTCACAGACACTGGAGCAATTCCCGCAGGAAATACATTGCCCACCGTTAGTAGTAATCCTGAAGCGCGAAAACAGTCTTTGTTGCAAGCCGAGTAATGCAGCCATGGGACAACCGAACCGGCACCACACCCTATTCCCCAGAAGGGGATAAAACCCTACGCCAATAACTCCACTAAACGTCGCACCAATCGCAAAGCCGTACCAGGAGCGGAGTTTGTAGCTATCTACAAAGAGAATTTCATTCTGTCCACTCAGGTGGTTAAATAGGATAAGCAAAACTAGAATCAGACCTAAAGTGACCATTGTAAAAACAGCATCCTTATCCATTTTCTTTCGCTTAAACAGATATAAGACACCTATGGAAGTGGCAAGCAGGAAAACAATGCCATAGACGAACTGATTCCTGGTGATCATACTGTATTCCGGGCTCTCGCCTAAAAAACTATAAATGACTGCTACAGTCATGACAAAGGAAAAGACCAGAACAAGGTGGATACTCCAGCGTTCAAATTTCCAGGCTCGCGTTGATTTATTGGACAAATGACGAAAAGGATCGCCCGCTGTTTCTGCCAGACCACCGCAGCCACATACCCAAGAGCAATACCACCGCTTGCCGAAGAAATACGTGAGGATAGGTGAAATCAAAAAAACCATTGCGATACCAAATCCCAGCATGAACAGGCCCAGCGTGCCTCCATCGATCATGTTTTTTAAATGCCAGTCTTCAAAGAAATAATAGTTGAGCGGCCACATGTTTTTGATGTCCTTTGCGAAGTAAGCCTTGTCCGGATGGAGTTTGGAGAGTAACTCCGGAATCAGAAAAGCAAAGGCAAGTTGGAAAAACATCACGGAGATAGTTCGTATTACTTGGTAGGTATTATGCCTGTATTTCAAAATGAATTTGTACCCAAAGCCTACAATAGCGAGGGTGTATAAGGTGCCATAGACAAACCATTGCGTGGCAGCATGGCCATTGAGCAGATAGCTTAGGGGATCAAAGAAACCCACTAGTCCGGTATTCCCCTCTTCCGGATGTAGTCCCAGGAATTGGGGATACCAATATAAGATGATGTAGAACAGGGTCAGCACCAACCCAACTGACCACCCCAAAACACCTCTGGCTGTAAGTGAGCCAAACCAGAGGCCATTGTTGTGGATGCCTGCCGGATGCCCTAAATACAAGGTTCGGGCATACCATACTATGCCAATAAAAATTGCTGATAAGGAAATGGTCAACCAGACTGCGTTTTGAAGAAAACCGAAATTTGTTAATGAGAGGCTTAATAGCAGTAAGCCTGCAAAACTTAGGCTTAGGGCGATGCGGCCGGGGATCGACCCGGACGGGATAAATGGTATAGCTGGAGATTTTATCTTGTCTTTATCGTTCATCTATACTGTTCTTGGTTGAACTGTTGATTTAAATGCCTTGTATATTTCCTGTTCATGGTGCCCATAGAATTCCGGATCGAAATTGGCAGCCTGCAAGTTTTCTATAACTTCATCCACGGACAGTTGATTAGTGAGTGCCTGGTCAAAGAAGGAATGTCGCATTCTGATGCCAATGCTATTGATCCCCAGAAATCTTCTGGTCGCTAAATCAAATGCGATACGAATAGATTTATTTCCACTAGCATGAAGCCAGAAGAAGTGATGTTCACCTGGCCTTCGTTTGGGCCACACCCAGCCATACGTCTGATATTCCAGGTCAAGAAATTTGGCGGAATTGAACCAATGGGATGGGTTATAGATTGTAGCCAAACCGCAAATGGTTCTGGCTACGACCTCACCCATCATCCTTCCCGTATACCATATCGCTTCTATCGGTTTTCGCTCTCCGATAGGGATTCGCTGTTCTGCACAGTCGCCTATCGCGTAGACATTCACAATATTGGTCTCCAGATATCGGTTTACTTTAACCCCTCTTCCGAGTTCAATACCACTATCTTTTAGAAATTCAATGTTTGGTGAAACGCCGACAGTCAGTCCAACGATCTGGCAGTCTATGATTTCCCCGCCGTCTGTCATGACCGCCTTTACGCAGCCATCTTCATTCGCTATGATTTCCTTAAGGCCTGTTTTCAGGCGCAGGTCAATCTTGTGTTCGGTAATATGACGATTGATCATTTCGCTCTCTTCGGTGGGTAATACCGCATTCCAAAAGCTTTCTTCTCTGACCAGAAAAGTAACCTCTATGTTTCTTGAACGTAGCATCTCAGCCATTTCAATACCTATCAAACCACCACCTACAATTACTGCTTGTCTGCAACGAAGTGTTAAATTTTCCAGGTTGTCAAGATCTTGTTTGTGATACATTCCCATAACACCTTCCAGATCCTGTCCGGGCCAACCGAATTTATTGGGTTTTGATCCTGAGGCGATGACCAGCGTATCATAATGAAGTTTGGCATCACTGGCCAGGCGCAATACTTTATGTTCACTATCCACATGTCTCACATAGTCATGCACGAGATGGATATTATTCTCTGCCCAAAAGTGATTTTCATAAGGCTGGGTCTGTTCAAATTTTATATGCCCCATGTATACATACATCAGTGCAGTACGTGCGTAGAAGTATGTCGTCTCTGAGGAGACTATTGTAATTTTCTTATTTGCCGATAGCTTTCTGATATGCCTTGCAGCTGTTACGCCTGCAATCCCATTTCCAATGATCACAATATGTTCCATTCTACAAGTGCTGTATGGGTTATCGTAAGTGTCGAGTAGAAGGGAAATACGCTATATATTCCATTCATTTTTCGTCGTTTGGCCATATGCAATCAATATTCTCTTCGTTAGATGAATAGTCCCGTGAACGGATAAAACTATAGTGGGCACAGCCCCAATTTTTTTAGGTTATTGATTACATACTTTTACGCCGGTCTTGAGATAGTAGCCCCATTTCTTAGAATAGATATGGACGCTATCTGTATAAATTCCGTTAGAGTCTATCACGGGATGGCCATTGTTTTTCCATTCAAATATGCCGCCCCAGAGATTATAAACCTTCCGAACCCCAGCTGACAGAAGTCTTTTTCCGATTTTTTCACTTCTTACGCCAAGCGTGCAATACACGACCACCTTGCCTTGATAATCAGCTAGAAATTCCAATGTCTTTTCAAGATTAAATTCACTGAAACCAACATACATGGCACCCGGCAACCGGCTTACGTTGAATTCACTCCACTCCCTGGCATCCAGTAGAATATAATCCTTGTCGGTGGATAATTGCTCAGCATAGATATAAGAGACGGAGCCAGTATTGAGATGGTCTAGTACATCCTTTATACTGTTGGATTGACAAACTATGCGTGAACTCATTGTTAGCAGGAATACGAGTACGCCAATTCCAGCCAAAGGCTTAACCACTGCATTGTATTTTAGATTCGAGGCAAATGAATTCATAAGCTATAGATTGTCATTGAGGGCCCAGTTGTATTCTTTAAAGTTCAGCGTCGCATTAGCGGATACCTTCACCCGACTGTATTTATTTATAAATGTTGTTATGTTTCCAAAATCGGCCTTGTACCAATCAAATATCTTGGAAAGCAACATTTTCGTGGCACTGATCTCATTTGCAGATCCATTGATAAAATTTGTAGTTTGCTTGTCCAGAAGTTCATTTACATTAGATTCTGTGAAAGCGATATTCCCAATTGGCGGACAAGAAATAGCCCCGCAATTCAAGGCAAAATGGATTCTTGGGTCGTGATGGACAATTCGAATCATATCGTTTTCAATGGTATTTAGGGAATAGAGTTTTTCCCCCAGTTTGATCCACTTCACATCCCAGGGCGTGCCTCCATGCAGGTCTTTAAGACTATTGATGGGGTAGTGATCTGTTATCATTTTCAAGGTGAAGGCATTGTAGGCGTTTATCCAATAGGCCAGACTTGCAGACCTGGACCAATTTGCATCCGGCACTTTTACAGCTAACGCCTTCAGGTAGGTATTCAAAGCTAGGGTGTCCTTGGTAAGTCCCCTGTAGTTTACCCTGCCATTGGGTGTTACGTATTTCAGCAGCAGGTCATTAAAGGGCTTATGTGATATCGTTCCAATGGCCTTGCCACCTGGTACTTGGCTGTAAAGAGGTAACCATGCCATAAGCGTTATGCCAAAGACCAGTAGTACATTTTTCAAACGTGTATAGAATAATTCAGGCATCATTGCACAATGAGTCGCGGCAAATACACTATCCTGACAGGATGTCAAGTATTTTTTGTCGGCAAGGTGCTTTACGGAAGCAGGTTTCAAGGGAATCGGCTACTGGGTAGCTGATCTTAGGATTGATCCGAAAAGTTGTTTAGTTTTGAATCCCAGTGGTAGTCTTTATACCTTATGGTGTATATTGTAAGATCCTTTTGGAGATATTTTGTCAACATCTTCCGGATTCCTTTGCAGCCTCCAAAATCGCCTCTGAACCAAAGCATTAATTTGCTAATAGAGATTATTTTTTCTTCTTCGTCTATGGTGATATCTGTTGTAATGAAAGAATCTGTGGCAAGTTCGAGTTGTTGTTGAATTGCATCGGCGGTATAAAATGCGATTGGAGGACAACTCACGGCGCCACAGTTTAAAGCAAAATGAATCCGAAAATCAATGGCAGAGACACTTAGTCTTTTAATCAGGCTTGCAGGATAAAACATAGGGAGGTACCCTAAGGCAAGTTTCAACCTATATTTGCGCAAAATGCCATGCTCAATGTCATCAAGACTAAACCTTTGTCCGGCGATTGGAATTAATTTCTCTCTGAAAATGGCCGGCTTTGCTTTTTTATCCCTTGCCGCAAGGATCTGAAACCAGGCATTATAGATATTTATCCAGAATGCCTTTCGTTCATCATCTGATTGAAGACCGTTGAGTAAGTCTTCAAACTTTATTTGTTGAAGACGGCCCTCCGCATCCCTTGTTTCTTCTGCCTTTTTTACCTTCAATAATAATTCTCCACTCATGGATACCAACGCAGGATTGGAATTTCCTCCGAAAGGTCGGTTAGGAGCCCGGGCTCCCAGCCACCAAAGGACAATGAGGAGTATGGGTATACACAGGAGGTAGATCAAAATTTAGGTGTTTCAAGAAGTTTTATAATACGGTTCTTAAGCGCTCTATTTTCATCAACGTGTTCATGAGATGTATAGGGGCGTTTTTGTTCTTGCTCTACCAGCCGATCGATCTGTTCACTTTGCTTTTGATAGCTGGAACAGGCATCACATAGATTGCTATGGATGTGAAGCTGAACTTGCTCTTTCAAGGATAGTCTGAACATGGATTTTTTCTCGATCAGGGAGGTGGCTTTCCTACAGGAAAGCATCAGAAAGTTCATTATTTTATTCATTCAATGTTTTTAATAGTGTTATTTAAATCCTGGCCCCTCCTTATCGGTAAGCGGAAAGTGTTGTATGCAAAGCAATATTAGCAGGAAAGGGTTTTTCCTGACATCAATGTTTATTATCGGACCGAATGGAGCACCTTCCGGTATGCTCTTAGCATCTGCCCCTGGGATGCCCCTAGGATATTCATGATGATCACTTTCAGATTTGCATACTGAACCCTCAGCCAAGAATTGTTTCTGTATTTTCGGGTGGACACCAGGGTTGTTCCTTTAAATATTTTATACGGTGAGTATTTCCGTGCACGTTTGACCAGGTCATAGTCCTCCATGACCACCATTTGTTTATTGAATCCATTGATTTTTTGAAACAACGGCTTGGTTATAAACATTGTTTGGTCACCCCCATAGCAGACGAACCAGTCAAAGCGCGTAAAGAAGGCATTAATGGCCAGCCATCGGCTTCCACCGTCGAATCTTGTCCTATACCTCCCTATGGCGTATCCTGAAGACACTGCGCCCACAATGTCGGTATAGAATGTCTCTGGAGGGATGGCGTCGGAATGGATAAAGTATAATATTTCATAACAGGCTGCGGATGCACCACAATTCATTTGGGCCGCCCTGCCTGCTATCGCGGAGTTAATTACTTTGGCCCCTAACATCCTGACCTGTTTTACTGACATATCCGTACTCCCTCCATCGACGACAATTATTTCAACAGTTTCTGGTGGATACTGATCCTTTAAATAAGGGATCAGTTTTGATATATTTTCTTCTTCGTTCAGGACCGGTATTATGATACTTATCATAGATCGTGGGGGATAAGATTCACTTTTAATCTATATTGAATCCTGCAGCACAGAGATCCTTTTCTTCGTCAATATCATGAAGGGGCTCAAGTAGGTAATAGCTGATATTGTTCATCACGCAGCGGTTTAAGGTGGTTTTCAGGACCGAAGAAGTACTCCAGGGGATATTTTCAAAAAGACACTCGTACGGATTATTCATTCCAATCAGATAATATCCCCCGTCATAGGCTGGTCCAATAATGACATCATAATTTGATAGGCGTGAAAATGCGTCATGGAGCAGTTCTTTTGTCAGGCCGGATCAGTCTGAACCAATGACCACCACTTTTTGATAGTGCCTGGTGAAAGAAGATGAGATCGCGTTCAGTAAACGGCTGCCTAAGTGGCCTCCCTCCTGGACATTTCTCATGATGCGGGGATCATTCACCCGCAGTTCATGATCGTTAAAGTCCGAGAAAAAAAGTACTTTATTCTGTGGCAGGTCTTCAATGGTTGAAAGCGTGTGGGATACCAGCGCATTATATACCTGTAATGTTTTCTCATTGCCCAGGGTGGCTGCTGAGCGTGTTTTAACCTGGCCAGGTATTCTGTTTTTTATAAACACAATTAGAATGCTATTCATTTTCGAGCGCTTACGTTTTTAATCTTCCACTGGACAAAGCAATGATGATCAGGCTTAAGGAAGAATCATCTTTTTATCGGGTGGGCGGGTAAATTATTTTACTGCTGGTCGTTCAATCCCCAGTCGTAGGTGAGATAACTTAATGGAGCGTCATCGTTTAGTTTTGTAGTAGCATATTGGTTTATATATTGGTTGAGGGTCAATCCACTCCATTTTTTTAGATCACCACCATACCAATTTAAGATTGGGGATATCTGTGGTTTGTAGGGATCGGGCTGGTTGCGTAAAGGATCGTTAAAAAAGCGAATCGCCTGATCATTCAGTTGGTGATCTAATGTAGATCCCT
Organism: Saprospiraceae bacterium; assembly: GCA_034439675.1. GTDB lineage: Bacteria > Bacteroidota > Bacteroidia > Chitinophagales > Saprospiraceae > Opimibacter. The sequence goes on along the minus strand of JAWXAW010000184.1, from coordinate 20,276 downwards.
GATAAGCTTCATTTCTAAGCACAGGGCAACTGATCGATGCGCAGTTTAGCGCAAAATGGATACGAGGTTCTTTAAACCGTTTGCGTAGGATCCCATGTTCGATCCCGTTGAGTGTTATCGTTTTATTGCCTATGGGAACTATATTTTTATCCCAAGGGGTATTTACGAAAATCACCTGATTTTCAGGGCCGATGTCCTTTATACTTTGAATGGGGTAATAATCTACAATGAGTTTTACCGTAAAAGCGTTGTAGGCATTCAGCCAGTAGGCGATCTTATCATTCGCGCTCCAGTGGTCGCCAGGTGGATTGGCGGATAAGTCATCCAGGTATAGCTGAAGAATCGCTTTGTCTTCGACAAAACCTTTATAATTGACCAATCCCTCATCATTCACATGTTTTTTCAGAAGCTTTGTCCAGGCGTGATGGGAGATGACAGGGCCTTTACCATGAGGATTTGTGCCACATCCTGCGATAAATATACCGGATACAATGAGTAGGATTAAACTTTTCATATAGATTAAAGGAAGACTTTTGTCGACTACATTCCCCTTAGACGTATATCAACCTCAAACCTGACAAATGGCAATTTTAACTGCGTGGGGGAGATCAATACCTCTTGAATAAAACTAGCTCTATCTTTATTTATAGTGATGAGACAGTTGTCAGCCTCTGGCGTGCATGCAATGGTTTTATGCAAGGATAAAAATTAATAGGAAGCCTTGGTGATCAACTCAGTATCATGGGTCGTCATAAGTAACTAGGAGATGGACATTTGTAAATTTTCGGTTGTTGTCCTGATGGTATTGCGCAATCATCTTTAAATCAATTACTTAGAGAAATAATTGCATTGCTTATGTCAGGAATCGGAAATGCCGGCGTCTAATCAATAGACTTGAATTCAGGAACTTTTGAGGATTGAAACATTAAGGGTGCCTTTAATAACCGCTTGATAATGAAATATTCATGTTGATTGTCAACTTATTACAATTATGGAAATTATCCTTTTGATAGTATGTGGAATCGTCCTTAAGCATGGTGGATATAAAGAGGAACTAAAGGAATAAACTTTAAATCAATTGAGGTAGTTATGAATAGTTTTCCATTGTCGTCCTTTAACTACGGTTTTCGGGTCTTTACATTAATGGTCCTGATTTCCATTTTTAGCGCACATGCGCAAGCGCAAACAGATCCGATACTAGGTAAGTTTTCTTTATCTGAATCAAATGGCCAGGTTTCCATGTATTGGCAAATTCTGGCAGGTAGAACGTGCAATGGCATTCAGATATTTAGATCCACTGATAAAGTTAACTATGCGCGCATAGGGTTTATCGGGGGTATTTGTGGCAGTGTAACCGAGCCTGTAAATTATTTTTTTGTGGACACTACACCAGTTTTGAACATGATTAATTATTACTATCTCGAATTCGGAGGAGTTGGAACCTCCCATGTGATTGCAGTAGAAATTGTAGATAAACGGAATGGCGGGTATCAGATTCGGCCGCATCCAATACAAAGTGCCGGCAGGATTTATTTTGAAGCGATAGGTGGAGAAGTCTATATCCTTCGGGTGTATGATGTACTAGGGCATGAACTTTTTTCGGATGAAACGTCTACAAGCTTTTTTGAAATCAACGCTTCAACATTACCTCCTGGGTGTTATACATTTTCTATTTTGGCCGCAGGCAGTGCTCGAAGATTTGCAGGCAAATTGCTTATTCAACAATAACAATTGACAGAATTGCAAAAGGCGAAGTAGCTATTTTTAGTAACCTATTATATGACTGAAATTCTTGAGAGAATACTGAATGATTATTCCGCCGCGAGTCGGACAAGACATCCTATCTATACGGAGAAACGTTTGCGACAAGGTCTTGCCGCACTTGAAAGTATGGAAATCCAGGAGCATGAGCGAGACCTTGCCCGAAAAGCGATATGGATGTACTTTCTCGGGTTATATGAAAACCCGGGTAAACCACTGGATGGGGCCATGGCTATTCATAACAGAGAGGAGCATTTAAGAGAATCAATAAGCAACGAGGTGCTTGCTCTGATCCAGTCTGGTATTGAAAAGTCATTGCCCGGTACAGAAGCTGAATCTGCTTTCCGGGATAGTATACACCTGCATTATAGCAGTAAAAAAATTGTCAAATGGATAGATGATCTTAAAGTAGCTAGGGAAAGGGCTGCCGGTGTCAAGATAGACCAGCTTGAATGGTATAAAGAACAGTTGAGGGGCATCGAAACCTATCAGTACACGACGACATACGGCAAAGCAACCATGGAGCCGCAGAAAGCCTTAAATATTGTCACGATACAAAAGGAAATACGGAAGATGGAAAAAGAGATGGATGTGGCGTTGGCAAAGGAATTGAGTGTGGATCCTGAAAAGCTAAAGAGTCTTAAAAAGAAAATATTAAAAGCAGAGGCATCTCCTGAGCGAGGCATCGAGACCTGGTTTCGCACAGCGAGCGGCAACCTATACACGAGACGCCAGATTGTGGATACCAAATCCAATATCATGATCACGATGAATGCCATTATTATTTCGGTGATGCTGGGGAGTGTATATCCGCAACTCAAGGAAAATCCTTATCTCGCATGGCCGATTACGCTCATGATTCTGACGAATGTAATATCCATTGCCTATGCCATTTTTGCTACAAGGCCTATACTTGCCAATGGTATATTTACGAAAGAAGATATCATAAATAAGCAGGCAAGGCTGTCCACTTTTGACGATTTTTACCGGGTCCCCCTTGCTGATTATGAGTGGGGGATTGGTGAAATGCTGAAAGACAGAGAATTTTTATACAACACCCTTATTCGAGATATGCACCGTCTTGGTGTGGACCTGGCAGCAAGGTATAAACGCATTCGTCTTTCGTACCACGTATTTCTGACGGGCCTGATAATCTCCCTGTTGTCATTTGCCAGCTGCTACATCTTCCTATAGGATGGTATTATTAATTTTATCTTTGGAAAATGTATAACGAAGTAAACGACTCAAGCGCATCAGCGACCCTCAAAGGATGGGTTGAAAGTTATTCGGACAGCATGTATTCCTGGGCATTGCACAAATTGTCAAACAAGGAAACAGCGGAGGATTTGGTCCAGGAGACGTTTATGGCTGCGATGGTCTCCATGGATAAATATAAGGGAGACAGCAATCCAAAGACATGGCTCTTTGCTATCCTCAATAACAAAATAAACGACCATTATCGACATGCTTTTCGGAACCCTCAGGTGGATGGGCTTCCGGATGTGGAAAAATGGTTTGATGCGAATGACCAATGGAAGTCCGAAGAAAGGCCATTAGACTGGGCGGCGGATACAGGCCACCTTTTAGATGACAGCGATTTCCAATCTGTATTGCACGCCTGTATGAAGAGACTGCCTGACCATTGGTTTTCGGCAATCCAACTTAAGTTTATCGAGGAAAAAAATGGAAATGCAATCTGCCTGGAATTGGGGATAACTAATGCAAATTTCTGGCAAATACTCCATCGGGCAAAGTTGCAATTGAGAAAGTGCCTTGAAGTCAATTGGTTTAAAAAGTGACAACATGAAAAAGGTGATGAACAAAGTTATGCTCTCCTGCAAAAAAGCTACTGAGCTTATCGATAAAAAGGCAGTAGCAAACCTTTCCATTAAGGAGGAGGTGATGCTCATGATGCATACCGGTATGTGTACGGCATGTACGGCCTACCAAAAGCAGAGTAAGATGCTAGATCAGTTGCTGCACAAGCATATACAAGGCACAGATGAAGGAAATGTGCCGGAGGTGAGCAATGAAGAGCTGAAACGAAAGATCAGCTCAAAATTCTAGTTGGTTAAGCCCATTATGCTATGGGGTCATCTGTCATGTTAAGCCTTTATGAGCAGTGATGGAAGGCGAGTAAAGGTTATTTCCATATATTTGAGATGTGCAAAGAGGATCAGCTTTAATTTTACTTCTTCTGTTTTGTGGTTACGCCTTCACCATCAAAACGCACTTTTGTTATCATGATGATACAGGCGACCGGTTTCATGGATTTTGCGGGCATGAAATTATGGAAGCAGGTACTCCAGGCAATCTGGCACATGCCAACCTGTTTTCATTGCGCTATCTCTGTCTCGATCTTGTCAAAAGCAGTTATACACAGGATTCTAAGATCATCGGTCCAAAAAAACAGTTGACTGACTCCTTTTGTCTCCCACCTTGTGATCCACTGCTCTCCTCATCTTATCCTCCTGTCTCGTGGATATTTCCACAATCAAGGTGCCGTAGTGGTCCACCGCTCCCGTCATATTCCCTTCGCGGGCCTCCAGGCTGTTAATCGTTTCTAACCAGGTTTTGGTTAAAGGTAATCTCTGTGCATAGCTACAGGAGCCATTTTTTTTTACAACGGTTAACAAACAGTCTAATGTTAGATCTAGCATTTAGGAACAAATACCTGATCATCGTACTATCGTTATTGATCGCGGTAATCAGCTTGGTTGTGACAGCACGACTCCCGGTAGATATCCTACCCAATTACAATACATCTGCTGTCCAGGTACTGACACTCTATCCGGGGATGCCGGCTGAAGTGATGGAGAAAGATATCACAAGCCGCCTTGAGCGGTGGACAGGACAGGCAAATGGGATATCCAGCCAGGAAAGTAAAAGTATGATAGGTGTAAGTATCGTTAAGGATTTCTTTACGGAAGACACAGATCCAAACGCCGCACTCTCTCAAGTCACTTCATTGGCCATGTCCGACTTGTATTACCTGCCTCCGGGAACGGTACCACCCATGGTGATGCCTTATGATCCAACCGCCTCAACGCCATTGGCTCTGCTGGCCGTAAGTAGTGACAGCCTGGGTGAAAAAGAGCTATATGACATTGCCTACTTTGAGTTACGAAACCTGTTGGGCTCAGTGAAAGGAATCATAGCGCCTGCCGTGTATGGTGGAAAGTTGCGTAGAATCTTCATGTATGTGTATCCTGATAAGCTGCAGTCATATAATCTTTCGCAAACTGACGTGATAGATGCCGTGCAGAAGAATAATGTGATGATACCGACCGGAGACGTGAACATTGGCGAGATGAACTACAGTGTCAATGCCAACGGGATGTTGCCAAAGGTTGACGACTTCAACAACATCGTCATTAGAATGAGTGATGCTGGTTCTCCGATATTTTTAAAGGACATCGGGTATGCCAAAGATGCGAGTGCCATTCAGACCAATATTGTGCACATCAACGGCAAGCGACAGGTGTACATTCCCATTTACAAACGCACAGGTGCAAATACCATTGCTTCCGTTGAAGCAGTGAAAGGGAAATTGACGGACTTAAAGGAGCGTTTGCCAAAATCGGTAAATCTGGATGTGATTTTAGACCAGTCAGCGTATGTCAGGCACGCTATACGAGGTCTGGTAAAGGAAGGTATTATTGGTTTAGTGCTTGTTTCTCTGGCCTTATTTATTTTCCTTGGAAATATTCGAGCTACGTTAATTGTAGCCTTAAGTATCCCGCTCTCCATCATGTTCGCTTTTATTGGTCTTTATTTTACAGACGATACGATCAACAGTATGACTTTAGGCGGAATTGCATTGGTCATCGGCTTGCTGGTGGATGACAGCATAGTCGTTGTCGAAAATATTGAGAAACATCTGAAATTAGGTAAATCTCCATCTATGGCAGCATATGAGGGAACGAAGGAAGTTGCCTTACCTGTTTTGGTCACCACACTGACCATCATCATTGTTTTCTTCCCAATCATTTTCCTTACAGGTGTTTCAAAATTCCTTTTTGCCCCCCTGGCCATTGTGGTTTCTTTGGCAATGATTGGCTCGCGATTCATCTCTATGACGTTGGTGCCTATTATGGCGGCTGCTTTATTCAAACACAACGTCATTGATACGGTTAATGCAGATGGAAGACATGAGCTGAAACATGCAGATATATCCATTCAGGGGTTTCAGAAATGGTTTCACCGGCTGACGGTTACCTATGCCAATTCAATGGAAAAAGCAATTCGTTTTAGAGGAATCGTTTTAGCAGGAGTGACAGGTCTTTTCATCATCTCCATTTTCGGGTTCCGAAAAATCGGAACTGAGCTTTTTCCACAAATGGATGTAGGTCAGCTTTCAATGGATGTGCGAATGGAAAGCGGAACGCGGATTGAAAAATCCGAAAAGACTATAACCGAAATAGAACTTTTCTTAAAGGAGGAAATTGGCGAAGATGTGAATTTGATCGTTTCCAATATGGGTGTTTTGAATGATTGGCCGGCCGCGTACACGACCAATTCAGGAACACAAGATGCCACTATTGCCGTGCAACTCAAAGAAGGACATCCGACGAAAACCATGACGTATGTTCAACGTCTGCGACCAAAATTGAAAGAAAAATTTCCGGGCGTTCAATTCATCTTCAATACGGGTGGAATTGTCACCAGTGCGTTGAATTTCGGGTTGCCTTCGCCTATTGATGTGCAGATTATCGGAAACGATTTGCATAAGGCCCACGACATTGCTGTTATTGTCCGGGACATCGTGCAGCATGTTGACGGAACAGAAGACGTGCGTATTCATCAACGGTATGACCATCCGGAAATCAAAATTGACATTGACCGCACAAAAGCAGCACAACTTGGCATCAATGCCGATGATGTTGTGAAGAATACGGTTTCCGCGCTCAATTCATCTGTCAATTTCAAACCCTCCTTTTGGATAGACGAAAAGAACGGCAATCACTACTTTGTTGGTGTTACCTATCCTGAAATTGAATTGGACAATCCGCAATCGGTAGAAAATATTTCGCTCACCGGCACAAGTGGCAAAACAACGTTGCTGAAAAGTATTGCCAAAACTTCGTTGACTTCCGCGCCGATAGAAATTAATCACTTGAATTTGCAACGTGTTACCGATGTGTTTGCAAATGTGGAAGGCAGAGATATTGGTTCAGCTGCCGCGGAGATTGAAAAGGAGCTGGTACGACTAAGGGAAAATTTACCTGAAGGATATAAAATAGAGATACGTGGTGAAATACAAAGTATGAAAGAAGGCTTCAAAAATCTTGGCTTGGGGTTGGTATTAGCTATTCTGTTGGTCTATCTCGTCATTGTTCCGCTTTTGCGTTCATTCAAATTACCACTCATTATTATTACAGTTATTCCGCTTGGGTTAATCGGCGTAACAGGAATGTTGCTTGCAACAAACACGTATCTCAATATACAATCCATGATGGGAATCATCATGATGGTGGGGATTACAGTGGCTTACAGTAATTTGTTAGTTGACAAAATGAACAATCTTTTAAAAGGGGGAAGAACGCTTGAGGATGCCATCAAGGAAGGTGTAGCACATCGTTTCCGGCCGATTATCATGACCGCAGTAGTGGCCATGTTCGCATTGTTGCCTATGGCATTGGGTTATGAAACAGGAGGGGAAGCCAATGTTCCCCTTGCCCGTGCTATCATTGGAGGCGTCATGGCAGCAACATGCCTTTCGCTTTATGTAGTTCCAATCCTTTTTTACATGCTCAACAAAAAAGCCCAGACAAAAATGAAGCTCTATCAAACCATTATAATTGTTCCACTTATGATGTTGTTCACGTCATGTGGAGGAAACAAAGCGGGAGCACTGCAGCCTGAAAAGGAATCCAGAAATATTTCGACAGTTTTGGTCGGCTACCCACAGACGCATCAGTTTGATGCTGCGGTGAGAATTTCAGGAACTGCAATGCCCAATCAGCGGGTAAGATTATTTGCTATGACCAGTGGTTTTTTGCATCAACTGAATAGCGATATTGGTGATTTTGTAGTAGAGGGGCAAGCCCTTGCTGTATTAAAGAATCCTGAATTGCTCAGTAAGAAATGGCAATTGGAAGCGGAATTAAATGAGCAGTCCTTTCTTAAGAATTGGTATAGCAGCAATCCAAATACGACTCCTTTGGGCGCTGAATTAACAGGCAAGAAAGCCATATATGAACGAATAAAGGGCGTTTATGAAAGGACGCCCCATCTCACTAGCCTTGCTGAAGTTGATCGAACAAGAGCAGATTATGAAGCAGCCAAGGCAAATCTTGACTTAGACATTGGGAAAATTGAAGCTGCGTTTCAAAGTTTAAAAGCAAGGCACAATGCAGTCATGGATCAAATTGGTTTCCTTACGGTAAAAGCGCCGTTTGCTGGAGTTGTTTTCAATCGTTTTGCGGATAGAGGGGCTATTATCCAGAGCGGATTGAATACGGCGGATGCGATGCCGTTATTTGAAATTCATGATATTCAACCGATTCGCTTGTTGGTTGATGTTTCGGAAACAGATGCAGCATTGATCAATAAGGGCACAAAAGTGGAAATTGTTTTTCCTGAAATACCTGACTTGAGATTGTCCGCTACTGTCTCTCGTATTTCCTATGGTTTGAGTGAAAGCAGCAAAACCATGAGAGTGGAGATTGATTTACCTAACTCCGATTTAAAAATACGTCCGGGAATGTACGCCAAAGTAGAAATACAACGCGGTGGGCACAAGGAGGCCTTGTCTGTTCCAAATGAGGCTATTGGCAATATAAAGGGACAGTCTTTTATTTATTTGGTTGATGACGGTACTGTGCGGAAAGTGGACGTTAAGACGGGCATCCGGGACGAAAAATTCACCGAACTTTTAAGTGGAGGGTTAAAGGCTTCAGATAAAATTGTTCTTCAGGGAAAGGAGTTTTGCACTGATGGTGCGAGCGTACTGACCAAAGAGCTGATCACGAAATAAAGGCTACGGATATGAAAATATTGATAAAAGATTTAGTTGTCTCAGTATGCATGGTGGCAACAATCGCAGCAAATGCACAGGAAGTGTTGCCAATCAATTTAGAAACGGTACTGGAACTGAGCGGAGCAAACAACCTGACCATACGGGAATTTCAGGCAAAGCAGGAATTATCAGCAGCCAGTCTTTCGAAATCCAGGGAATGGTGGTTGCCGGATGTTTATGCGGGTTTACAGACCCATCAGCTTTATGGTGCTGCTATGAATGCTGACGGTCGTTTTTTTCTGGATGTAAACCGCCAGAGCCTTTGGGCCGGACTGGGATTAAATGCCAGTCTGGATTTCGCTGAAGGAATATACAAAGTCAAGGCTTCAAAATGGCAAGTTCAGGCTGCCGTGTATGAAACGCAGGCCATGAAAAGCAAGGTGATTTTGGAGAGTATAGAGACCTACTATGATTTGCAAACCGCACAGATGGAATACGTAGCCTACCAGAGCTTAATTGCGCAATCTGACACCATTACACAGCAAATTGCTTTTCAGGTGGATGCGGGTTTACGTTATCAATCAGAGTTACTCCTGTCAAAAAGCAATCAAAGTCATTTGCGCATTGAGATGCTGAATGCGCAATTGGAATACAGTCAAAAGTCAGCTGAGTTGGTAAGGTTACTAAATCTTGACAGCAAGGTGAAATTGGTGAGTGTGGATGAAGTAATGCTGCCATTGTATTTTCAGCAAGAGATATTGATGGTTAGCGACTCAGCTTATGAGAACAGGCCTGAAATGAAGGCTATTGAATTTACGGTTCGTTCATTGCAGGCAGAACGGAAAATCACTACAACAGGATTGATTTTTCCAACATTCGGTGTAGGTGCATATGGTTCTTATTTTGGCAGGATAAGTGGGCAGGTAAGCCCGATGTTCCCCCTACAGTATCCCGAGACTAAGCAGCTTTACCCTACAGGAGCGTTAAACGCTTCATTGACATGGACTATACCGCTTGGCCGATTGGTATATGGTGGAGACGTTCAGCGATATAACAGTCAGGTAAAAGTCCAGGAGGTTAGGGCGGCGCAATTCAAAGCCCAAATCAGTAAAGAGATATCCATTGCCACTCAGCAGTTGCTGAATGGAAGGGAGCAATTCCAGATTGCAAAGGAAGCGATTGAAATTACCGCGGAGGCATTGTCTCAAAGCATAGAACGGCAAAAGCTTGGAACTGCAATGCCATTTGAAGTCTTTCAGGCACAACAGTTTTTTCTGGAGGCCCAGGTTGATTATTTCAAGGCAATAGGCAGATACAACAAAGCTCAGTTTGGATTGAAAGCGGCACTTGGAGAATTGCGTTAGTGTATCCGTGTTAAGGAAGTTATCTGCTGTCTGGGAAGGTGGTTAGCGCTGAATTGAGAATATTATAACGTCCGGATGTCAGGTTATAGATAATGGAGCGACTATAAGTCTGTAATCGATTCCTAAAACCTATAAATCAAACTCAATGAAGCAGTTAATTCTTGCCTTTGTCCTCCTTGAAGGAATCTCAGTCACTTTGCATGCCCAGCAATCTTCACAGAGCGTCAAACAAGGGGATCAAGTGGCGGAGATGAGAGATGGGGTCATGATGAAGAATGACACCATGATGTTATGCAAAAACAACACCTTTACACCGCTAAAAAAATCTTACACGTGCGCGGATGGATGCAAGGTGGCCGTGGATGGAACGGTGACCAGGCCGGATGGAATGACAATGAAGCTCCAGAATGGCCAGGGGTTGGACAAAAATGGGCAGATGACATTGGTTGAGGTGACAGCGACAGTACCTCATACTTGCACAGGGGCATGTACAACAGCTGGCCATACCTAAAAGCATGGAGAGCATGGACATACCTGCACAGAAGCCTGAAAAAGGAAAATGTAATTTCAGGGGAGTTGGATATCTAACTCCCTCTTTTTTATTTCTAAACTATAATGTTATGTCAACAAAAATACAGCAAGCGCTGATCGCCGGAATGGTCGGTACAGCCGTTATGTCGTTCTTTATGTTTATGGCCCCGATGATGGGCATACCCAAAATGAATACTGCTGAAATGCTATCATCCATCATGGGTTTTCCTGTCTTTGTGGGGTGGTTCGTGCATTTCATGATTGGTATTACGTTCGCATTGAGCTATGTATTCTTCTTTAACAATTTCGTTAAGAAGATCAAGAGTGTGATCTTAAAAGGCATTGTATTTGGGATAGCCGTATTTATTTTCGCCCAGGTCATGATGGGTATCATGGATGCAATGATTGGAGGTATGCCAGCCATGGAGGGCAGTTTGGTATTAATCATGATCGGGAGTATTGCCGGTCATTTGGTTTTTGGTATTGTTGTTGCCTTGTTAGTCCGGGAAAAAGCGTAGGATCAGGCGCATACTTGCGGGAATTGACCAAGACAGAAATGGCCCGGAATCAGCCTTTTTGGGGTGAAGGATATTCGTTTTCAAAATTTTAATATGACAGTTGACGCCAGAAATACGATTAAGCTGTTTGGCTACCTGGGCTTACTGGCATCTGTCATGGTCGGGATTGGGGAATTCCTTGTTCACTTCAACCCGGAAGGATTTAATTCCGATGTTCCTTTTGGATACCTTATTGGAATTGCTCCCTGGCGATTTACGATAGGGCATTACCTGATGGTGGTCTTCCTGCCGTTATACATTTTCGGTTACTGGCATCTTTATCTGTCGCTGCGGCCGGGTTCTTCAGGATTAGCTGTGTCAATACTTACCCTGGGTATATTTTCTTTCGTGATCGGAGGTATGTGGGTGGGGTCCAGGGCTCATTTGGGCATAACCATACAATCCCTGCGTGAAGCAAATGTGCCTGAACTCGAATTGAAAATCCTTGCTTCCTATCGGTTATACATGGAAAATCTAGTGCAGATCCTTCGGGTGCTTGTGCTCCTCATATCAGTGTGCTTTGTCTGGACTATTATGAAAGGAGGAACGCTGTATCCAAAATGGGTGGCTTTTTTTAATCCTATCCTTTTGTTAGGATTGGTTTTCGCTCTTTTCGCATGGGCTAGGCCATTAGGTCAGTACCTGGCCCCTACGGCTATGAATGTTGCCCATTTCGGGTTATTTGCGGCATCGCTTATCGCCCTTGGAAAAAAATAATATTTCGTATATGAAAAAAGTACTCTTCACCTTACTTGCTATCATCTTACTCGGGGTCGGCGCCATCCTATGGTTTTTCCAATCGGATACACAGAATCCTTATGCGCCTTATCAATGGGGACGGTTCAGTGGAATATGTGAAGATCAGGAGCCTCCAGGAGAGGATTACGGGAAGAATATTGCTACCTGTAATTATACGGTTCCCCAGGAGGCCATCCCAACTTTCAGTGAGATACCCTTTCCATTTGAAAATACGTTTGACAATACGCGGTCACTGCCTATGATGGCGTCGGTCATGATCGATGTCGACAATGACGGAGTTGATGAAGTTTTTATTGGTGGTGGTATATCCCAAGGGGATGCTCTTTTTAAGTATACCTCACATGGTTTTATAGATATTTCCTCCGCAGCAGGACTTCCTCAAAAGCCTGAAGGTACTACCACTTATGGTGCGGTATCAATTGACCTTGACAAGGATGGGTTGACGGACCTCTTATTGACAGGGGATTATGGATTGCTGTGGTACCGGAATAATGGAAAGGGATTTGAATCAAGGAAAATTGAAGTATCGTTGGATGAAAAATCAACCGCAGCTACGACTACGGTTGGCGACTTTAACAATGATGGCCATGCCGATATTTTCCTGTGCACCTATATAAAGCTAGATAAGATGGAGGGCCAAACTATTTTCAAGAATCCAGCCTATGGATCCTCAAGTGTTTTGCTACAAAATAAAGGGGACAACACTTTTACAGATGTGACCAAAGCATCCGGGCTGGAATATGTGCACAATACCTTCCAGGCGGTCTTTGTGGATATTGATATGGACGGGCTGATGGATCTCGTAGTAGCCTATGATACCGGGGAAGTGAGGACCTACAGGAATACGGATGGACAACATTTCACAAGTATGCCGAATCCATTGACAGGAAAATATGCATACCCAATGGGTATTGCCGTAGGCGATTACAATAATGACGGGCGTGTGGATTTCTTTTTCTCCAATACGGGCACTTCTGTACCCACCTTTCTTGCGAGGGGAGATTTAGCTAAAGAGGATACATTTACCAGTAAGTGGATCCTTTATAGAAATGACGGTGATTTTAAATTTACCGATGTTGCTGTTGAAACGAGAGTGGCTGATTTTGAATTTTCATGGGGAGCTGTCTTCCAGGACTTTAATTTAGATGGACTGCAAGATTTGGTGGTGGCTGAAAATTATGTTGATTTTCCGCCACACAAATTGTTTAAGTTACCATGCAGGTTTTTAATCCAGCGGCCTGAAGGTACATTTGCCGCTGTCGAAGAGCAGGCTGGTGTTGTCAATAAGCTTTATGCGGTCACGCCTTTGACCTCAGACTTTAATGGGGATGGCTATCCTGATTTGATTTATACCAATCTGGACGGGCCTGTAAAAGCTTTTATCAATGGAGGTGGAAGTCAGCATTATGTAGCAGTTCGATTTCCGGAAAATAGTGATTACATCGGAGCTATAGTGACCGTAATTCTCAGTGATGAAAGCATTATTTCAGATGTTTACATTATTGGTGAGGGATTAGGGAGTGATCAAACAGCTACCTTGACATTTGGGTTAGGTGCGCATCAAATTGTTCGAAGTATCGATATCCAATTTCCTGATGGTACTGAAAGGGTGCTTATAAACCCAGCTATTAACCAGGTCCATTTTGTTTTAAAATAGGTATAAGTTCCAGGATGCTGACCTGATAGGGGCGCAATTAAATTATCTAGCCCAGAGCCGCAGTTTATATTTCTCCGTGTATTCCTTGCTCTCTCCCGCTGCTAGAATTGGGCGGGATCTACGCTGCGCTAAGACGTGCGAAATTATGGCAAGGCCCGTATGGGCCTCACGATGATTTTTCTGATGGAATCAGATATGAATATAGATTTGAAGGTTTCAACCTTCAAATCTATATTGGTGCCTGGCCCTGTGGGCCTCTCGATGATTGTTTTGGACAAAGAATTTGTGTCGCGCTGAGACGCAGAGGCGCAGTTTAAATTCCGTTCTGCCCTTCTACCTTTCCGCCCTTCCGCTTATTGCCTAACAACTTTCTCCGTCCACACATCCCCATGATCACTAAAGATCTTTACAAAATAAACACCTGGCTGGTATCCGCTGAGATCGATTGCTTCCTGCCAGCTACCCATGTTTGCAAGGATCTTTTTATCAAATAGCTTGATGCCGGATGGAGTATGAATGCTCAGTTGAAGATGCTCAGCCTGACTGCTTTGTCCTGTGACGATACTGTGACCTGATGTAGGATTGGGTTGTAAGCTGATAGCCATTCCTTGTACTGTTCCCTCGGTAGAGACAAGGGTTGTCTCCAGCCAGATGTTATCAAGATGCATATTGTTGCCATAGCCGGATTGGTTGACAAACTTGATGGTCACATATTGACCTGCATAGTCACTAAGGTCGAGCGTCACTGGCCTCCATTCTTCACAGTTTTGTGGAGAGAATCTTTCATATTCATAAAGATTGTTTGGACCCTCGCCACTGGAAGTGGTACTCAATGCTTCGCCTCCACTTCTAAACAAAGTAGTAAACGTGGTAGCGCAATTGTTACTGATCATGACTTTGAGGGAATCAATAAATGCATTGCCATCATAATAAGGAGCATAGGCAACGTTGAAGTGTAATGCCGGATCCATCACTTGGGTCAGATCGAGGTTGACAGGCAACATAATATCATCGATGCCATAGCCGCTGTAGTCATAATTGTTGACGTAATACGCTACATCCCCATCCGGGTTACATCTGTCAATCGTGACAGGGCTCCAAGTGATACCATTGTCCGGATTGACAATAGTAAAATGCTCAGTCGTGCTGAAATCAATTAAAGGAGGTACTTCATTAATCAAAGGTTGAAGTACTTCAATCATGCCTTCAATAGTCTTTGTTGAGATGCCTTTTGGATTTTGCACGGTGAGAGTTACATCATACGTTCCGGGATACGGATACAGGATGGCCGGGTTTCTGAGTGTCGAAGTTGATGGGACACCTCCGTCAAACTCCCAGGCCCAGGTAGCACCTTCATGGTCCATCATCGAATAGTCATCGAATTGAATCATGTCACCGGGACAAGTGGTTTCTCTTTTTTGCACCATAGGTTGTGCGACGGGTCGTGAAGCAACAACAAAAGGTGCTTCCCAGATACCTTTACCATACGCACCGATACGTAGTTTGTTATCGCGGTAGAAAGGACGAAGGATGCATGTGGCAATTTGTTTGGGCAAACCATCATTATAAGGCATCCATTCTGCGATGTTGTCGTCCTTGAACCAAATTGATCTGTAGGTGCCCAGATAGAGCCCGCCATCTGTGCCACCCTGGTGGAGGATGTAGGTGATATGTTCACCATTCAATGCAGCGGTTGTAAGGTTTACCCAGTTTTCACCACCGTCATAGGAGGTGTATATTTTTTCACCATCGCCGCTATCTGGAAAGGCGAGCCAGATGCGGTTTTCATCCTCTGCACTGCAGGCCAGTAATCCTCTGCGTGCATAGCCCGGAGGAAAGGAAAGTTCAGTCCAGGTCTCGCCACCATCAGCCGTTTTCCATAAACGGCCAGGATCCCAGGAATAATCATCGCGCTGAAACAAATACATCACCTGCGGATTGCTCCTGCTGATTTCGAAGCTCATGGCATTTGCATTGATGAGGGTATCGAAGGTATGCAGCACAAGGAAGGAATTCCCTCCATTGGTTGTTTTCCAGATTTTATTTTGATTGGTCACGTAGAAGGTATTCCAAGAGCGTGGATCCCATTCCATTTCACCACTCTCTGCGTCATAATAACTTTCAATTGGAAATTTTGAAAAGGGAAAATAGCGGGCATATCCATTTTGTGATTCAGGCAACTCAACACCACCCAGATCTGAATAGTATGTGAGTCGTCCTTCTCCCGGATTGACATAACCTGTAGGAGCTTCGCCTCCACCCAGACCAAGGTGCTCGCCGGGCAACCAGTTTTCGTGCCATGCGGAGTTGCCATTGTGATATCTCCCGCCCACGAGGATGTCTTCATTCCAGCCGGTACCGAAGCCCCAATAATCAGCGCTGGTGATACCTCGGTTGAGTGCATAATGGGTGACAAAATGATCATTGGAATATTCGATTCCACCATCGCTCGTCATCCAAATGTCGGTGCCGTTGATTTCTATTTCCTGGCAGTCGGGATGCACGTAGTTGAAATTGTTACCGCAATATCCTCCATCACATGAAAAGGTCTGTCCGCCATCAATCGACACCCACAGATTGAGAAAGCCTGCCATGACAAAGTCCGGATCTACATCCGAAGCATCAAAACCTAAATTGTAAAATCCCTGATGATATCCACCGGTGCGTCCGATAGTAGCCATATTGGGATGTGTGACTTCGTTCCATGGGCCTCCTGCAGGCGGATTAGGTAAGGTCCATGATTCACCTGCATCATCTGATCTCCAGATGCCTATAAAGCCTGAGTCATCTGTCTTTGCTTCCCCTATCAGCACTGCATATATTCTGTTTGGATCAGCCTTAGTGACAGCCAGTCGGGCGCCACCATCATAGCGACCTTCCTGGTCAGAGAAAAACCATCCATTGTCTTTGAGGTTCCAGTTGAGGCCGGCATCTGTTGATTTATAGAAGCGGCAGATACCTGCTGCAGGGTCATTGCGCACGAGGTAGGCTAAGGATGGATCATTGGGTTTCCATTCGAGATCATAGCAAGGTTCATTGAGCAGTCTGTCCCATGTTGTTCCTCCATCTTCGCTTCTATATAGTCCATGTTGAGTGGCTGCCAGTACGATTAAATCATTTCCCGGATTGATGAGGATATCATTGGTCCACATCTCATTGTCACTCAGCACGAGTTCCCAGGTTGCACCACCATCTGTACTTCTTCTGATATTGTTGTTTTCACCGACAAATACGATGTCGGGATTTGTCGGGTGAACTTCGAGTGCACCAGGTGCCCCAATCTCATATGCTCTGGATACACAGGTCCAGTTTAAACCCTTGTCAATGCTCTTAAAGATTTCAGCGCCTTCGGTGCCACAGTAGACGATATCAGGGTGGGAGAGGGATTGGTCGATGCAATAGATATTGGCTTGTTCAGATTTGGCTAGCGGGGAGGGTCCGGTATTGGTATTGAATGTTTCAAAAGGGCCTATGTTTGACCATGCGGTGCCGCGGGGAGCTCCGTTTATTTTGAGTTTCTCAAGCCTAGAATTAAATGCATCGATGGATGCCTGGGTTGGTTTTTCCTCATAACCCTGTGCATTGATATAAGGCTCCACAGCACGACGCCATTTTTTATAATATTGGGTATAGGTAGTTTTTACCTGTGGATTGGTCTGTCGCCAGATGCGATATTCATCATCTACTTGCCATACGTTGGGATGATCTTCATACATTTTCATGGCCCAACCTGGAAGAGTTTCTCCGGCAGTAGGGGCAACTTTGCGCAATTGTTGTGCAGTAAGCTGCTGATGGAGCATGAAAACGAGGATGAAAGAGAGGATTTTCATAAATCTTGTGTTTGAAGAGCTAAATGTATCAGATTACGG
The DNA here is from genome assembly GCA_034439675.1 of Saprospiraceae bacterium. Taxonomy (GTDB): domain Bacteria; phylum Bacteroidota; class Bacteroidia; order Chitinophagales; family Saprospiraceae; genus Opimibacter. The sequence continues at coordinate 2,817 of JAWXAW010000184.1, read as the reverse complement.
ACTATCCGCAAAGCTGGTAAGTCACAAAAGGGCACTTATCTTGCGCCTTGATTTGTAGTATTTTATGGACAGGAGGCAAAATATAGCCATAATTGGACCTGCGCATCCACTCAGAGGCGGCCTGACAACCTTTAACCATCGGTTGGCAAAGGAATTTATAGCTCAAGGGGATACCTGTGTGATCTATTCGTATTCACTGCAGTATCCGTCCTTTCTTTTTCCCGGTACCTCCCAGTTTACCGACGAACCAGCACCTGCAAACCTCACCATTTACACCATCATCAATTCTGTCAATCCTATTAATTGGGTCAATGTCGGGCGAAGGATTGCCAAGGACAGGCCTGACATCATCCTGGTCAGGTTTTGGATTCCCTTTATGGGACCTGCATTAGGGACGATATTACGGCTGGTGAGAAAAAATAAACATTCCCGGATCATCGGACTTGCTGATAATATCATCCCGCATGAGAAGAGGCCAGGGGATAAGATGTTTACAAAGTATTTTATTGGAAGTTGTCATGCTTTCATCACGATGTCTGAAAAGGTCATGGCAGATCTGCGATCACTTGAAAAATCAAAACCTGCGGAGTTGGTAGCGCATCCGCTTTATGACAATTTTGGTGACGCGATTCCAAAGTCAGTAGCCAGGGAAAAACTAGGAATAGATCCTGCAGATAAAGTGATTCTTTTCTTTGGGTTTATCCGAAATTATAAAGGGCTTGATATTCTGCTGGAGGCTATGGCTGATCCGGGGATAAAGCAGGCTGGTATAAAATTGATGGTGGCGGGCGAATTTTATGAAGATGAAAAAGCATACCAGGAACAGATAGATCGTCTCGGTATACGATCACAGCTCATCATGCGAACCCATTTTATTCCGGATAGTGAAGTCGTGAATTATTTTTGCGCGGCAGAGGTGGTCATACAGCCCTATCGCAATGCGACCCAGAGCGGAGTTACACCTCTTGCCTACCATTTCGAAAAACCAATGGTGGTTACCAATGTGGGCGGATTGCCCTCTATGGTTCCGGACCGGAAATGTGGATTGGTAGCAGATGTGGAGCCAGGGGCTATTGCCAATGCCATATTGGAATTTTACCTATTAGGTGAAGCCTTTTTTATTCCTCATCTTCGTTCCGAAAAACAAAAATTATCCTGGTCGAAATTAGTGGAAACCATAAAATCTTTAGCCGCTTTAACAACCAGGAAGGGTACATGAGCCCCTCCGGTGTGACCAGAAAGCAGCCAGATGACCAGACACATCACTATGATCTATCGCAGTAAAGCTCCATTACGAATAGGCCTCGCCGGCGGAGGTACCGATGTCAGCCCATATTGTGACCTCTACAATGGTGCGATCCTCAATGCAACACTTTCATTGTATGCATACGCCACTATTGAAGTCCTCGATGAGCCTCGGATAGAGTTTCATGCATGGGATCAGGGCGAAAGGCTTAGTTACGATCGGGCTGATCAGTTGCCAATTGATGGGCAGTTGGATTTGCTCAAAGGGGTATATAACCGTATTCAGCGCGACTATGGTATTCCGGTTACAGGGCTTAGATTGACAACGTATGTTGATGCCACAGCAGGATCGGGGTTAGGGACATCTTCTACATTAGTGGTGGCTATTGTCGGTGCATTTGCAGAAATGCTCAAGCTGCCCTTGGGTGAATATGATATGGCGCATTATGCTTATGAAATAGAGCGCAAAGATCTTCATCTTGCCGGGGGCAGGCAAGATCAATATGCAGCCACTTTTGGGGGTGTCAATTTTATGGAGTTTTATCCAAATGATAAAGTGATCGTCAATCCGCTGCGTATCAAGAGGGAATATCTTTTTGAACTTGAGCATAACCTGTTATTGTACTTCACGGCGACCAATCGTGAGTCAGCAAAAATCATCGAAAAGCAGGCCGGCAATGTCATCAATAAAGACCAGGGTGCGATTGAAGCCATGCATCAGTTGAAAATCCAGGCGCAGATGATGAAAGAAGCATTGCTTATGGGCAAGCTTAGTTCGATCGGTGAAATTCTTGATTTTGGCTTCCAACAAAAAAGGAAAATGGCCGAAGGCATCTCCAATGCACGGATTGAAGAGATCTATGATGAAGCCAAAAGGGCTGGTGCTACCGGTGGCAAAATATCCGGAGCAGGTGGCGGTGGATTTATGATCTTTTATTGCCCGGGTACGACGAAATACAAGGTGATGAAATCGCTTGAGCAGTTTGGCGGGACGGAGAAAAAATATGAGTTTGTGAAATTGGGGTTGAGTACGTGGACGGTTTAACCCCCTGCCCCTGAAAGGGGGAGCAAGGAGCAAAGGGCCATTGCAGAAACAAAATGCCCCATCGGGGCAACAGTTCGGTAACATGAAGAACAATGCCCCATCGGGGCAACAGTTCGGTAACATGAAGAAAAATACCCCATCGGGGCAACAGATCGGTAACATGAAGAACAATGCCCCATCGGGGCAACATGTCGGTGGCATGAAGAAAAATGCCCCGTAGGGGCAACATGTCGGTGGCAAAATGTGAAGTAAGGAATAATCAAAATGCAAAAAGTATAATCATCGAAATTGTAAAACAATGCCCCATCGGGGCAACATGTCGGTGGCAAAATGTGAAGTAAGGAATAATCAATATGCAAAAAGTATAATCATCGAAATTGTAAAACAATGCCCCATCGGGGCAACATGTCGGTGGCATGAAGAAAAATGCCCCATCGGGGCTATATGTCGGTGGCAAAATGTGAAGTAAGGAATAATCAAAATGCAAAAAGTATAATCATCGAAATTGTAAAACAATGCCCCGTAGG
>JAWXAW010000183.1:0-3576 GCA_034439675.1 Saprospiraceae bacterium | reverse complement strand
TTTGTTTGCTCGACATGCAGCGCTATGGACGTAAGCCCTTCAATCTTTTTATAAACAATTTCTTCCGTTTCGCGGTGGGCATAATAAGCGATAATAGCACCCGTAGCTTCACTGAGTTGTTGTCGCTGTGCCGGAAGGTCAAAGTCGCCTTTGAAACCATGTGCCAACACTACTGTATCTTCTATAGATTCAATACAAGCAGCCATCTCGGCCGGAATTTTTTCACTCTCCTTATAATCTGCGAGAGTTCCCGCCAGCATAAACCCGATTAAAAATATTCCTCCCGTGATCACCAGGCCAATTTCAGAAAAATGAACCAGCCCTTCATACCCCAAACCTTGCACAACTCCTGTTTTAAGTAATACTACCCCAATAGTGATGGGTAAGGCAGCTATCATAGGTTTCCATTTGATGATGTTGAGTTTCATTGGAAGTTTATGGGTTTATACGTTTATCGGTTTATATGTTTATGGGTTTATGGGTTTATACGTTTATGGGTTTATACGTTTATTAGTTATTAGTTATTAGGGTGGAGAGTTGGACTACTTATTTGAAATCGTTTCTCCGGGGGTGGTATAAAGATAGTCTTCTTCAAATTTCTCCTTCCATATTTTAGAAGCAAGGTGACCTGCACAATAGGCATGGGCTACGCTACGGACTTGGATATCATTTTTGAGAAGAGCTGCAGGGAATTCCTGAGTCAAAATGTTTTACATGAAATTACTTAAAAACCTAAAAGCGAGTATTGAATTGTAAGACGAAGATTTGACCCTAGCGGCTGGAGACGCAAAGCGTATTGCATTCAAGTCTGAGGTTTGAACGAGCGGATAGTGAGAAGGGAGCAGTTAGCAGCGAGAGCTGAAGGCTCCTCTAATAAATCTTCTTACCAAACCTTCCCCTGATTTCCACCTCCAACGCTTCCCGGTGGTCGGGATGGGCAATATTCATCAGTGCATATGCGCGTTGCTGAAGGTTTTTTCCATAGAGATAAGCCACACCGTACTCTGTCACCACATAATGGACGTGAGCACGTGTCGTGACGACGCCTGCGCCCTGCTTGAGGAAGGGCACTATTTTAGATTCTCCCCTGTTAGTCTTTGAAGCCATCGCAATGATTGGCTTTCCTCCTTCAGACAAAGCGGCTCCTTTGATGAAGTCCATCTGGCCACCCACGCCTGAAAACTGATAGGTGCCAATAGAGTCTGCACAGACCTGGCCTGTGATATCGATTTCAATAGCGCTGTTGATCGCTGCTACTTTTGGATTCTTCCCGATCACATAGGCATCGTTGACATAGTCAGATTCGAGAAAAGCGAACTCCGGATTGTCATCAATAAAGTCATATAGATCTCTTGTACCTGTCGTAAACGAGGTGATTACTTTCCGCTTATGTTTCTTCTTAAATTTATTGGTGATGTTGCCATTCTTGAGCAGATCTATAACTCCGTCAGAAAACATCTCCGTGTGGACACCCAGATCTTTATGGCCGGTAAGTTGTTGAAGTACCGCATCCGGGATAGTTCCGATACCTAATTGCAGGGTTGCCCCATCTTCTACAAGAGAAGCACAGTGCTTTCCGATAGCCTCTTCGATATGCGTGATATGTTTCCTATAATCCACTTCAGGTAGTTCGTCAGCCACCTCGACCATAGCATGGATATCATTGATGTGCAGCAGTCCATCGCCATGTGTTCTCGGCATTCGGGAATTGACCTGAGCGATCACATATTTTGCATTCTTGACGGCAGCCACGGCGACATCGACCGAAACGCCAAGGGAGCAGAAACCATGCCTGTCGGGAGGACTGATATTAATCAGAGCCACATCGATCGGAAGGATTTTTTTATGAAACAAACCGGGGATCTCACTCAGGAACACCGGTATATAATTACCCATCCCGTTATTGACGGCCTGGCGGATATTCTGGGAAACGAATACTGAATTGAAGTGAAAAGCATCCCGGCATTCGGGTTCGGCCAGGCACATATCGCCTAGGGTAGAAATAGAAATGATTTCAACATTCTCCAGTTCCAATGCCCTCTGACCCAGTGCCCGTATGAGCGTGTGCGGTGTCGCAGCACTCCCGTGAAGGTATATCCTGTCACCGGATTTGACGATTTTAACAGCTTCTTCGGCAGTCTTAAATTTAGATATTGTGTTCATTGTTGAATGTTAGATAGCGATAATAAGGTTTTATAGGGCAGCAGCAAAATTACCGCAATCTGAGAATACGATCATCAGGAGCTGAAATGATCTAAATCAGCTAAAAAATCATTGCATTTCCATTCTGCATGAATCCATTTACCTTCACGCGGTAAAAAACGGAGATCGTGAAGCAGCAGAATCAGCCTTTTAAGGATCGGTATACCATTCAGGATCTTGAGCGTCTATCAGATATTCAGGCACATACTCTCCGTATCTGGGAGAAACGCTATGACCTCCTGCATCCGATGCGTTCAGGAAACAATGTCAGGTACTATAGTCACGCGGATCTGCAGAAACTACTCAATATAGCAGCACTCTATCATCAGGGTTATAAGATATCGAGGATTGCTTCCTTATCAGGTACGGACCTTGAAGAAACAGTCCGTAAAGAAATGCTTGTAGACCATAAAGGTGATTATGCCGGTCATAGCCTGAGATTGGCTATGCTGAATTATGACCATGCATTGTTTGACCAGACCATTCATCTGTTGCTGTCCCAAAAAACTTTTAGGGAAGTATTCCGTACAGTCTTTCTTCCATTCCTGAATGATATCGGCCTGCTGTGGCAGACCGGCGTGATCACTATAGCTCACGAACACTTTCTGTCCAACCTGCTGCGCCAGAAAATCCTTTACCAGATTGACCAGCTTCATACCACCCTTCCAAACCCTGACCAAAAGGTGTTTGTGCTTTACCTGCCGGACAATGAAGTACATGAACTCGGATTACTCTATGCTCAATATGAATTAATACTTCACGGCCACAGGACCATTTACCTTGGGCAAAGTGTACCGCTGGAATCACTTTCTGATCTTCAGACCGTATTTCCTTCCATTGTTTTTGTCACGCACCTCACCCTTCAGCCACAGGATGAAAAAATAGTCGACTACCTGAAAGCCGCCTCCAAAAACCTGCTGCGAAAGGGCAAAGATGAAATCTGGGTCTCTGGCCGTAAGATTCAAAATCTAAAACCGAGAGCAAAAATCCAAGGGATCAGGTATATCATGGGGGCGGATGAGTTTATTGACTCCATCTCATACCACCCCTCCAGCCTATCTGCATAGGTCCTGAATCTCCTTTTTGACGTCCCGACGACAAAAAATATAATTGTTTAACCATTTTGTTAAACAGTTAAACGTTTTTTAGGTTATACATGGCATTCTCCATCTATTTATTTACCTAAACACTGATACTATGCACAAGCTCAACGCGCTCTTTTTCCTCCTTACCATGCTAGGCACCATGTGCCTTCAAGCTCAAACCGCAAGGGTTCAGGTCATTCACAATTCACCTGATGCGTTGGCTACCAATGTCGACGTATACCTTAATGATGCCCTGCTGATTGATGATTTTGCATTCAGAACTGCAAGC
>JAWXAW010000182.1:0-3984 GCA_034439675.1 Saprospiraceae bacterium | reverse complement strand
ATACATCCTAGAGATAAAGAGATTGTGATTGCTACACACGGCAGATCCTTGTACAAAGCAGATGTCAGCAAAGTGCAGTTATTAAACGCTACCACTACCGATTCACTTACTGGATTTGATGAAAAACTTTCAATCAACCATCAAACAAGGTGGGGTTCGCGCTCTGCATCTTGGATGGAATATTATGAACCTTCCGTTACCTTTCCGGTTTATACGCCCGTGGCAGGTGAAGCGCTCCTTCAAGTATATTCAGACAGCCTATTAGTTCAGGAAGAGCAAATCAAACTGCACAAGGGATTGAGTTATTACGCCTACAAGTTAGAAATGAAAGAAGAGGCTGTTGCGCCGCTGATCAAACAAATGCAGGACAAAAAACCTGATGCAGATACGAAATTAAAAAAAGCGGATAATGGTAAATATTATCTGCCTCCTGGTAAGTATATTGTTGAGATCAATCAACACTCTAGTAACACAAGATTTAGTCTTGAGGCAAAAGGGAGAAGTTAAATTCAGGTTTGTCTGAATTTTAATTAAATGTATCAATTTGTAAAATTATTACCATTATGTTCTTTTTTACCTGAAAATTTGTATATATAATTAAAACTCTCTATTTTACAATTCTCATTAGCCCCTGAATAGGAAAAGAGAATTTCAATTTCAACCACCCTATTCTTAAACCAAATTTTTGCCCTATGATTTTAACAAACACACAAGCAGAATAAGCCCTGCCGACTGCACCGAATGATCTCCTCGTTTACAGTATTGCTTTTCAATAGAAGCAACTTACGAAGTGTCTTCATTCTTTACATGACAGATACATGACTGCTGTATGTAATCCTAGCGGCCTCTTTTCTAAGCCAGAAGGAATGAAGAGGGCTAGATTATGCCCGGAAATGTTTTATTGAACACCAAATTTTTTAACAATGAAAAAGTTTCATAACAAATCATATTCATTAAAAGTTGGTACTCCCAACACACACACACACACACACACAGAAACATTGAGGTCTGGAAGCATACCAGAAGTTTCTTCTATAGTGTTTTCCTATTCCTGTTTCTGATGTTGACCTTTAATGGTGGAATTAATGGCCAGGCGGCAGATCCTTGTAATTGTATATCCTGGACTCCCAGAGGAACCGCAGGTGGAACTACAGTTATTAGTTCTATGGTACCTCCTGTTGCAAATTGTACGTGGTTCAGGGGCCCAGTCCTCATTAGTGGTCCAGTTACCTGGACTAATCTTTCCATACGTATGGCTGCTGGTTCCAGAATTGAGGTTGATGGACAATTCAATGTAGACCAATGCAACATCGGCACTTGTGATACACTGTGGAGAGGAATTAAAGTATTAAGCCCGGACGGAAATGGAATTACCTTTATTAATTCCAACATCAGTGGAGCCAATATTGCCATTGAATTGGAAGATGAGACATCCTACTTTATACAGGGAAGCACTTTTGAAAACAACTATATCGGCATATCAACAGGAAGCCCATTTGAAGCTATACCCTCAGATATTACCGTTTACCCTGGTGATGGCATTATCCTCGGATGTAGGTTTTTTACAAGCACCCAGTTGCCTCTTCCTTATGGCGGACATCACTATTATCCATCATGGCCTTCACTAGCTTCTATTCCTTACAACCAGGGTTATGCTGCTTTGTACATAGCCGGTTCCACGGGTTTGTATCTTGGACAACTCAATCCAATCAATGCAAATCGAAATATGATTGATCATATGCGCAATGGTGTGATTGTCCGAGGAGCTACAACAAGAATCCTAGGTACCGATTTCGAGGATTTTGAAGGCTCCGTTCCAAAAATAGCTGCATTGAGTGGCCATTTAAATTATAACCAACGAGGGATTTCACTGGAAGGCAGTGTTTGTCATATCGAACAGGATACCTTTAGGAATGTAATGATTGGGGTACATTCCACAAGGTCTTCCCAGGTTATTATAGATAACTTTATGAATATCCCTATACAATCACCTATTCCGGCTACAAGGGGAATTGAAATCAGAGAGCCAGCAAGTACCTACATTGCACATAATGAAATATACAATGGATTCATGGGTATCAGTATATTAGGCAGCGGAGTTGGCCTTCGGATTGAAGAAAACAATCTGTATCGATGGCTGACCACTGACAATAATGTAGGAATCAATCTGCATAGAATCTACGGTGTAGCACTCAACAATCGAGTCAGGGAGAACGAACTGGAAATCACAGGTGGTAGAAGGGCTGTTGGTATTTCTATGAATGAAGTCCACGAATTAAACTTGTTTCACAATACTATCGATTTTTTACAAACGGAACCACTTCCAGCCGGAACAGAAAATGCCGGAATCAGTGGGATGCAGGTTTATACAAGCCTACTTGGAGAAAATATCATCAATGGCACTTCACATTATAAGATGCGGGAAAGGAATGCCGGCATCGTGATGACCAACTGCATGGCTAATGATCACAATTGCAACGAAACAGATGATATGTACTATGGACAATGGATCATAGGACCCCATATGGAGACTGATTTGAAAAGTAATGAGTTTTATGATGCCACACACGGTCTTGATTTATTCAGTCCGTCTGCCCTGGGTGTTGTCAGCCTGGGTACACAAAAACATCATGCAAACCAATGGCTGGGATCATACTCGGCCTATGGAGCTTACATAAGTGGACTAAACCCTGTAAATACAGCTTTAAATTCACAGTTCATAGCTGATGATAGTGATATATCTCCTGGAGGCATTTTGATACCTGCTATGATTGGCCCAACGGAAATCGAGGATATTTGGTTTATAGATGCAACTGGTTCATTTGAAGGAGTTCCATGTACCGATTATCCAATTCCTACTCCCCTGACAGACTCATTAGTAGGTCTGGTACGCCATGCATTTGTTTTTACAGACTATGAGGATGAAATGAACTGGATGCGTAAAGCAGATTTGCTGACTTTCCTCCACCTGTATCCAGCCTATCTGTCCAATACTGTACTTAATAGTTTCTTTGACGCGGAGTCGACTACACCACTGGGTGAACTTATATGGGCACAATACCAAATGGGTAAAATACATGGTATTGATCCGGATATGCCAGAGACGGATTCACTGGTATTTGAATATATTAGTCAAGTTCGCGTACTGGATTCTTTGATTGAATTAAACCCATACAATGTAGTTGCATTGAAAGCGCTTAGAGTGCTTAAGATCGATACTCTAGCTGGACATATGGGTGATTGGCTGGGTATGTTGGATACCCAGATCATAGACACAGAGGATTCCATTGAAGTTGCACTCGATGTAGTGGACAATGTCACTCCTTCCAATGCACAGGAGACTGATCTGCAAGCCATGCTGTGGCTGAGAGGTGGACACAGCAAAGGTGATAGTCTGACAACTGTTGAATTAGAAGGTGTCTATGCTCTAGCCCGTCAATGCCCTTGGTTGGGTGCAAGAAGTTTGTCCGAAGCACAGATTCTCTACAGTGTTATAGCTGATAGCATCTTTACGCATCGTCCTGGTGAATGTTCTGAACTGGATCCATTTATTATGATAGAGGACAGAAGCGATGATACCGGATATACAAATGAAGTACGTATCTCTCCTAATCCTGCAAACGACCTCGTCTACATGAATCTACCTGACTGGGTCCAGATGGTAGAAATACACAGTCTGGATGGCAGGCAGCGGAAGCAACTGCAAACCCCTGGTGGTGGTAGCTATACGATCGGGATCAGTGATATTCCTCCGGGTATTTATACCATTCGGGCACAGGGTGGAAAGAAAATAGAAACCCAACATCTGATTGTCACACAATGAAGAAATATTTTTTTATCCTTTGGATCTGCAGCATGGCACTCTGCCATGCTGCAGGCCAAAAGGAAGGCGACGCGTGGATCATTGGATATACTTGGAATGATCATCCCGAATATTCAGTGCTAGAAATGGGTTTTGAAACTGGTAATTTAATGATCAAACGT
>JAWXAW010000181.1:0-21039 GCA_034439675.1 Saprospiraceae bacterium | reverse complement strand
GTTGTGAGTGTTGCTTGTGCTGAGCGGAGTCGAAGTATCAGTTGTGAGTTGTGAGTGTTGCTTGTGCTGAGCGGAGTCGAAGTATCAGTTGTGAGTTGTCAGAATTGTTAATTGGATAGTGTTAAATGGTATAATTATTTTGATATTATTCGTTATTAGCTGTTAGCTATTCGTTATTCGTCTCACGTTTTACTATTCTACCGTGACAGACTTTGCCAGGTTACGCGGCTGATCCACATTGCAGCCACGAAGGCAGGCAATATGATACGATAGCAATTGCGTTGGAATGACAGAAAGTAAGGGTGAAAATGGTTCTGCCGTCTCCGGTATCTCAATGACATGGTCGGCAAACTTCCGGATCTCTTTCGCACCGTTAGAAACAATCGCGATGACGGTTCCTTTACGGGCTTTTACTTCCTGTATATTACTCAGTATTTTGTCATACGCACTTTGATTGGTAGCTACGACCACCACCGGCATGTTTTCGTCAATTAATGCAATGGGTCCATGCTTCATTTCAGCAGCAGGATAACCTTCAGCATGGATGTATGATATCTCCTTGAGTTTAAGTGCCCCTTCCAATGCCACCGGAAAATTATATCCTCTGCCGAGATACAATGAATTGTTGTACTCGGTCATTTCAGAGGCAATATATTTTATCTGGTCCTCTACCTTCAGGGTCTCTGCGATTTGCTCGGGTATCCTGGCAAGTGCTGAAATCAAAGTTCTGTATCTGGAAATCGGCAAAGTGCCACGGCGGTGTCCCAGCCAGAGCGCTGCCATGCTTAGTAAGGTAACCTGCCCGGTAAATGCTTTTGTGGAGGCAACCCCGATTTCAGGTCCGGAGTGTATATACGAACCGGCATCAGTGAGTCGAGCAATGGATGAACCAACTGCATTCACTACACCATAGATCATCGCACCTTTGCTCTTAACATGTTCAAGCGCAGCAAGGGTATCAGCCGTTTCACCTGATTGAGATATGGCCATGACGATATCTCCTTCACGGATGACCGGATTACGATACCGAAGTTCAGAAGCATATTCAACTTCCACCGGAATACGGGCAAGATCTTCGAAAAGATATTCGCCAATCAGACCTGCATGCCAAGATGTGCCGCAACCGGCGAGAATGATCCGCTGTGCGTTTTCAAATTGGCCTGCATATTCTTCCATACCTCCAAGCCTCACCCAACCTTCATGATCATTGAGACGGCCGCGCATGCAATCCGATACAGTCTGCGGTTGCTGGTGGATTTCTTTCAGCATGAAATGCTCATATCCGCCTTTTTCGAGTTCCTCGATGCGAAGGGAGATCTCTTCAATCCTTGGTTTTTGCACAACGTTCTTACTGTCCTTGATGGTGACACCGGCATATCGGTCAAGGATAGCGATTTCATCGTCCTTGAGATAGATGACTTTATTCGTATACCGAACGATGGGTGTAGCATCAGAACCGATAAAATATTCACCTTCGCCCATCCCTACGACTAGTGGACTTTGCTTCCTGGCGGCTACCAGCACATCTGGGTTGCGGTCGTCAGCGACGACGATGGCATAGGCACCGACAACTTGGGATAGAGCCATGCTGAGAGCGTCAGCCAGATCTAATTGTTCCTTGTTTTGGTAGGCTTCAATGAGGTTCAGGAATACTTCTGTATCAGTTTCACTGGTAAAGGTGTATCCGTTTCTTGAAAGGGCTTCTTTCAGTACGGAATAATTTTCAATGATCCCGTTGTGGATCAGCACGAGGTGGCCATTGTTGGATACGTGTGGGTGGGCATTGATGTCATTTGGCTCCCCGTGGGTTGCCCATCGGGTATGCCCCATGCCGGCCGTCGAGGTCAGGGATTGTGTGCCGATATAGTTTTCAAGTTCAGATACTTTTCCTTTCTTCTTGAAGACCTGCATATGATCATTGAGCAGCGCTACACCTGCGCTGTCGTAGCCCCTGTATTCCAGTTGCTTCAGACCTTGTATCAGGATAGGATACGCAGGACGGGGACCAATATATCCGACTATTCCGCACATAAATTGAATGAATTAGACACTATGAAATACTGATGATGCAGATTACGCGATTCCACTATGTTGATTGGTGCCATCCTTTAGCAAAGTTGAAAGGAAAAACTCAAAACCGGCATCTTCCTGTAGGTCACTTTTATAATACTGTGTAGGTTATTCTCAACCTTGGGGCATAGGTGGGATGGTTTGGGCCAAAGATCACCGTCCTGTTGGGAATATTCCCTTTTCCAAATGGATTGAAATATATGATATTTTCCTGATTTCCTTCAAAGATGTCTTTGATCTGGTTGGTGACGTTCATCTTGTACCTGTACACTACAGGAGGGCCTGGATCAGGTTTGCCCAACTTGCCGCCAAAGATCGCATTGAAACTCTCGGTGGTGTTGCTACTTCCGGTCAGGGCCAGGGCAATAGCGACATCTTCCGAATTGACAATCGATGTATCTGTTTTTTCCTGAGTGATGACATACGGGCTGGGTGGATAGAGGCTTGCCACATCCCCATCAGGGAAAGTGCAGTACAATTCGATCTCAGCCTGATTGATAATGGCGTCACCAATGGCATCAAGTCCTTCAACCCGCATATAGGTGGCAACACCGGAAAGGCCTTGTATAAAGGCGAAATCCCCTTCAGGCTCAGGAGCTAAAGCAGCTTCAACCATAGAGCCGGTATAGTCATGCTCCATGTGAACAGCCTTAACACTACCAGCTGTAATCACAAATTTAAATTGCAGATCAGCGGATGTGCCTTTGTCATAGTAGTAGGTCAGCCCTGTTACAGAACTGAGCAGATTGAATCCCAACATTGTATTTGTTGCTCCAGACATTTTGATATACAAGCCATTGAAGTAATTGAGAAAACTGTCCTGGTTTTCAAAGACAGAACTATCCTGGAGGAGGAGGTCACCCATTTTGACTATATCCAATGGTATTCTTATATGTGGAGCCAAGACGACTGTACCAGCCCCATTGATGGTCACACTATCTTTTGGTTTTGGGATGAAGGTCAGGGAGCCAAGAAGATCTGTGCTGGTAAGGAACTGTCCGTTGGAATAGTAATCTTCATTAAAGGCCGGATTTTCAAGCATCCGGTATACTTCGATAGTTACCGGGTCAAGAATAGTGCCATAGGTACCCAAGGTGTCGTATCTCAATGCAAGGACGACAGAGTCAAGAGTGGATGCTATAAGCGATGTAGCGATACCTGGCAGCAATGGCTGGGCATATATGTCTGCTGTATACCTGCCAAAAATTGGATCCTGTATGTCGCCGCACAGATAGGTAAAAAGCTGTCTGCTGACGTTATTACTATGAACGATGACACTATCTGTCTTTACAGTAAAGAGGGTAAGGGCAAAACTGTCCTGGAATTGTAACAATGCCTTTTCATCTTCAAGAAAGTCGGAACCTATGAGGGCCGGCTTGGTACAGGAAAAGGTGTAAAGGATAAAAACGGCAAGGAGTATAAAGTATCTGCTGTGTATGGTCATAAGACTACCCATGTTTCGATAGAACTGGTGTTAATTCATCAGCTCTTTATAGAAATCGAAATATGCCTTCAATAAGCTGTCTTCCTCCTGATAATCGAGTACTGGCTTCTTAGAGGCTTTTACTTCTTTGGCAAGAGCGGCTTCCAGTTTTTTAGTACCCTGGATTAAGGCATCTGAATAAGCGATCGCTCCCTTATGGAGATTAACGCCATCCGTCCCGTTTTGGTATGCCAGGAGGTCTTTTGGCTGAAGATTATTGATAGAGGCCTTTGTGAAAAAATCCTTGTTGAAATTGGATTCCAGGCTTTCATTGTAGAGTGAATAAACAATCTTACTCTTTTTGAAAAGCGGATCATCTTTATAAGCGGTTCGTAGGTAGAAAGGCACTAAAGAGGTCATCCAGCCATGACAATGCACGATATCAGGGGCCCAGCCAAATTTACGGACCGTCTCTACTGCACCTTTGCAAAAGAAAACCATACGGTCCTGATTATCCTCGTAGAGTTTATTGGCCTGATCCTCAAACATGAATTTTCGCTTAAAAAACTCTTCGTTGTCCAGGAAATAAACTTGTAGGCGCGCTCCGGGTAAGGAAGCTACCTTGATAATCAATGGGTAATCATCATCATCGATGATAATATTCATCCCGGACAATCGCACTACCTCATGCAACCTGTGCCTGCGCTCGTTGATACTGCCAAATCGGGGCATTAACACCCTGATCTCCATACCATTGTCCTGCGTGTACAACGGTAGTTTCTTTAAAAGCTCTGAAATTTCTGAAAGATCAGTATAAGGTGACATTTCCTGGGTCAGGAACAGCACGCGTTTCTTAATGCTCATTATTGCGATATCCTAAGGTCATCAAATGGTATGTACCTGAATGAGCCCTTTCGGCTCAAAGGGCAGCAAAGATAGCTATTAATTAGTGAAAACCATTGACGAGTTCAATATTAAACACCTGAAAATCAGCCAACTTTGAAAGAAAAGGGCTATCGGTGTGAAAATGGCATATGTAAAATTCTATCAATCAGTAGATTAAAAGGAAAAGTGAGATTTGAATTCGACCAGTTCTTCATCAAAGGTGGCCGGGTTCAGTTGGACCTGGGACCATATCCTGGAGGGCAGGGCGGTGATCATGTCCTTCATCCGGATATTGAAGTTGGCATAGATGATATCCAGTTCCGGATATAAAGCCTGGACTTTAGCAGCTATTTCATTGATGGTTAAGTTGTGTTCCACAACATTATAGATGCCTGGAGTTACCTGCCCATCTACGGCTTTGGTGGTTACGGCAGCCAGTTTGTCAACATGGACAAAACTCCTATGTTGGTCACCACTCCCGTTGATGGTGATCTTTCCCAGGAAGTTAGCCTGGAATAGAAATCGGTTTACCACCGCATCAATTCTGTAGGAAGGATTATAACCATACACATTGCCTGATCGAAGGATGATGACTTCTCTGTCCCTACTGAGGACACTGATCTGCTTTTCTCCGTCCCATTTTGATCTCCCGTAGAATGAGTGGGGATTAGGGACGATATCCTCATGGACCGGAACAGGATGATCACCGTAAATGGAGATACTGCTCATGTAGATCACTTTGGATACCGATGATTTTTCAATGGCATAGGCCAGTTGCGCAGTACCCCAGTGATTGACCTGATCAAATGAATGTGCATCAGCATCTGCAAAAGGGGTTGTCACCCTTGCAGCAAGATGAACCACACAATCAATTCCTTCGAGTGCTTTCTGAAGTGACCGACCATCCAGAATATCCCCCTGGATCAGCTTTACAGGTTTATGATCAAAGGTGGCTTCTGTAAAAAAACTGAAGTTCCTTCTCGACAGATTATCGTAGATGGCAATGGAATGTAAGTTGCCGATATCCTCCAGAAGTTGCTTGACGACGCTGTATCCGATATATCCGGCACCACCAGTGATGAGTATTTTCATGTGTAAGAGAGTGAGACTGTAAGAGAGTATGAGAGTAAGAGAGTAAGAGAGTAAGAAAGTGAGAAGTAAGAGAGTTAGACAGAGATAAGGAGAGAATAGTGAGGAGTTAACGAATCATGTGTCTGATATCTGCGTGTCTGGCCTCCCGTTGCCCGTTCGGGGCGGGATCCTTGTACTGAGCGGAGCCGAAGTATTCGCTCAGTTACGATCTGTCGTCTTCATTGTAATTCCTTCGCCTCTGCCTTCGCCTCAGCCTTGACAAACTCCGTTTGTATACCACACTCTTCCTTCGACATCCCGGCCCATCTGCCTTGTCGTGTACCTGTAGATTCCTGAAAGGAGCGCGTGCAGGGCATACATCCAATACTGAGGTAGCCTTGAGCTTCGAGCGGATGTTCGGGAAGGTTGTATTCCATCCTGTATTCCCAGATCATTTTGGAGGTCCAGTCGAGCATCGGATGATATCGAAGCTTTCCATCGGCCAGAGGTTCTTCTTCCTGCAAGGTAGCCCTGAACTTCGTTTGATCTCTCCGGACGCCATTGATCCAGACATCATGCTGAGCGATGACGGGTTCCATGGGCAGTACCTTGTTGAGATAACAGCAATGATCCGGATTGTTGACAAAGAAAAATTTGCCCTGATCATCACGTTGCCCTGATTTGGAAACAGGCGAGACTACATCTATGATGTTGAGGCCCATCTGCTCTGCAATCACATGCCGAAAGGCCATGGTCTCCGGAAAGTGGAAACCGGTATTGAGGAAATATACAGGCGTCTCTGGAGCGAAGCGGCTGAGGATATGCAGCAACGGAAGACTGTGAGATTGAAAAGAGGAACTGACGAACATGGAAAGACCTCTTTCCCTGTAATTCGAGAACTTCTGTTCAATCTGTTTAGTCAAATTGTTCTTATTCAATTCACTCATTTGAGTGCAAATTAGCGATTTTGTCATCTGGCAGCGATTGCGCGGCTAAAGTGGTATCAGTAACCATGTAAAGACAATTGTGTTCAAAGGAAACTAACCATCATCTATTTTGAAAATAATTGTTGCTGCTTAAGGCCTGAAGGTCCGACATTTCATCCATGGGCTATATCCCATCCATGAAAAGGGGAAATATATTTTAAGGCCTGAAAGGCCAAAAGCAAAGGATTCAGATGATCATTGTCATATTGTACAAGCCCATGTATTCCATTTCCACTTTCTCCTCTTCTAAAGGATCACATTTGTATTAATCATTCACAAACTCCAGCACAATCGAATTCATGCAAAACCGCTTATAGGTCGGTGGCGGCCCATCATCAAAAATATGACCGAGATGCGATGCACATCGTCCACAATTAACTTCGATGCGCTCCATGTTGTAAGTAAGATCTTCATGGTAGGTGACCGCTATTGTTCGGATAGGTTCAAAAAAACTGGGCCAGCCGCACTCACTCGCAAACTTTCCATCTGATTTAAAGAGTGCATTTCCACACACCGCACAATGATAAGTTCCGAGTCCGTTGAAGTCCCAGTATTTCCCTGTGAAGGCTCGTTCAGTTCCTTTTTCTCTCGCGATGTAATAAACATCTTCAGATAGTATCTTCTTCCATTCGGCATCGGAGACATTCAGTTTAGTCGTGTCGGTGCGGGAGTAATAGGGGTTTTGCCCATGATCATCCGATTTGATCTCATGGCGCTGACCATTTATATCACTGCCTGAATGAAGGCAAGACAGGAAAAAACTAAAGATCATGAGCATCGAATAAGCAGATTTCATTTTGCACTTGATTTTGTTCGTTGTAAAAGTCAAACGAGCACGTAACAAATCCATCGGAGCTTGGTTGCACTAAATCCGGCAAACAGTTACAATCGAATGATAAGTTGGGTCCTGGCATGTCAACCGGAAGAAATAAATTCCCGGTTGAATATTGATTCCATCTATCTTGAAAGTATGCAATCCTTCAGACAGCGAACCATGATATACTGATTTTACCTTTCTTCCTGCCAGGTCGATCATCTCTATAGTATAGACTTGTCTGACAGATGCATTAAACTCAAGAGTAACCTGTTCAATAAATGGATTTGGATAGGCTCTTATCCTGAGCTGATTCCCCATATCTGCTCGCTCAATCGAAGTGATTTCCTGTTCAGGTGAAATTTTATACATCCCTCTTCCATATGTTGCTGCAACCAATATGTTATCCGGTGCGTGGTACGTGAGGTCCGTTATGACCACATTAGGAAGACCTTCACTGACTAATTCCCAATGCAAGCCCTGGTCCGTCGAATAAAATACACCAATGTCAGTGGCTATATACAAATGTCGCAATGCCGGTGTCACAATCAGATCATTGACAGGCATATCAGGTAAGTCTCCCGAAATAGATGTCCAGGTAGCACCGAGATCTTCAGTCTTGTAGATATGTGCGACACTCTCTCCAAATCTGTAACCCGAATAGGTCACATAGGCTGTGTAAAGATCAGCAGGATCTGCTGTTGCACGAGTGACCCATCTATTGGGCAGCGATAAGGAAACTAATGTCCAGGTATTACCCCCATCAGCTGTCACCTGTACATTCCCGTTGTCAGTACCTGCATAGAGTATTTGATCATTGAGTGGAGACATGCAAATAGAGGTTATGGTGCCATAAGGGGAAACGGAAGGTGAATTATTTTCCGTGAGATCCGGACTAATGGGATTCCAGGTTTCCGCATAGTTCACAGATTTATATATACGTTGGCTACCGATAAATAGAACAGAAGGATCTAAAGGATTTAATACCACCGGTGTATTCCAATTAAATCTAGCTCCCTGCAATATTCCATCTAAGGCAATATCGAAGGATGATCCCCCATTGATGGATCTCCCCAAAACCCCATATTGATATTCTGCATAGACATATTGATTGTTCACCGGATCAACGAGGACACGAAACCCGTCTCCAGGATAAATATTGCGCCAATCATTTGTCGAGCCAGTCAGGGTTCTGACAGTACCATTATCCTGGGCGCCTCCATATATTCTCTCAGGGCGGGAATGATCTATTTCACAAGTGTAAAATTGTGTAATCGGTAATGTATTCAAATGGGTAGCACTAAACATGCCATCCTGACCGCGATATACGCCACCATCATTTCCAACCAAAATGATATCCGGATTGTCAGGGTGAAATGCAACAGAATGCTGGTCTAAATGCATATTGGTGAATATAGCACCCCAACTGTTTCCACCATTAGTTGATTTGTACAAATCAAGGCTGGTTAAATAAACTGAATTGGAATCAACGGGATCTGCAATGATTTTTCCAAACCAATAGGAATATGGCGGATCATTAATACCTGCGGTACTCTTCGTAATCCATGTATTTCCGTTATTATTCGAACGGTAAATGCCTTTCAGATACCCGGTTGATTCATGCTCATACATGGCGTAAAGTATATTCGGGCTAGATGGAGAAATAGTAATGCCAATACGTCCAGCAGCCTCCGGAAGTCCTGACGTCAATTCTTGCCAGGTAGTACCACCATCCAGAGATTTGTAGATGCCGGAGGAGGGACCACCGTAAGCTCTCCTGTAAGCGGTACGCACACGTTGCCAGGCTGCAGCGTAAAGTACTTGCGGATTGTCAGGATCGATCGCCAGGTCAATGATTCCTGTGGAATCATTGATGAAAAGTACCTTCTCCCAATGTTGTCCACCATCAATGGTGCGGAAGAGGCCTCGGTCTGGTCCGCTGGAAAACAAGTGCCCCATCGCAGCTGCATATGCTACGTCAGGATTCGTGGGATGGATAATGATTTTGCTAACTGACCCGGTTTGTTCAAGGCCAATATGGTTCCATGTATCACCACTATTGTCAGAACGATAGACACCATGACCGTCATACGCAATGGAACCACCGCCTGCATTTGGTTCTCCGGTACCTGCATAAATGATTTTTTCATTAGAAGGAGCTATGGCGATATCCCCAATAGCCAAGGTAAGCGCGCTGTCAAAAAGAGGAGTCCAGGTAATACCTGCGTTTTCTGATTTAAATATTCCTCCGGAAGCAGCACCTGCAAAGTACGTATTGGGATTTGAGCGTAATATCTCTACATCTGTTATTCGTCCTCCTACATTGGTCGGCCCACAAAATTCCCAATTAGAACTAAAATGACGATCCCTAAGCGCTATGGCTTTTTGTTGTCTGAAGGCTCTGACGGCATTGTAGGCTGAAGGATCAATCTTTCCGGCCGGAAATACCCTTTGCATAAAAATCCAATCATTGGATCTTGGATCTTCTTTCTCAACGACAGGTTCAGAATCCAGTCTTTCGTCGCAGGCAAAAAGGAAGCATAGCAAGGTTAGTTGGAGAAATCGGATCATAAGTAAGTATGTAATCAGCCTTAAACCCACAAATTCGTAAAAACCGTCAGTATTCGAAGTTTCCAGGCAGGAAATTTACTGCAGCATAGACGACAAAAACCAGGTTCAAAATATTTTCGGCCGGCAAGCAATCCACTAGCAGCAGAAGAAAATAGTGGATAGACAAAATGACAGATCTAAAACGACTATAAGTGTTGTATTCAAAAATCCAGTTTATCTCCAAACTTCTTCAACCATGCTTCATGTTTGATCCAATCCGGATCACCTTTTTCCACCCACTTCCAGAACCGTGGTCCGTGGTTCATCTCCTTTAAGTGTGCAAGCTCATGGATGATGATATGATCCATGATGTTGGTAGGGGCCAGTAATATTTTAGTGGAAAAATTGATATTGCCTGTGTTTGCACAGCTACCCCACCTGCTGTGAATATATTTAAGCCGGATGCTGTTGATCCGCTCTTTGTAATGAATCCTGTTGTATTCATACACCCGCTCCGAAAATGCAGGCAAGAGATCTGCTGAGATACCTTTTGATATCAGGGTATTGACAAAGTCTCTGGTGTAGTAATCATTGTTTTCAAGTTTCGGAAGGGTCAGGATTAGGTTATTGTTTTCTACATGAGCAGTTCCGGTCGCCTTAGCATGGTTGGTAGACAGATGGAGGATGAAATTTTTAAATGCAGTTTTGATCACCTGTCCTGTCCGGTATTCTTTGTTTTTAAATCGCTGGGCAAGCTCTGGCTTGTCAGACAATGTCTCAAGTAACCATTTTTTGGCCCAGATCAATTTCTCCTGTTTGAATTCTCTAGGAGCAGTATAGGGTATCCGCAGATATGCGGAGGTTTTGCCCAGAGATACACGTGTATCGATTCTAGGCTCTTCAATGATTAAAAGAGGGAGGTGAATGCCCTGCCAGCGAACTGACGTACGAGTTTGTCGGCTACGCATGTTTCAAAGCGAACTCTCTCATGACTTCAGCTAATATCTTCACTCCGTCTTCAGGCATGGCATTGTAGATGGAGGATCTGAAACCGCCAACCGATTTATGACCCTTTAGTCCGTCACATCCTGCTTCTTCACAATAAGTCTGAAACTCTTTGTTCAGTTCAGCATCTTCAAGATTGAATGTGACATTCATTCTAGACCTGTCTTCAGGAACACTATGGCCAAGGTAAAATGGGATAGAATCAATGACATCGTACACCAGCTTTGCCTTCCTTTCATTGATTTGGGCCATGGCACTCAGTCCCCCAAGCTTTTTAAGCCACCTCATAGTGAGCATACTTACATAAATAGGGAACACAGGTGGAGTATTGTACATGGACTCATTCTGTATATGCGTCTCATATCTAAGCATAGTAGGCAGCGTCTTGTTGATTTTGCCAAGCATATCTTTTCTTACAATGACGAGTGTTACGCCTGCAGGTCCCAGGTTCTTCTGGGCACCGGCATAGATCAGGCCAAAGCGATGTGGTTCGATAGGTTTTGAAAAAATATCGGAAGACATGTCACAGACCATCGGGATAGGACTATCAGGCCAGCTTTGGTATTGCGTACCATATATAGTATTGTTGCTAGTGGTGTGGAGATATTCGTAATCCGCGGAAATATCATACCCCTTTGGGATATAGGAATAGTTCTTGTCCTTTGAACTGGCGATCACATCAATCGCACCAAGCATTTTGGCTTCATGGATAGCCTTGCTGGCCCAAACCCCTGTGTCCACATAGGCTGCTTTTTTACCTTCCGGGAGCAGGTTCATCACCGTCATAAAAAACTGGGTGCTTGCCCCACCGGAGAGGAACATAACCTCATACTCATCCGGCAGTCCAAGTAGCTCACGTACCAGGGCCATCGCCTCATGAAGGATAGGCTCAAAATAAGCTGAACGGTGGGACACTTCCAGGATAGAAAGGCCGGTGCCATTGAGATCCAGGACTGCCTGGGAGGCCTCCTCAAAAACGGCTTTGGGTAAAATGGAAGGTCCTGCTGAAAAGTTGATGATATGGGTCATGGTGTAATTCAGGTTGTAGCAACAAATCTACAATTCGCTATGTGAATTGTGCATCAATGTAAACCAACTTTTTCATGGATTTTAATTTAATGTTTGCCCCATCTGAAATTCGTTGTATTAAACATTAGCTTCCGGTACAATAAAACCTTTTTATATCTTGTTTTCAACCCTATACACTATACAGATCCAACTTTTTATTCACCCCATATGAAACGAAACCGGCTTTTTGCGCTGATTGGTATCCCTCTGTTAGCTATCGGCACCTACTACCTGTTAAAAGATCCAGCTAAGACTGGCAATGTTGAAGACCTTATCGTTGAGGTAAAAGAAGCTCCTCTGCCCGTCACTATTCATGCTCCCGGTGAATTACTGGCGCGCCGCTCTGAGAAAATCAAGGGCCCTGACGGGCTGCGTACGGTTGGTTTATACCAGGTAACGATTACCAATCTAGTCCCTGAAGGCACAGTCGTTCAGCAAGGCCAGTTTATCGCCTCCCTCGATCGCACCGAAATGGACGGTAAAATCAAAGAATCCCAAACGGAGATTGACAAGATCGTTACCCAGCTAGACCAGGCAAAAATTGATACCGCTATTGAAATGCGAAGCCTTCGTGACCAGCTGGTCAATATCAGGTTTTCGATGAAGGAAAAAGAACTTTCCCTGGAACTCAGCAAATATGAGCCGGAAGCAATCAAACAGCAAGCTAAACTTGACCTTGAAAGATCAATGCGCGAACTCAGCCAGCTGGAAAATAAGCTCACCCTCACCAAGGAAAAATCAATTGCTAAAATTGAAGAAATCAATGCCTCCTACCGCCAGCAAGAGTTTAAACTCAACAGGCTTATGGAATTGCAAAGCCAGATGACAGTTATTGCCCCTAAATCTGGAATGGTAATCTATGCCAGGGATTGGAACGGAAAACGGGGGCCAGGATCACAAGTTTCTTCCTGGGATCCGGTGATTGCTGAATTGCCTGACCTGAGTGAGATGATTACCAAAGCCTATATCAATGAGGTAGATATCACCAAAGTAATACCCGGCCAAAAGGCCAAGATCACCGTGGATGCTTTTCCAGGAAAGGAGTTTTCTGGTATAGTTCTCACCAAAGCGAATATCGGCGAGCAAGTGCGCAACTTTGACACTAAAGTATTTGAAGTCATTATTCTTCTTTCATCCATTGACTCCTTGTTGAGACCGGCGATGACAACCGGTATATCCATTCTGACTGATTCCATTCCCACTTGTCTCCAGGTTCCTCTTGAGGCTATCCAGGTGGATAGTGTGAGTTTTGTATACAAAAAAATCAAAAACGGCTATGTCAGACAGGAAGTTGTCACCGGACCTTCCAATGATATTTCCATCTGTATAGCAGCAGGAATTCAGAAAGGAGAACAATTAACCTTGAATGCTCCTGAAACAGAAGAAGAAATCCCCTTTGTTTACCTCGACGCTACTGAAAAGGCAACCGCCAAAGCCAGGATGGAGACTGAACTGGCAGACCGGATGAGAATTCAAAACGAACTTGCCAAAACGGTCAAAGCTGATGACGCACCGCAAGATCAGGACAGCGGGGGAACAGTAATATTTTTCTGATCATCTGAATCCAAATCAAATGAAGGAAAGATTTCTATTCCTGTTTAATATAGCTGTCCAGAGTGTGCTCGTTAACAAACTCCGAGGCATACTCACTGCTCTGGGTGTTGTATTTGGAGTTGCGGCAGTTATTGCTATGCTTGCCATCGGATCAGGGGCCAAGAAATTCATCCTGGACCAGATGCGACTCATCGGAACCAACAATATCGTTTTTACACACAAAGCCACTGATAAAAACACCGGAGAGGAAGGTGAAGAAGAATCAACTACCTCCACACCGGGTAACGAGTCTGACTTGAAGACCTGGGCACCCGGCATGTCCAAAGGAGATATTGAGGTCATCAGGAGTATTGCTTCTGTTGATCTCGTCAGTCCTGAGATCATCAGGCAGACCAAAGCAATCTTTAACGGGAAAATTTTGGATATCCGATGTGTCGGCGTCACCAATAGTTTTTTTGAACTCAACCGCCTCGAAACATATAAGGGCACTTTATTTACAGAAGAACATCTGAGGAATGCTTTGCCAGTATGTGTCATAGGTAAAAATGTGGAAACAAAATTATTCAGCGGCAAAGATCCGGTAGGCCAGTCTATCAAATGTGGAAATAACTATTTTACCATCATCGGGGTACTGGACAAGCGGATTGCAACCCGGGAAACCCTTGCCTCACTTGGTCTTCGCGATCTTAATTCGGATATATTTATTCCGATTGATGTATCGCTGATTCGTTTTGGCGATCGCTCAGTCATCCGTAAAGAGCACCTGGGCAGACAAGGGAGGGGCAATGGCAATGGAAATGAGGAACCTGAAATCCATCAGATTGATAGGTTGGTCGTCAGGGTCCATGATTCAAAATTTCTGCAACCTACTGCAGATGTGATTGCCCGATTACTCAAGCGAAGACATGAGGGCCAGGTGGATTTTAATATGGAGATTCCCGAACTCTTATTGCAACAGGAACAGAAGACACAGGATATCTTCAATCTTGTTCTAGCCGTGATTGCAGGCATTTCTTTATTGGTCGGGGGGATAGGCATCATGAACATCATGCTGGCCTCTGTATATGAGCGGATAAAAGAGATTGGTTTACGACGCGCATTAGGAGCCACTCATCAGGATATCGTGATTCAGTTTCTGATAGAAGCTGTGTTGGTGAGCACCATTGGCGGGTTAATGGGTGTATTACTTGGTATTGCCGCGGCCAGTGCGATTTCAACCGCAGCCGAGATTCCTACCATTATATCATGGTGGTCAATTGTGCTTTCCTTTGGTGTGGCAGCATCCATCGGGCTAGCCTTTGGCATTTTTCCAGCGAAGAAAGCGGCGAGGCTGGATCCGATTGAAGCGCTGAGAACCGACTAGTGGCAAGTAGCAAGTAGCATAGGAGCAAGGGGCATAGTGCTTTAAGTGAGCAGTTAGAAGATAACAGTGAGCAGTGAAGGAGTAATATTTTTCTCCGTGTACTCCGTGCGAAAACAAGTAGAGCATAGAGAAATTTTAACTGCGGCTCTGCGTCTCTGCGCGATATATTTTTTAGCTTATGAGCTGGGTGAGTGAGGATTTATTTTTCTCCGTGCACTCCGTGTACTCCGTGCGAAATATTGAGTGTAGGAGCAAGAGGTAATTTCGTATAACATATTCATTTGAATAGATAAGCTTATGATAAAATTACATTTACACAGGATCAGGATGATTGGGATGTTGGTCATTGTTACGTTTGCACAAGATATCAATGCCCAGGGCACTTATCGGCTAAATCTTGAAGAAGTAGTTGCCCTCGCCCAAAGTGATGCGCCTGATGCGTTGCTGGCATCGACCAGATGGAAGAGAAATTACTGGACCTATCAGTCATTCCTGGCCGATTTCAAGCCTGCCATTTTACTCAATGCCAGTACACTCCCACTATTTAATCGTTCTATTGAACCGGTCACTCAGCCTAATGGAGAGGAGTTGTACGTTGAAAGAGCATATATGGACAATAGCCTCAATGTGTCGCTTCAGCAAGATGTTTCACTGACAGGAGGTACATTATATTTTGGCAGCGGGTTGCGAAGGTTGGATCAGTTTGCCACAGAAGGTAACCCGGCGTACAGGTCCTATCTTTCCACGCCTATCAATTTTGGGTTTAATCAGCCGCTGTTTCAATTTAATGAAATGAAATGGCGCAGGCAGATTGAGCCCATGGTGTATAGAGAGAGTGAAAAAATATATTCTGAACAGATGGAGGCAGTAGCGAATCAGGCGGCAGCCTATTTTTTCAATTTACTGATCAGTCAACTGGATGCAGTAGCTGCTGAACAAGACAAGGCCAATGCGGACACCCTGCTCGTGCTATCAAGGGGGCGCTATGAAGTCGGCAAAATCGCTGAGACTGATTTGCTCCAGGTCGAAATCAATGCCATGCAGGCTGAAACTCGACTTGCCGCGGCGCAGCTCGAGATGCAAACGAATGCAGAGCAACTTCGTGATTTTTTGGATTTGCAGGGACAAATCACTTTTGAATTGATACCGCCCTATACCTTACCGGATATCATTATTGATGAAGAAAAAGCTTTGGCTTTTGCGATGCGAAACAGAAGTAATGTTGTCTCCTTTGAGCGCAGATTGATGGAAGCAGATATGGAAGTCCATCGTGCGAAAGGAGAATCAGGCATTACGGCACGTCTGCAGGGAAGCTTTGGGCTTACCCAGACGGGCTCTGAACTTGATCAGGTCTATACAGACCTCATCGACCAGGAAGTGGTCACTTTCGGTATTTCTGTCCCCATTGCAGATTGGGGGAAGTCAAAAGCGCGACGTGAAGTTGCACTATCCAATCTTGAATTGGAGCAACGGCAGGTTGATCAGGAAAGGGAAAATTTTAAACGCACGGTTGTCTTACGTGCGCAGCAGTTTGATCTCGTACAGCGCAACACGGAAATTGCTGAACGTTATCTTGAAGCAGCGCGTAAGCGATATGAAATTTCTTATCAACGTTACCTGATTGGGAAAATATCTGTGACCGATTTAAATCTTGCATTGGCAGATCAGGAAAGTGCACGAAGAGGGTATCTGCAGTCTGTCCGCGAATTCTGGATGGCGTTGTATGAAATCCGTGGCATGACCCTGTATGATTTTGCAAACGACAAAACATTGATGTTGCAAGCACCTGCAGTAGAGTAAAATATCTACTCCCAGCTAGCCATATGGAACTGCATTAGTAGATATTTCATCTTATAAGGATAATTCTCTTGGTCCCCTTCTCAAGTTTTATTCAGAGAAGGGGACCATTTTTGACAAATGAAATATGTAAACATGATATTTCTTCTACCTTTCTTATTTTACTTTATCCCAGTTTTATTTGTAGTGGGTTGTAAGGAGATTAAAGTCTTAACTGCTAAAGATTATACGCCCAAATTGGAAACAGCTCAATCTGTTGAGGATTTTGCAAGGGCTAATAATATTGATGGGTTCCCAATTCTTAGGTACGATCCAAGTTTTGATTATAACCTACCCTCTTTTAGTTTGCAACATGGTCTCTTCAATCATCAAGGAAACTATATCTCTTTAACTGATGGTGATATTTCTTGCAAATTAGATGATTATCATTATTTGGTTCTGAAGGATATTCTGCTGCATGGGGATTCGATGTTGAGAAGGGAGTTTATCGAAGAAAGTTACTTGAGCTATTCCATTGATTCGATCGCATTGCTTTCATTAGACTATAAGGAGCATAAAGCAGTATGGGATAGTCTGTTTCTTTTGTATGGAAAAACCCAAATTGTTAAGATGGATTTGGATCAGTATGCTGAACATCTCATTGCCTTAAACGGGAATAAGGTGGAGTTAAAATCCTTGTTTACCCATTATGTTATTTTGCAAGAGTTTTACACTTCAGGAAAAGCAGGACTATTTGCTGTGCGAATAAGGGAGCTTATCCGCGACATTAAAAAGTTGAACAAGGAATTTAATAATCAAATTCAGTTGATCTTAATATATAATGACGGTCAAGCTACAATCGATTGAAATCATCCTAAACTTTTCCAGTTCTCAAGTAAAGTGCAGTGGGCCGGTTGTGAGTTCTCCGTATGTCCGTGTTGAAGAGTGAATGGTGAGTAATCTCTAGTGGGATACATAAAAACTATTAAAAAAGAGAACTACAACGAAAATTATACATTTGCCCTAAGTAGAACTAAAATATGAAAGTTTCAGAAAAACTTGCACAGGTCAATTATTATTTTTATTTCGTTGCCTCCGAATGGGAATATGAATTTTCAAAAATTGCAACGGAAGAAGAACGCTATGCAACGATTGGCTGCATTCTTGATTATAGTGCACATACTAATAGTTATAGTACAGCATCAATTCAAGATATTAAGGTTCGAAAGGATGTAATTGAAATTTCTGAAAAACCAATCGTCATCAGGGCAAGACCTAGTACTGGTCATAGTTGTGATTGTCGCTGGGGCAGTTGTCCTCAAACTGGTAATTATGAATGCAAGCCAAACGGCACAACCGGTTGCTCCCAAACAACAGTTGGTTGTAGTTTTCTTTGGGGGCAGTCATGTACCCATTTTTGCGTTGATTGCTTAGCGTGGGATTGCGATAATTACTAACTGCTTATTTTTGCATGCATGTACATTATATGGAGGAATGTATATTTTGAATTAGTTTAATGTATATGCAAGCAAAATATATCTCCGCGATAAATGTTTAGTAGTAAGTAAACTGCATTTTCTTAAAAATTTCATTCTTTATTGAAAATTCAAACAAATCATGTATGGTTATTGATGATGTATATATGGTTTTGTCGGTAGTAATCCTTTCGATATTATCTTATGTCTTCAGTAGGTATCAATGTGTGGATCAACGAAAAAGGTTCGCAACGTATGGAGTATTATTTTTATTGACACTAGGTGTATATTGTATTACTGATCTTAATTGGATTTGGCTTGTTGCACTTTTAGCTGGGTTAAGTTTTGGTATTTTAGCTTATAGAATTGCTCCTTTGTGGTTTAGCGTTATCCTTATATTTCCCTACACAGGAGTAAGTACGTTAAGTAATTTTTCTAGTCAAGCTACTATGTTTTTCTGCCATATGAGTTTAATGGCCACTGGGTATTTGATTTATAATCGCGAGAAAAACCCCTCTATTATAGGCTTCTTTGGTAAATTGACATCTAGCCTTTGGCTGTATTATGTCATTAGCCTCCTCATGACTCCCAAATTATGGCTAAATGGATTGATTATTGGCATATTTGCTTTGTGTATAGGAGGAGTTTTTAAGTATTTAAAGATAGGAGTAGTCTGGTTCGTTTTTCCAATAGCACTTATGGTCTACTTTGCGTTTTATGTTTTCCCCGATTTCTCAATTCAAATCAAGAAAGAAAAACTATTAGCTCATGAGCTAGGTAATTTTACTTTTCTTTCCAAGGATTCAACCCTCCTGAATCAAATGAAAAATTGTGATCTTGTTTTGATTGAGACCTGGCACCAATACTGCAATAGTTGTTTTGCGTGCATGAGAGATTTACATCCCTGGCTAAGTGACATAGAGTTTAAGAATGATTTTCAGCATTATTATGCTTTTGTTGGTAATGATATGACCTATGATTCAGTCTATACATTCGAACGATTACCTTTCCGAGACCAAAGGGTAATACTAGATCCAGGTCAGGATTATTACAATACATTGCAAATGGTGGGTGCCCCTTACCTCAATTTCTACAAGAAGGGGGTTTACCTATACTCTATCGCCGGATACGATCCGAGATATGAAAGCAGGTACAAAGATTTTATTGAAAAGGAGATCGTTCGTCTATCTAAAAGCAAATAGAGGTTTCCATCCGACCCAATAATTAGAATTATGGGAACGAAGAGTTTGGTAATTGGTGTTCTACTTAGTTCATTCATGCTTTTGATTTTTTAATACACTAGACATATACCATACCTCTGTGCTTTTATTGCATAGTGAATTCAAAGGAATTCTCACTTTCCTAGGTATTGTATTCTTTCATGCTAAATTCAATTGCTCCTTATTCGTTGTTCATTCGGGTCTTATGCCTGATCATTATCCGCAGACTCTGATCCATCGTAATGTACGACCACACCCAATTGAAGAATACCAGGATTTTATTTTTTACCCCAAGGATGGACTTCAGGTGTACAAACAGCCATAGAAGCCAGGCGATAAAGCCTTGTGTTTTAAGATACGGGAGATCTGCAACAGCCTTATTGCGTCCTATTGTAGCCAGGCTTCCCAAATCTTTATAATGGAAGGGTTTCATTGGTTTACCTTTGGCAAGCCCGTTCAGATTCTTATAAAGTAACCTTCCTTGTTGGATAGCAGGTTGAGCAACCTGAGGATGGCCTTTGTAATTCCCTTCTTCCATATAGGCTGCATCACCAAGAGCGTAGACATCCTTCAGACCTGTGACAAGATTATAAGTATCTGTTTTGATACGATTGTCCCTGGTATAGCATGATTCCGGGATACCTTCGAAGCGCTTACCTATGATACCGGCGGCCCAGATTACTTTTTTCGTATAGATTTTTCGTCCATCGCTGAGGCTGACTTCATTGCCATCGTAATTGGTGACACGTGTTTCGGTAATAACATGTACACCAAGTTTCTCAAGATATTTCCTCGATTTGATGGACGCTTGATCTGAAAAGCTGTTGAGCAGCTCTTTTTCCCCTTGAATCAGGTGGATGTCCATTTCCGTGGCATCCAGTTCCGGATACTCGTGAGGGAGAATATATTTTTTAAATTCTGCGAAAGAGCCTGCCAGTTCTACGCCTGTGGGACCTCCGCCAACAATAACAAGATCCAAAAGCTCTTGCCTGGGATCGTATTCACGGACCGTAAGTGCTTTTTCAAGGTCAGCCAGGATGGCATTGCGCAGAAAGAGGGCATCTGCTACGGACTTCAGAGAATAGGTATTGTTTTCGATAGCTTTATTACCATAGTAATTTGTGGTTACCCCTGTGGACAGCACCAGGATGTCATAATTAACCCTCCCTTCGCTGGTCATGATGTTCTTTTCATCTGGATGGATTGATTCCACGTCAGCGACACGGATATGTAGGTTTTTGTTCTTTCTGAAAAGGCGACGTAGAGGAAATGCTATAGAACTGGGTTCAATCCCTGACATGGCTACCTGGTAAAGCAGGGGTTGAAACTGGTGGAAGTTATTGCGATCGATGATAACAACCTGATAATCTTTATTAGATATCCGCTTTGCAAGGGTAATACCGGCGAATCCGGCACCTGCGATGACGATGCGTGGATGTTTGGTTTCGGGAAGGTTGATTGGCATAGCGATATGGGTATGGTGTGAACAGAAAATAAAAATGTAACCTTTTTTGAGCTTTTATTCCATCGCTAAAGGTAACAATATCAATGGGTTGAAGGTTGTTATTGAAAGGGATTTGAAAAATAATAATGGAAAAATAGTGGGATAGCTTGTCTGGTATGGAATTACGATTTATCTTTGCCGTCCCGTTCGGAAAAAGGTTGAGGAGAAAAGTTGTGGAATTGGGAACAAAAAAGAAGAAGTTCATTGACAGGATGGATAGAGCACATTATCTGGATCTGAGGAAGATCGAGATGATGAAGCTAGGTAAGAAAAGC
>JAWXAW010000180.1:0-4884 GCA_034439675.1 Saprospiraceae bacterium | reverse complement strand
TTACCAGGCAGACCAAATCTGCTGTTCAATGATGTTTCTGATGATTGTTGCGAGGCAGTCGCAGACTACCTTCCAATATTAACTCTCGAAGACAATGATTGTGGTATTGATTTGAAGTTTGGAAACTTCAAATAGCGATTTAGGGAAATATTTGCAGCTCTCAAATGTCAGATAGTGCATGGCCCTGCGGGCCTCTAAATGATTTGCCCTTCAGCCTTCCTTGTTTGCCGAAGCCTTTTTGCGAAGGCAAAAGCCTCAGCCTTTCTTTATCCCCTCAGACTTCTTCTCCACCTCCGCTCTCAACCCAGCCTTATACTCAATCACCTGCGTCCTGATTTTTTTGTCTGATGCGCCCAGGATCTGCGCAGCGAGGATACCAGCATTCTTAGCACCATTGACCGCCACTGTGGCTACTGGCACACCGCCGGGCATTTGCAGAATAGATAGTACCGAATCCCACCCTTCAGTCGTATTCGAAGTAGATTTTACAGGAACACCAATCACTGGAAGGGGAGTGAGGCTGGCAATCATACCGGGTAGATGAGCAGCACCACCGGCACCCGCAATGATCACTTTTATACCCCGCTTGTGGGCTTTTCTTGCAAAATCAAACATCTTCTCTGGTGTTCGATGTGCAGAAACAATATCAAGTTCGAAGAGGATCCCAAATTCAGCGAGCATATCCGCCGCTTGTTGCATGACGGAAAGATCCGAATCAGATCCCATGACGATACTGACTAATGGTTTGCTCATGATATGACCTTGATGTGTTCTTTTAAAAAATTGGCCGTACGAATAGCCTGGCTTACACTTCGATTGGCGACCGTGATATGTCCCATCTTTCTGAAAGGTTTTGTGATCTTCTTTCCATAGAGGTGCACATAGACTGAGCCTAATCGCAGTGCCTGTTCCACGCCCATGTATTTCACAGGCCCTTCAAATCCTTCTTCGCCGAGTAGGTTGATCATCACACCAGGTAACTGCAACTGAGGATCAATCAACGGAAGATTGCATATCGCCAATAGATGTTGCTGAAACTGACTGACGTTGCAGCATTCAATGGTATGATGGCCGCTATTATGTGGACGAGGAGCGACCTCATTGATCAACCAGTCCCCATCAGCAGTAAGAAACATTTCTACCGCCAGCAAACCACAAATGTCCAGTGCTTCAATGGCTGCTTGTGCAATTTGGGTGGCTTCCAGTTCTAAGGCAGGACCTAAACCACTAGGACAATACAAGTATTCAACCAGGTTAGCTTCGGGATGAAAAGCCATCGTCACCGGTGGGAATGTTTTTATCTCCCCATTGACATTTCGTGCTGCTATGACAGCCACTTCTGCTTCTATTTCAACGAGCGGCTCTACGAGACATAATCCTTCGAGCAGTAATGGAAGATCTTCTTCCGTACGGATGATCACAACACCTCTTCCATCATAGCCATCTGTGCGGATTTTTTGCACAAAGGGTATTTGCAGGAAGCCAGTTTCAACAGCCTTGAGAATATCCTCTTTCGTATCAAACAATTCCTGCGGTACAGTCGGCAGTCCCTGGTCAATAAAAAACTGTTTTTGCAACGCTTTGTCCCTGATGATGGCCAATCCTCGCGGAGAGGGATGGACAACCTTACCCATCTTTTCGAGTTCAATCAGGGCTTCTAGGTTGACTTTTTCGATTTCAATGGTCAGGACGTCAACCTCCTTACCAAAGTTGAGCACATCCTCATACTTCGTAAAATCACCCTTTACAAATTTATGTGCAATCCTGGCGGCAGGATCGTCTATAGATTGGTCCAGCACAGCCGTTTTCCAGTCCCATGCAGATGCTGCTTCGCAGAGCATCTTTCCGAGTTGGCCGCCGCCACAGATTCCTATGATTTTGTCGGGATTTGCAAATGGGTTGGTGATATGCATCAGAGCTGTAATTGGAATACAAAACTATGAATTTTTACGGCCGTCAGCCGGTTTGGAGGGCTTAAAAGCCGTTATCTTTACCCGTATGAAGAATATTGTGTTTAAAGAAGCGAGAATAATAAACCGGGGCAAAACAATTGAGGGTGATATCTGGGTCCGGGGAGACAAGATTGAGCGGATTGACCCTTCCATTAGTCTCCATCAGCAGTATACCGAAATCCCTGTTCATGGGCGATATCTGCTTCCCGGAATCATTGATGATCAGGTCCATTTTCGAGAGCCCGGGGTTGAGTACAAAGCAACCATATTTTCTGAGTCCCGGGCTGGTGTGGCCGGAGGCGTAACCAGTTTTATGGAAATGCCCAATACCAGGCCACCTGCTGTCACGCAAGAGTTGCTTGAGGAAAAGTATAAGATTGGCGCCAGGACGGCGTGGGCTAATTATTCCTTTTTCATGGGGGCCACCAATGACAATCTTGATGAGGTGATAAAGACAGATCCTGCCAATGTCTGCGGAGTGAAAGTCTTTATGGGCAGTAGCACCGGCAATATGCTGGTCGATAATAAGGAAACACTTGAAAGACTTTTTGAATCCTGTCCTACACTCCTGGCCGCCCATTGTGAGGATGAAGCTACGATCAGAGCTAACATGGCAGCCGCTCAAGAACGCTATGGCTCCAAGATCCCTCCGTCTGCCCACCCATGGATCAGAAGCAGGGAAGCATGCCTGATCAGTTCTTCATTCGCCATGGAACTGGCAAAGAAATACAATACACGATTTCATATTCTCCACATCACCACAATGGAAGAAACCAGGATATTTGATGCTGGTCCAATCAAGAATAAGCGGATCACATCCGAAGCGTGTGCACACCATCTCTATTTTTCGGATCACGACTATATCAAGTTGGGAAACCAGATCAAATGTAATCCCGCTATCAAAACAAAAGCAGACCGGGATGCTATTCTGCAGGCCGTACTGGATGACAGAATTGATATCATCGCATCTGATCACGCCCCGCACACCTGGGAAGAAAAAGCGGAACCTTATCTAAAGGCACCATCCGGATTGCCATTGATTCAACACAGCTTTCAGATGATGCTCACCCATTGGAAGGAAGGCCGCATTTCGTTGGAACGCATCGTTGAAAAAATGTGTCATGCACCTGCGGAGTGCTTCAAAATCGTAGGTCGAGGATATCTTGAAGAAGGTGGCTTTGCAGATATTGTGTTGTTGGACCTGACAAGAGATACCAAAGTGTCAAAAGAAAATATTCTGTACAAATGTGGATGGTCACCATTGGAAGACCAGACTTTGCCAGGCACTATCCTAGGCACATGGGTAAATGGTGTTCGTTTGTTTGATGAGGATGGAGTGACTGGTGAACCCGCTGGCAAAAGGTTGCTTTTTCACAGTTGATCCATTTTAATCTACATTCAGGTCAAAGTAATATTCGATATGAATAGTGTATTAGGGTTTTGTGGACCTGTATTAGTATACTGCGGCTAGGTGGCGGGCATTGGCGGCTCCGATGCCTTCTGAAGCACCGGCCACTAAAGCCATGGAGCCGTACTTTTCTTTTAAGTTCATAGCCTTGATAGCTTATAGAATTCCATTTAATCTTATATATTGTATTGAGCCGTCCTTCTTGGTATAGGTATAAGTTACCTTTTTAAAGACATACCAATTGTCCGACTGTATCTCTGTTTGCGTAATTTTAATATGATCAATCATGCTATAGCATTTAGGGCAGGGTATTCTGTCATTTAGTCAGCAAGATAGTTTGAATCCCTACGTATGGACTGATTAAATTTGTTAAATGAATAGGTCATTATTGCATCACAATGGTAAAAGACTTGCTTGTCTTGATCCAATCAATGGTCAGAAAATAGATCCCCGATGAAAATCCATTCAATGCGTAATGCACTTCCTGACCTTGCCTCGTATAATTGATCTACGTTAGCCATTGGCATTTTGACAATCTGATACCGGACATTTACATCCGGAATGCTTTTGTTTTTAGGCCAGAGTTCATTCTGAATTTTGTAGGCAAGTTGAATTTCCCGTATATTCATTGCGTAAATCAAATTTTATAAATCATGAAAACAATTACATTAGGTATATTTTTTACGCTGACTCTTTCGGCGGTATCCGCTCAGTCTCAGGCTGAAACTTTTATTAAGGAAGCACAGCAATACCTGGCCGAGAAGAATTACCAGCAGGCCCAACTCAGTCTGCAGGACGCAATCAATGATATCAACAATATTATCGCTATGCAGATCGGAGAAGCATTGCCTGTGGAAATTAACGGTCTGAAAGCTGATGAAGCCGCAAGTGTCAATAGTGGAGCAATGGGCATGATAGGAGGAGGGATGTCTATATCCAAAAATTATACAAACTCTGCAAAGAAGGAGAATCAGGCTGAAGTTCAAATTCTGGCCAATTCACCAATGCTGGCTTCCATCAATATGTTCATGTCAAACCCTGCTATGTTGGGTGAAGGGTACAAGAGTGTAAGGGTCGGCACACGCAGGGCAATCCTCAAGTCAGAAATAGATGATTATTATAACGACGGGGCCTCTAAGAAAATCCGTTTCAGTGAACTTCAGATCCCATTGAGTCAAACTTTGATTACGATCAATCTAAAAGGATTTGCCACCGAACAGGAAGAACTTGCTTTTGCCACCAAACTTGACATTGATAAGCTGAGTGCCTTATTGGGTAACTAGGAGGCCTGACGTCTTATCAGAAGTTTACTTTCAACCCAACGTTAAAGGTTGCAGGCATTCCAGGTCTCAGACCCGCTGGACGCCTGGCAACATTATATACTTCATTCGTAAAGTTGGTTGCATTGGTGAAAACTGAGAAGTAATTGTTGAGGTGATAAACAGCACTTGCATCAAAGGCCAGATAGGAATCAGTTTTCTCATTTACAGGAATGTCACCTTGCCCAGGGCTTGTGCGCATCTC
>JAWXAW010000179.1:0-5626 GCA_034439675.1 Saprospiraceae bacterium | reverse complement strand
TCTCTTCCTCGTTTACCGACCTATTGCCCCTATGGGGCATAAAGGGTTTATCTCTTCCTCGTTTACCGACCTATTGATCCTATGGGGCAATAGGTCGATCTGGTTATTTTGTAATTAACAATTAAAAAGGAAGTGATTTTTCAAATATATAAAGGCTTAGCCTATAGCCCCAAACGCATTACAAATAGCCCTTATTCCTTCCCCTCCGCCTTAGCCTTAGCCTTCTCCTTTCACCTAATCTATTGATTTCCTGCTTTTTCTCACATATTCCCCTATCTTTGTGGTCTTGTATGTTAATTCTCTCTCAGAGTTTACAGAGTCCCCAAGACTCAAACGCCGTGTGAAGGCTTAACGTAAGGCAGGTAATGTATCGCGAGTTTAGCTGATAGCCTTACCACATTTTTTAATCTAACTTTTTTATTGTGTCTTTTAACAACCTACCGCTCATTGAGCCTTTGCTCAGAGCATTACAACATGAAGGGTATACTATCCCAACACCTATTCAGGAACAAGCCATTCCAGCCATCCTCGACCGCAGAGACGTTCGAGGCTGCGCACAGACTGGCACCGGAAAAACAGCAGCATTTGCAATTCCGCTATTACAACTCATGCACGAGGAGCAGCTAAAAGCCCCTCAGTCACACCGTACCATTCAGGCATTAGTCCTGACCCCTACACGCGAACTGGCCATCCAGATTGAAGAAAGCTTCAAAGCCTATGGCAGATACCTCAACTTGCGCCACCTGGTGGTGTTTGGCGGCGTATCTCAGGTAAGCCAGGTCAACAGCCTGCGTAGAGGAATCGACATCCTTGTAGCTACCCCGGGTCGTTTACTCGACCTGATGCAACAAGGCCACGTATCCCTCAGAGATATCAAATATCTCGTACTTGATGAAGCCGATCGTATGCTGGACATGGGATTTGTCCATGACGTCAAACGTATCATTGCCAAAGTTCCTGCAAAGAAACAAACCCTGTTTTTCTCGGCTACCATGCCACCGGAAATTAATGCACTGGCCAATTCGCTTTTGCATAACCCGGTCAAGGTAGAAGTAACACCAGTGTCTTCCACCGTAGATGCCATCAACCAGTTCATCTATTTTACCCAGAAGGAAAATAAATCCTACCTGCTGAAACATGTACTGTCTGATGACTCGATTAAAACAGCCTTGGTTTTTACCCGTACCAAACACGGTGCAGATAAACTAGTGAAGTTTCTAATCAAATCAGGCATCAAGGCCGAAGCTATTCACGGTAACAAATCTCAAGGTGCCCGACAGGTTGCTTTGAGAAATTTCAAAAACCGGAGTACTCGTGTATTGGTAGCCACTGACATTGCAGCGCGCGGTATCGATATCGATGACCTGACGCACGTATTCAACTACGAATTGCCAGAAGTGCCGGAAACATATGTACACCGCATCGGTCGTACAGGAAGAGCCGGCAATAGTGGTCATGCACTATCCTTCTGTGATTATGAAGAGAAGGCATTGCTGAAGGATATCCAGAAATTGATATCTAAATCGATACCTGTTGTCACTGAACATCCTTACCCAATGAGTGCACAACTGGCTGACATGACGGTAAGAACTTCAGGCCTGAGCAATCCTAAGATGGGTAGAGGCAGATCTTCCAGCATTCACCGTCCTGCTCCGGCAAGAAGGTAATTCATTGAACAACGGTTAATACCATTTATAAAAAGAGGCTTCGCAAGAGCCTCTTTTTTTTTGTTAAAAAGTATTTAAATTGAAGTTGGTTTTTTGCGACGCCCAACCTCGGTATGCTACCGAGAAGTGATATCAATCTGTTTAAGGTGCAACATATATAACTTTTACTCATAAGAAAAGTCTATATTTGAGCATCCCTCTTCAGGATCAGGACGTTGCGCACAATCCGATCCCTCCTTTACTGATTTCGGTTCACAGAAACACAAAAACCATTTTTATGAAAAACATTTTCTTCGTAGCCTTCCTCACGTATTGCATCCATCTTTCACTATACGGCCAGGGCACCCAGCCTTGTCTACCGGAGGGAATTGTATTTGGCACCCAGGAGTCAATCGATAATTTTACAACCAACTATCCTGGGTGCAATGCCATCATCGGTGACTTGACCATCCTTGGCGATGATGTCGTTTTCCTCGATGGATTAGGAGTTATCCAATCGGTCGGAGGTGACCTGGTCATCACTGCCAGCAGCCAACTCCAGCGTCTGGAAGGTCTGGCCTTAGATTCTATTTTTGGAGATTTCGCAATAGCCTCAAATCCTTCTCTGCAATCCATTGATGCACTTGATTCGCTCAGGTTTATCGGTGGCAATCTGGTCATCCTTGAAAATCCGCTGCTCAAAAATCTGGTGGGTCTTGATTCGCTTGACTTCGCTTCCGCTAATGTTGAAATTCTTTTCAACCAGGGGCTTCAGAATCTGAGTGGATTACGTGTTGATTCCATTTTGGGCAACTTCCTCATACAATTTAATCCAGGACTTTCTGATCTGACAGGTCTAGACTCATTGCATTGTATCAAGTCCAACCTACAGATACTTGACAATTCGGGTTTGACCAATTTATCCGGTGCCGAACGGTTTCGTCGGGTGAATGGATCCTTTGAAATCAGTGCTAATGAAAACCTAGTTGACATGGGCGACCTGAGACTAGATTCTGTTTTTGGCAGCTTCATCATTCGTGAAAACAACAGCTTAGAAAATTTTTTCGGCCTGGATTCTCTCGTCTTTGTTGGCGCTGATATTGAAATTGAATCCAATCCTTCCTTGAATAATCTGATTGGTATCGTACTGGATTCCGTGATTGGCAATTTTTCACTGCAAGGCAATTCATCTCTCGCTGATCTCACTGGATTAGATTCATTGCATTGCATTAAAAACAATTTTCTGGTCATTGATAACGGAGGTATGACTTCCATGGCGGGTGCAGGGAGATTTCATCTGGTCAAAGGCAATCTGGAAATACGAGACAATGATAATCTGACTAATTTCGGTGATCTTAGACTTGATTCCATCCTGGGTAATTTTATCGTAGCGGAAAATCCAGGACTACAAGATTTTCTTGGTCTGGATTCCCTTACCTACATTGGCGGCACATTAAACATCATAGGTAATTTTTCCCTTGACGAATTGGCGGGTCTAGATTCGCTGCAAACGATCGGAAGTGACTTGAATATCCAGAGCAATACGTCCATGGAAAATATATCAGGCCTGCTCGCACTGGATTCCATTCTCGGAAATTTCACACTGATTAACAACAGCTCACTCATGGATGTCCTTGGCCTGGATTCCCTGAATTTTATCCTTGGAGATTACAACGTTGCTGAAAATCCTTCTTTGATGTCGTTGCCACTAACTAACCGTTTAGATTCAATAGGCAGCCTTAACATCTCCGGCAATGGGTCCCTCCGCGATTTGACTGGTCTTGATTCAATACTGTCCATTCGCGGCCTTGTACAAATCAGCAACAATGAAAGCCTGACATCCCTGGACGGGCTTGATTCGCTAACATCCCTCCGGGGTGTCATACGGATTTTCAACAATGACATGTTATCCGATATTGGAGGCATACGAAATGTCAATCCTCAAACAGTAACCGATGTAGCAATCGAAAACTGTGACGCGCTATCAGACTGCGTGATCGAAAGCCTTTGCAACTACCTGGTAGCTGGTGGACCTAGTTCGATTTCCAATAATGCTATCGGCTGCAATTCTGCTGATGAAGTACTCCTGGCATGTTTTGTGGCAGTTGATGAACCTGAAGATGCAAATGGCATACTGCTTTATCCGAACCCATCATCAGGAATTATTGAATTAAAAGGGAATCTTGATGGCATCATTTCAATTAATCTGTTTGATGCTCAGGGACAAGCAATGAGAAATTGGAGCAATACCGGCTCCATCATAAATCTTGACAATCTACCTGCAGGAATGTATATCGCACATATTCAGACAAAAGACAAGATCCTGACTAAACGGATTCTGAAGTACTAATAGGCTCGTCTATCTATATTGTATTCAATCATTGCATAAAAGGGAAAGTTGGAAAGGAGGGATATGCGAACAGGAAGCGTCCGGTCCGTACATCCTCCCTTTCTCTTTCCTTCCCGCATAGTAATGCTACCTTTGAGCTATCAAATCCGAATCAAATGATAGCTCGCTCTATATTTAGAAACTTAGGAGTTGAATGGATGCTTCTGATGTTTATGATGTTTAGCATGACTTCGATGCATGCACAGCTCACCATCACT
Source organism: Saprospiraceae bacterium (assembly GCA_034439675.1). GTDB lineage: Bacteria > Bacteroidota > Bacteroidia > Chitinophagales > Saprospiraceae > Opimibacter. The sequence continues at coordinate 1,373 of JAWXAW010000179.1, read as the reverse complement.
ATCGCCTCCATACCATCCTCCACCCCACCAGATGCCGACATCTACATTGCCGGCAACTTCAATGGATGGGACCCCGGAGCTGCTGCTTACTTGCTGACGGATAACAATGATGGAACGTATGCTATAACTTTTGCACCTTCACCGGGGCTCCTTGAATTTAAATTTACGCGAGGCAGCTGGGCAAACGTTGAAGGGACTGCAGAAGGGACCTATAGACCAAACCGTACCTACAATTATATCGGTGGAGCACAAAACATATCCTTTTCTATCGCGGGTTGGGAAGACAATCCTGGTGGCATACATACCACTGAACCAAATGTGGAGATCCTGGATGAAGCTTTTTACATTCCTCAACTGAACCGTTCACGCAGCGTATGGCTTTATTTGCCTCCTGATTATTCGACTACGACCAAAAGATATCCTGTGATCTATATGCAGGATGGACAGAATCTTTTTGATGTGCTGACGAGTTTTTCGGGGGAATGGAAAGTAGATGAATCGATGAACGGTCTGTTTGCTACCGGAGACTTCGGTGCCATCGTGGTGGGTATCGACAATGGAGGTGGTGAACGGATAAATGAATATTCCCCATGGGTCAATTCGAACTATGGAGGTGGTGATGGTGAAGCCTATGCGACTTTCCTGGCACATACTTTAAAACCCTTTATCGACAGCACCTATCGCACTTTATCAGGTCGCGAATACACGGCGGTTGCCGGAAGTTCGTTAGGTGCCAATATCTCAATGTATGCTGCGATCGAACACCAGGATATATTTGGCAAGGTGGGTATCTTCTCACCTGCGTTCTGGTTTTCCGATTCCAGTTATCTGCATCTTGCACACAAAGGAATTTCGCAGGACCTCCGGATTTATTTTGTCGCAGGACAAAATGAAAGCGCAGGGATGATCGCTGATATGATGACCATGTACGATGCTCTTGCTGAGGCAGGCCAGGATGAAAGCGAAATGTATTTCCTTAGCGAACCCGATGGCGCGCACAGTGAATGGTTCTGGGCCAGGGAATATCCTGATGCTTATGAATGGCTCTTCGATGAACTCATATTAGCGGATCAGCCCATACCTCAAAAATACTGGACCCTGTATCCCAATCCGGTCAGTGAATATATTTCTGTAGATTCGGCAGTTGATGAATTATCCTATACCATCTACGCTATCGCCGGACAAATGATCATCCATGGAGAATTACAAAAAGGCAGCATAGACACGTCAGGCTTATCTCCGGGAGTATATTATATACAGCTTCGTGATCCTGACCATCTGACGGTGTATGCTTCCCGGTTTGTTAAGCACTAATGCAGGAGCAAACTCCTGCATCGGCTATGCTCCTGCATCGGCTATGCTCCTGCATCGGC
>JAWXAW010000178.1:0-12138 GCA_034439675.1 Saprospiraceae bacterium | reverse complement strand
TTTTGATTTCATGTTGTTGTATGCTGAGCGCTTGGGCTGCAAGTGGGCACGCACCCCACTGACTTCGACCTTCCAATACGATCTTAATGGACTTGACAAAGCGACCGGCCCGAACACCAAACTGATCTTTGTCTGCAACCCTAACAATCCAACCGGCATCGAAATCCCTACAGCTGAATTGAAGTCCTTCTGCGAAACACAGGCACAAAAATATCCGGTGTATGTCGATGAAGCCTATATCGAACTCAGTCCAAATGGTCGGGAGAGCAGTATGGCCTCGCTTGTAGATAGCAATCCAAACATCATCGTGGGCCGCACTTTTTCAAAAGTACATGGCCTTGCGGGTTTGCGGATAGGCTATGCAGTTGCTAACCCTGTCACAATTGAACTCCTTTCCAATTTTCATATTGGGAGAGGCATGACTATATCTTCAGCCTCAGCAAACGCTGCCATTGCTTGCCTCAAGGATCCGGAATTTGAAGCTTTCGCCCGCACGAAAATTATTGAAGGCCGTGAATTGGTCTGTAACGCTTTTGATACATGGGGTGTGGAATATCTTCCATCTGCCGCCAATTTTGTGATGTTCCGCAATGCTAAATTCTCAATGGATCCGGTCGAAGCTATGGAAAAGGAAGATATCCTCATTCGTAAATACGATCATATTCCGGGATGGACCAGGGTGAGTATCGGGACGATGGAGGAGATGCATGCATTTATTTCTGCTGTGCAGAAATATGTCGCATGATGTGAGTTGTGAGATGTGAGTTGTGAGATGTGAGTTGTGAGTTGTGAGTTGTGAGTTGTGAGATGTGAGATAATATAGCTCGCGTCAGGAGACGCGAAAAATATTGCATTCAAGTCTGAAGACTTGAACCAGCTATGTTTTTACTTTTACATCTGATGATTTTGAACAAGCTAAATTTATATTTGATGTCTGATGAGTTCAACACAAATTTTTGATTCTTCAGTCCCGGTTGCTGAGCGAAATCGAAACATCACTTTAATGCGCTTCCAGCCAGTTTTCTCCAACACCCATGCCTACTTCAACAGGCACTGGCAGATTAGGTAATGCGTGCTTCATCTTGTCTTCGACTAATGCGCGGAGTTCGTCTTGCTCGGTCTTGTGGACATCGAAGACCAACTCATCATGTACCTGGAGGAGCATCTTTGATTTGAGATTGCGGTTGAGCATCTCATCATAGATGTGAATCATGGCGAGCTTGATCATGTCGGCTGCTGAACCTTGTATCGGAGAGTTAATGGCATTTCGCTCTGCCTGGGAACGGACGGTTTGATTTTTGGAATTGATATCGCGGAGGTAGCGACGGCGTTTCATGATCGTCTCGATATAGCCATGCTCACGAGCGAAGGCGACCGTTTCGGTCATGTAGTTTTTGATGCCTGGAAATTTTTCGAAATAATTATCGATGATTTCTTTCGACTCAGTGCGTGAAATGCCCAGGGTCTGTGAAAGACCAAAAGCAGATTGTCCATATGCCAGGCCAAAGTTGACAGCCTTGGCACGGCGGCGCATTTCCTTGGTGACATCAGTTAATGGCACGCCAAATACTTTTGAAGCAGTGGATGCATGGATATCTTCTCCTGCCTTGAATGCCTCCATCATGCCTTCGTCCTGTGTGATCGCCGCGATGATCCGCAATTCGATCTGCGAATAATCCGCAGAGAGAATCAGGAAATCACCGTTCCTTGGAATAAACGCTTTGCGGATTTCTTTTCCACGATCCGTGCGGATAGGAATATTCTGTAGATTCGGATTGTTAGATGCAAGGCGTCCAGTTGCGGCTATTGTTTGTCCGAATGTCGTATGCACTCTGCCTGTCTTCGGGTTGATCAGTGAAGGCAAGGCATCGATGTAGGTGGATTTCAGCTTCGTGAGCTCACGGTAATTGAGGATGTGATCAATGATCTCATACTTTTCCTGCAAGGGTGCCAGAATGTCTTCGCTCGTCCCGTACTGACCGGTTTTGGTCTTAGCGCCTTCATAAGGAATCTTTAGGTGTTCAAACAGGATATCCCCCATTTGTTTTGGCGAATCGATATTGAACTCCACGCCACTGATCTTGTAAATCTTGTCGCGCATGTCATACAACTCCACCGCTAACGTTTTGGAATATTCATTCAGAAACGGCACATCCAGACCGATGCCTTCAAACTCCATCGCGGTGAGTGCATGGATCAGGGGAAATTCCATTTTATAGATCAGGTCTTCAGCATGGATTGCTTCAATCTGTTTGTCTGTCACAGCCTTGAGTTGTAATGTGACATCAGCATCTTCAGCCGCATATTCCGTAATTTTTTCGAGGCCGATGTCCTGCATCGAAAGTTGGTTTTTACCTTTCTTTCCGATCAACTCTTCGATTGATACGGGAGAATAACCCAGATAGGCTTCGGCCATCACATCCATTTTATGCCGCACATGGGTGTCAGCTATAAAGTGCGCCACCATGGTATCATAAATCGGATCGGCGACGATGACATCATAGAGTCGTAACACTTTCATGTCAAACTTGATGTTGTGCCCGATCTTCAATGCATCCGGATTCGTAAATACCTTTTCGAATGACTGCACGACTGCCTTTGCTTTTTCAAACTCAGGTGGACACGGAACGTAATAAGCTTCACCTGGAGTTATAGAAAAAGACATCCCCACGATTTCCATTTCCACCTCCAGGCCTGTGGTCTCGGTATCGAAAGCAAATTCTTTAGCAGCCAGTAATTTTTCAACCAATGCCTGGCGTTCTTCTTCCGTGCTGACCGCATGGTATGTATGCGGTGTGTTGTGAATGTTCTTTCCAGCAGTTGGCGTATAGTTTTCATCGGTTTCTTCACCTGGTTGTTCAAACAGATTTCCCTGCACTGCTCCTGCATTTACTCTCGGCGCAGATGGTGCCGCTACATTGACTTCAAAATTTTCACCCAGGATTCGCTTACCAAGTGTTTTGAATTCCAGCTCAGCAAAGATGGAAGACAATTTCTCTGCATTAGGTGGATCGAGGATCAGTCGGTCATGTTCGAACGGAACAGGTGCATCGAGCAGGATCGTGGCCAACTTTTTAGAATCAAATGCAGCTTGTCTGCTTGCTTCGAGTTTTTCTTTTGTGCTTCCTTTAAACTGATCGATATTGGCGTAGATATTTTCGATCGTGTCCCATTCGTGGATGAGCTTTGCAGCGCCTTTTTCTCCGATTCCTCTTACGCCGGGGATATTGTCCACCGCATCACCCATGAGCCCCAGGATATCGATGACTTGCTCCGGGCGTTTGATGCCATAATTTTCGCAGACTTCTTTTGGTCCCCATATCTCCGGGCCATTGCCTTGCTTGGCAGGTTTGTACATGAATATGTGCTCGGAAACCAATTGACCGAAGTCCTTATCCGGAGTAACCATGTAGACCGTATAGCCTTCCTGCTCTGCTCTTTTGGCGAGCGTACCGATGACATCATCTGCTTCGTAGCCGGGAGCTTCGATGATCGGAATTCCATAAGCTTCAATGATACTGCGGATATAAGGCTCGGCTATCCTGATATCCTCCGGTGTCTCTTGTCTGTTGGCCTTGTAATAGGGAAACTCTTGTACCCGCACATTGGGGGATTTGTGGTCAAAACAAACAGCGATGTGGGACGGCTTCCGGTTGTTGAGCACCTCCTCGAGGGCATTGACGAAACCAAACATGGCGCTGGTATTCAGGCCTTTACTATTGATCCGCGGATTGCGGAAAAAGGCATAATAGGCGCGGAAGATGAGCGCATATGCGTCAAGGAGATATAAAGTAGGCCTGGCCATAAGTGATGATTGATTGGTGTAAAGAAAGGGTATAAATAATACCCCTTCCGATATTTTGAAGTGTTAAAGATACATGGATGCCTGAAATGGAATAAAGCCATGTACAATCATGAATAAAATGTATATTTATTCATTGCATGATGTCCCATAAGGGTTTTTCTGATGGATCAGAAACAGATTTTTATTTCCCCACTAAATCATTGTTTCCATGCAAACTTATTTCACCTCTTCCTTCACTGCGATAGCCGACAATGCTCGTCCAGTCATCGCATTCAAGGATACCCTCCAATATATTTTACCTGATCGCCTCCGTCTTTATCTTTCACCATTACCTTTCTAGAATCAACCATTAGGCTGAACTGTAGTCAGTTCACTTTTAAACCACTAAACAACCTTACATGAAAGATGCTTTATTATTCCTGACCTTGACCACAGCTTCGATTGGTTTTATCTTGTGGTACACCATCGCTTCATCACTTCGGCTTCCCGTGCGATTTCAAATCATGTATGATGCCAATCCTCCGTATGTCAACAGGGTCATCAGGAGAAGAATCCTGACTGGGTTGATTTTCGCGGGGATTCCTCTTTTCCTGATTTTCTTCACTCATCTTATTGAGCGTCCTTCCTGGCATGACCTAAACATTTCATTTGCATGGAACAAAATCGCGTGGTATGCTGTCATTGGTGTCGCCGTTGCCATTCCCATCCTTTATTATAATATCAAATCTCATGCTAGCCTGGAGCAATATCCAGAAATACGCGTGCGATTCTGGCGGCCACGAATCCTTTTCTGGAGTGCAATGACGTGGATACTCCATGTCTTTGCCACTGAGTTTTTCTATAGAGGATTATTATTTCAATCATTGCTCTTCAAACTTGATCTGTGGCATGCCATCGTTGTGTGCGCAGCATTTTATAGTCTTACACATTATTTCAGGCGAAACAGAATGACCATTGCAGGCATCCTATGGGGTGTCTTTTCGTGTTGGCTCACCTATCATGCCGGAAGCCTTTTGCCCTCCATCATCATTCACCTCGGATTTTGCCTTTTCACCGAATGGTTTTCTATTAAGCATCACATGGAAATGCATGTGAATCGTACATAACCAATCCTCCAAATGCGATTATTCCGATCATAACCAACAAAAAATATTTGCTAACCCAACCTTCAAAATTAAAATTCAATGAATGACGAACTCAAAAATATCTCAAAAACAAGATATACGTGGTCGAATGCCTCCAGCACAGTCATCTCTACCCCTTTACGTTATTTCTATCCGAAGAGAGTAACCGACATCCAGGAGATCGTGGAAGAAGCTGAGCTGCAGAAACTGAGAGTTCGCGCTGTGGGATCAGGACATTCCTATTCGGAAGCAGCAAAAGGAGATGACTTCCTTATGGACATGAAAGAGCTGCGGGATGCAGAACTATACAAAAGTCCCTGGGTGAAAGCAGTTCATCAGCAAAGACATTTTGTGCTAGCAGAGGCTGGGATTACGATACGTAAGATCAACAGGTGGCTCGATGAGCATGACCTTGCATTACAAAATATGGGTGCTGTTGATTTTCAGACAATCTCAGGTGCCCTGATGACCGGTACGCATGGCACCGGTATTCACAAACCGGCATTTCCGGATATGGTGCATGGACTCAGAATAGTCAGCAAAGGGAGTAAGCTCATCCAAATCGAACCCACGGATGGAATAACTGATCCGGTATATCACGCGCAGCATTCAGCCATTCAATTGATTCAGGACGATGATATTTTTTATAGCACGGTATTGAGTTTTGGGGCGATGGGCATCGTATATCAAATGATCATGGAAGTGGTGCCGCGATTTTGGATCAAAGAGCACAGGTATCTTGAAAACTGGACGAGTGTGAAACAAAAACTTATCAGTGGGGAGTTTATGCAGAACATTATTGAAGGTCATGATTTTGCAGGTATACGTGTCAATCCATATAAGATAAAAGGTGACCACCTCTGCTCTATCGTAGTGCAGGATATACAGCACACCCCACCATCAAAATTTGAACAAGGTCGTAGAAATATTATATCCTCCTTTGTGTCAAACCGAGAATCATTTATTGAAGGCCTGATACGAACAACCAATCGTAAGCCAAAAGGAACCGGCAATAAAATACAAACCAGTTTGAAATTTTCAAGGGTCAAAAACTATACGGATATAAGTTATAAAGTCCTATTCCAGAGTGGTGCCGCCGTCTTACGCTATGGTCTCAATTCAGAATTCGCATTTGCCGCTGATGCACTCAAGATCATTACTGCGTTGGAACTGGTATTTAAAGAAACCGAAGAGGCTGCGACAAAATCAGACCGGTATCATCCAAGCTTTATAGCGATACGTTTCGCTATGCCTTCTAAGGCATATCTCTCCTCCGCCTATGGTCGTGCCACAGCCTACATGGATATGCCCACACTTAATAATACCATCGGCGACCAGGATCTGCTCGAAAACTACCAGTTGCTCATGATGCAGTTAGGTTGCATACCTCACTGGGGCAAAGTAAATAACATGCTGTACATGGACAATGCATTTATCCAGTCGGCCTATCCTAAATATCAAACCTGGATAGACGTGCGCAGACAGATGGATCCGGACAATACGTTTATCAATGATTTTATTATTAAGATGGGGCTTGAGTAGAAAAGGGTAAATGAGTAAGGGTTAAGGTTAATGAGTAAAGGGTTCCCACAAACTTATTGAAATGTAATTTTTTTCAATGCTGTACCACCACTTTCTCCAATTGTTGAAGTATTAAATCAGCATAGATCTTTATAAAATATAGCCCCGAAGGAACATCGCTGACATCCATGGAAAGTGTTGTTTCTCTCAATACCATTCGCCCCTGTAGATCCGTCAGTTCAATAAAAAGGTTGTTTACTATTTCCGGATCCAGATTGTAAATTACAATCTGATGGGAGGCCGGATTGGGCCTGATCATAAACTTTTTGTACCCGGTTTTTGCAAGAATGGGAGAAGCTACCATGACTGAATCGCATAGGGGATCATCCAATCTTCCCAGACGATAATTCGGAAAGTGAGGCAACGTCCAATTATTGACGGTGGGCAATTTTAAGGTGTGCTGCTCAAATCGACATGCTTTCCCCTTTTTATCAGGCTCTTGAATGACATGAAGCCATTGCGAGCCAAATAACGGGCTCATAATAATTCTGTGATCTGGTGTTCTTTCCATAATGAAAAATGGCGTTGGTAGCACATCAACAAATCCATCATAATCAGCAATATGAGTTAAACTTGATTGAATATCAGGCGATAGCAAATCCACCTGATAAAGACTTGTGTCATGATTAACAAAAAGAAAATTTCCTGAGGGTGAAAACTCTAATCCGCCTGAAACGCCATTATAAGCTGGAATTTCAATAAGCACAAAGTTACTTAAGAGGCCTTCCTGGCGATCAAAGTCATAAAGGTATAGTCCGTTAGAGGGGTGATACCAGGCAAACTTTGAGCCATCAGGAGAAAACTTTCCTTGCCCTCCAACTGACTTTGAGTCAGGTACTATGCCAATATACTGTCTGTTTATAAAATGAGGTCCATCTCCATCCACTAGTATCCGATTATGCGAATTCGTCCAACTGTTAGGGCATATGATCCACCAATCCATTCCATTAGCATGCCTCACTGCGGACATCGGACCACCCAACATTGTTGTATCCTTTAATACAACCTGGTTTTTGCTTTTGACAGTACCAAGACCATTTTCACCTGCCATATCTATAGTTGTGCAATATAGATTCTCACTTATAAGCGAAGACGCAAGGTTAGTATCCAAATTATCTATCAGATCAATATGAAAGAGATAATAAATGGAATCATGATATTCGTCAGGCAGGGCAAACATGTTTTGAAAACCAATATATCCATGATCAGGACAAAATTCTTCATACAATTCGCCAGGGTTTAGAGAGTCTCCATTTTCCATTTCTAAATCTAAAGGATTTAAAACGAGACATCCGTTAGAATAAAAACACAAATCTCCTTGTTTTGAAGACATTGAAGTGATTTGTAACAATTGATCAAAATATTTTGAATGTCTTAATAGCGAAGGTGGACTAGAGTTAAAATTAATTTCACACCCACCATATCTATTCTCTATCGTGTCCGTATCAGTTCCACCCAATATCCATATATGGTCATACTTACGGTCACAATAATTTTGACAAACCAAGTCTGACCCATATATGGATATAATAGATAGAAATAATACCAGGAATGATTTATTTAGGATCATCTGCGAGCTATCACAAATTTATAGAATTGAATCTTACCTGAATCATCAAATGTCCTCAAATGATACAAGCCTGCAGGTAGTAAAGCGACGTCTATGACCGCCTTACTTCCAGAAATCTGACTGTTAATATAGATCTCTCCCCCAGATAATGTAAATACTTGTACCTCCATAATATTTGACACTGATTCAATAGAAATTTCACTGACGGCCGGATTAGGGAACAGCAACCCTGAATAAGTAGTATAGCCTACTATTGTTCTTGGATTTAAGTAGCCACATAAGCCGTCATCGTCATAGTGCATTTTGATAGAATCTTCCCTGATAAGTGATCTTGCATGGTAGACTGGATCTCCATACTTGTCTGGACAGGTATTTGCAAGGCTATAGACCTTTGTAGATGAGCGTAGCGTGTCTGTTGCTGCTAGGTTAAGAAACTCCAACAGGGTGAACTGCAACTCCTCATGCCAGATAGAATCCGGGGCAATATCCTCTATGTATGAAATGGCATTATTTACCTTTTCAGTTAAAATGACATTAATTGAAGAATCTTTTTGTAGATAATTATATTCATAAAAGAAAATAGAATCGTATCTGGCCACCATTAATGTCGACAAAGAATCATTGTTATAAAGTTTAGTGCCCTTTAGACTGTCTAAAAGCATGATGTCGTCGAAAATTCTATTGAGATTCGATGGAAATTCGCCTAGCACAGCTTCATGAGCACCAGTATATTTGACAGCATAAAATAGGGAATCATACCCATTGGAAAACTTTCCAATGATGGAATCTTCTTGTATAGAAAGGAATGTAGATATCGAAGTGGGCAAAGCCGGTACAGATACATTATGTAACCTTCGATATAAATGAAGCCGTTCATTCCAGCTTTTACTCGCATCAAAATCATCAAACCCTAAATCTCCTTCTATGACATCTAAATCCAAACTATCCCAAGAGGCAGCTCTTGAATAATAACCTACTCCTTCAGGGCAAACTTCAGGAACTGCGCAAATAAAGGTTGTGCCGTCTTTATCTTTAAACCAATTTGATGTAGGAAAAATGGAAGGTGGTACATCGCCTAATGTACTTGACATGTCAACATAGAATATTGAAGCTACTATATCTCGGATATTGCCTTTATGAATGGCAGCTTCTTCCTCAAAATTGCCCTGCCAAGTGTTCCCTGCTAGAATCTGAATTCCCGATCGAGCACCGCTACCAAGGTACAATCCATGGTAATGATCAGTCAATATATTGCCAGAAAGATCGCCTTTGTTAGAGCTTGTTGGTCTGATTCCATATCTAAATTTGTCTACCTCGTTACAACTGATATTGTATTCGTGTGCAGCCTCAAAATAGATACCTGTAGAATTGTGAAAGTTTGCATCAGCAATATCACCGGTTATTTTATTACAGGTTACGACAACATTGTTTGTTCCCAATAAGTATATACCTAATCCTTCATCCTCTTCATAATATTCCACATCGATCGTATTATTCATTATGGTCGTTTCATATCCCGCTGCATTATAAACTGCATACCTGGCATCAAAAATCGTTAATTCGTTGTTTTCAATCAGCCAGCGTGTGGGAACAGGATAGTCATTCATTTCAATACATGCAGAATGGTTGGCAAGGTCATCATCTTCGTTACTTATTACAATATAATTAGATTTTAACTCTCCATTTCCAATCGGCATACAATGATTTAATGTGATTCCTTTATAAAAGCCTTGTATAAAATTATCAATAATTGAAATTCGTCGATTGGCGACCGCGTCTAGCTGTATGCCTGTATTAACATTTGACATCGTCATGCCATGAACATCAATAGCACCTTTAGAATTGTAAATGGCATGATGGACATTGGTAAAATGATAGGAATATGGCGCCATGGACCCGATAGTATTGCCAATAATTTGAGAATATTTTCCATCCTTAATATATACTCCAAAACCTTGCATTTTCTGAGCATACTCCGCATTGAATTCTATATCCTTAAAAAAAGCATCCCCTAATGAAAATGAAGCATTAGTCACAAGGATTCCATTATGCATATTTTCAAACATATTGGCGGTTTGCAAGCCCGCATCCCCCGGAAGAACAAAAGAAGACAGATTACTAACCACAATTCCTGCATATGGAAGATCGCCCGTTGGTGAGGGAGACTGACCGGAGTATCCTGGCTTCATTACTCCACTACCAATAAATAGATTGCCTGAAAAGTTTTCTGTATTTACATAAGTATCATGTGGATTCTCGGGGTCTTGAGCATACGAAAATGGAGAAACGTAGAAACCAACATAGCAATCCTGGAATACATTTCCATAGGCAACAACAGTGGCTCCTCTTTCAGCCTGGATGCCATATTGCGCATTTGCTATTATACAATTGACTAGATTCAATCTTCCTCCTGATTCGACGTAAATGCCTTTCCACATCTTTCTGCAGGATGCTAGTGTCTGTCCATTAATAGTTAATGTAGCACCATCCTCAATAATTATTTTTGATCCTTCCTCCATAACCATTATACCAGGAACGGTTGGCTCACCAGCATATATTGAGTATGCTGGTATATCACAGATTAATTCATTTTCAATGTATAACCTTTGTGATTTATTTGGGTTTGTATCATAATTGTCAGTAGTGGTATTCTCATCAAGATGAAACAATGCTGCAGGGCCACTTCCTTCCGGGAGGTTATCATCTAGCAAATCACTAATCCGAATAGAACTATATCCTGGCTGTGGTATTGCCTCGATTTCTGAACTAGATATGTTTACATCAGCAATAAGTTGATAAGAATTGGCAGTCCGAATTACAATATGTTCTACTGTTCTCGCACTAAGATTATCATATGGGGTAACCATTAATTGATACTCATAAGAAACGCTATTTCCCATCGGAATAGAAGGCGTAGTAAAGTCAAAGTGTGTTTTGCCTTGTGGATTTCCTGTGGTCACAACAAGATTTGGCAATTCGGAATTATCAATTATTCGAAAATCCAATGTTTTGAATTTGATAAGTCCTGTAAAGGCTGATGCACCACCAGTGTTAGTGATGTTAATGGTGAATGATGTGACATCACAATACCCTGTAGGAGTATTATCATCTACAATGACATTAAAGGTGAAGCTTTGTGCATGTATACTATTTGTTAGAAGCCCAAATAGCAGGAAAAACAGCAACGGTTTAATGTAAAGGAAAAAAGTGGATTTATAAGGGGGGGGTAATTTGGTTTTGGAAATGTAAAGTTCTCATATCAAAATAATTTTAGTTACAAAGCAATAAGAGGTGGGCATGAAACACCCGTTGATGTTTTAGGCATCAAAAAGCATTTAAAATAAAAAATAAGCATCGAGAATTTAAAAACAAAAAATCTTCGAAAGGTGGTTATGAGTATAAAATTCTCACAAAGGGGTCATGTAGATTTCAAATATAATCCTTTTACTGTTGAATTGCAAAATTATTTTTTCGATATGTCGTCTTTAAAACAAAAATCAATCGAAAAACAGTTGGATTTTATTGGCTTGGATCATCATAAGGCACAGAAGTAAGACCATTTAAACCAAAATAAAACCCAACTTCAGGTATCAACATCAATTTACTTCACCATTGATTTAATCACCAAACCTAATTTTACCTTCTGTGTGCAACCTCTTTTCAGAAAACCTAATCCTAAAAAAGATAGAACGTGAGGTTTAGAAAACCTGCCCATAAGTGAATTCCCTATAGCCCCTGGAATTTTAATGCCAAAATAATTTTGGGTTAATGCGCCAATCACATGTACCGAAGACAGCGACTAAGGTACTTTTAGTCCTTGGAAACCAGGTTGTTACCCATTACTTCTCTAATACCTTCTTTTTCACGACATTTGTTTTTTAACTAATCATTGTGGGTAAAGAAACCAATAAGACAAAGAAGCTAAATATCCGGAACACCTTGTTTGGCATCCCTTTAGCCCATATGGGCCCATTACTGGCCATCCTTGGTACCCTACTCTATGCACAGACTGTATCATTTGAGTACACCCAGGATGATGCCATCGTCATCAATGACAA
>JAWXAW010000177.1:0-3226 GCA_034439675.1 Saprospiraceae bacterium | reverse complement strand
TGTGTATGCTGAGCGAAGTCGAAGTACTGCGTTGGGCGGTAACTCCCTGGGTGGTGAACGATAAGGAAAAACGAGAACTTGATTCTTGTAGGTGAGTTGTAATCGGTAAATAACAATGTAGGTTTTTCGGTAAATAAGAATGTCACATTTCGGTAAATAGCAATGCCACATTTCGGTAAATAAGAATGTAGGTTTCCAAGCTGTAATTCCCGGTAAGAAGTAAAAGGTTGTAGGATTCCAGAAGAGTTGCCCTAGGGCAACTCTTCTGGAGGCGACCTATTTAGGGGTCTGATTATTGAGGTTTATATCCTCTAAATCAGACTCTTATGAATAAATATCTTAACAATTGGATGGTATACCATGAGCTACAAAGGCTTGCAAGAGAGGGCAAGAAAGCATCTCAAATTGCTTCCTATCTGGTTATGGATCAGCGAACTATAAAAAAATATCTATCGATGAGTGAACAGGAATATTTGGAATATCAGGAGAGTCTGTCGTGCCGGCTTAAAAAACTAAAGCCCTATGAAGACTTTGTAAGAGAGCGATTGGAGGCATGCCAGGAGGCCTCCGCAGCCCAGGTACATGACTGGCTAAAGGAATGCCACTCCGACTTCAAGGAGGTAAGCACCAAAACGGTCTACAACTTCGTACTGTATGTGCGGGAGAAGTACAGGCTACCTAAAGTATTTGCTGTACGCGAGTTCAGCAAGGTTCCGGAATTGCCTTATGGGCAACAAGTACAGGTTGATTTTGGAGAATGCCACATGGGCTGTTCAGAAGGGCGGCGCAAGAAGGTTTATTTCTTTGCGATGGTCCTGTCCCGATCCCGATACAAATATGTTTTGTTTTCGGAGTCTCCCTTTACAACGGCTACAGCCATTGATGCGCATGAGAAAGCATTTGCATGTATAGGCGGGTATCCTGCTGAAGTAGTCTATGATCAGGATAAAGTATTCTTGACAAACGAGAATAAAGGGGATCTGCTATTGACCCAAGGCTTCCGCGCATATTGTGCAACCCGTCCGTTCCAGTTACATTTTTGCAGAAAGAGCGATCCACAGAGTAAAGGGAAAGTGGAAAATGTGATAAAATATATCAAGTATAACCTGCTCCGGGGCAGAACCTATGCGGATATACACATTCTCAACGCGCAGGCCACAGAATGGCTGGAAAGAACGGCCAATGCCAAAGAACATGCCACCACCCGCCTACCTCCCGTACAACAATGGATGATCGAAAAAAATCATTTGCAGCCTCTCAGACCGTCCTTTGAGCTGGTGGTGGATGCATTACAATACAAGGTTAGAAAAGACAACACAATCAGTTTTAAAGGCAATTTTTATAGTCTTCCTCTTGGCACTTACAAGACTCCGGATAGCACTGTTGTTTTAATCCCTCAGGACGATGAGCTGATTATCCAGAGCCTGGAAGGACAGGAACTGGCCCGACATAAAATAGCACACCTCAAAGGCATACTCGTCAGCAACAACAACCATTTTCGGGATTCATCCGTGGGCATTAACGAACTCATTGCACAAGTGGCCGGGCGGTTCTCCGATAAGAAAAAAGCCGCTCTATATCTTGAAAGCATACGCAAACAGTATGGAAGGTACGTTCGGGATCAACTCCGGATCATCCGTACCGTGTGTGAAAAATACACCATCGGGCAATGTGATCATGCACTGCACTATTGCATCGAAAATGAAATCTACAAAGCCAGTGACTTTGAATCAGTATTACTCGCCCTTCCTGACCCGGACAGCGAGAAGATCACAGGAAACAAACAACCAAATAAATTGCGCCCTGGACTCTCTCCGCAAAGGAGCAACCTGAATGATTATAAACAATTACTAAACTAACAAACCATGCAAACAAAAACAGAAACATTACGAACGCTTGCCAAACAACTCAATCTCACCGGTATAAGTGCAACGGTAGACGATCTGCTGATGAAAACACAGCAGGAAGAGAGCAGCTACCTTGATTTTGCACTGAACCTGATGGAAACAGAAATCGGTCATCGAAACAAACAGAAATTGCTCAGACGACTCAAACATGCCAAACTTCCCATGGCACAAGATCTTAACCTGTGGGAAGACAACCGCAATAATGGCATCTCTAAACAACAAATCACACAGCTTCGGGAATGCATCTGGCTCGAACAAAACTTCAACATCATCCTGATGGGCCCCAGCGGAACCGGTAAAACATTTATCGCAACGGGCTTGTGTCATGAAGCACTGAAAAAAGGATACAAGGCATTCTTCAGGACCATGGAAGACCTCATTTATCTGCTCAAAATGAAGGACATTACCCGGACAGCCGCCATTGAATATGCAACCCTACTCAAGGCAAACCTCATGGTCATTGATGATATGATGATGTTTCCAATCGAAAAGAAACAGTCTGTAGCCTTGTTCAATCTGATCAATCACTTCCATCAGAATGCTTCCATCATCGTCACCACCAATAAAAACCCGGATCAATGGGCGGAGGTACTGGATGATGAAGTCCTGACGACCGCCATACTCGACAGGCTGCTGTACAACTGCGAAATCATCAAGCTTTCCGGCAAATCTTACCGGCTGGACAACAGAAAAACCATCTTTGAAAATACAGTTCTTTGAATTTAGTTACTTTGCAAATCGGTAATTAGCAATGTAGGAAATACCTACATTCTTATTTGCCGAAAACTGACATTATTAATTACCGACTACAGGCAGGTAGCAGAGCAGGTCGAAGCATACCAAAGATCCCGCCTCATACGGGCGGCGGGAGAGCCAAGAGATGGGCACGGCTGAAAAGGCTAGTGAAAAAAGTCCCCGCAGCATGCACATTCGGAGGTTTAATGGCTGATCCGGTAATTCGCTATTACCTAAAAAAGCTGTTGCAATTTAAAGCACCAAAGTCCAAAATAGAGTATCAAACGATCGAAATTCAATTGAAAAAGGCTTTAATAAGTGCCTTTAATTCAATTTTCGGCGCTATAACAGCTACCATGTATATCCATATTGACTTTCGACACTTAAAATGGCGTCGTCATATGTGCTGTATTCATAGCCATATTTGGTTGCTATATAGAAATCTGTACCTTCCACATGATATAAATTACTTGCCTTTCTCGTGAGTCTTACACTATAATCACCAAGATCGAATTTGGTCGGTACCAGGATAGTCTCAGCATCTTCAAGGTTGCCAAAGGTGGTAAGGACTTTTGTACCATAAT
>JAWXAW010000176.1:0-6144 GCA_034439675.1 Saprospiraceae bacterium | reverse complement strand
AGAATCTGTGAAGGGATACAATACAGTATCTGTGAGCAGCAAAGACATTCCAGCCGTAGGTGTTCTGTACTACAGATTAGATGCAAATGAGTACTCAGCAACGAAGAAGATGATCATCATCGAGTAATCGTTGTCGATAAAAGTGAACTCTAGCAATAGGGTTCGCTACAAGAGACGGCCTCTCTTCAGTTCGCTGGAGAGAGGCTTTCTCTTTTTATCTGGATGGTTCAAGCCGGTTGACAAGTCAGACGGCCTTGTATTGTAATCCCAGACGAATTGAAATCGATCATTAGTTCAATTCAGGTTTTGGATGTGTATAAGTTATCTTTACGCCATGAAAAGCATAGCTATTATTCTTATAGGGTTGTTTTTTTACGGTTGCCGCAATTCTACAACCATACAACCAAAAGCATTTGGTGTTGAAGATCTCCACCAATTGAACTGGAGGCTTCTGGAGATTGCCATGGAGGATGGCTTTCCGCCACCAATCGCATCGAGGGTATATGCTTATCCACATATAGCCTTCTATATGACGATTCAGAAATTTTTTCCGGATAGTCTTCAACCACTTGCCGGCAGGCTCAATGGATTACCCCCCATAAATGATGTCGATGTAAAAGGCGCTGACGCGGAGCTAACTGCATTATTGTCTTTTTGTAAGACTGCTAAAAAGGTGGTTTTTTCAGAAGACCAGGTTGATGATTTGACCACAGGCATTTTGTTTAAGGCTGAAGAAGGCGGGTTTAGCGCTGCAGTGATTGAAGCTTCTGTAAGGTGTTCGGATGAAATCACCGGACATATGATCGAATGGATAAACCAGGATAATTATATAGAGACGCGTACGATGGATCGATGGACAAGTACGAAGAAGACGGGGGAATGGATTGAAACACCTCCAGATTATGTAGTTGGATTGGAGTCAAACTGGTTTAAAATTAGACCTATGGTAATCGACAGTGCGGGTATATATAGATGTACACCCCCACCGCCATATGATCCTGCCAGAGAATCAGAATTTTATAAAATGGTCAATGCTGTGTATCAGCAATCAAAAGAACTGGATGAGGAGAAAGTCGCAATTGCCTTATATTGGGATGACAACCCCAATACTTCTGAGCACCATGGCCATCTTGTATCCGTCATCCATAAGATTTCCCCACCCGGGCATTGGTTGAATATCATCAGCCAGATCAGCAGGAGAGACAATAGCACTTTGTTCAAAGTGACCAAGGCGTATACCTATACATCCATAGCCATGTTTGATGCTATCATTTCATGCTGGTATGAGAAGTATAGGACTAACCTGGTTCGACCCATCACCTATATCCAGGAAAATATAGATAACACCTGGACTCCTTTGATCCAGACACCTCCATTTCCTGAGTATACAAGCGGACATAGTGCTATATCCGCTGCTGCTGCAAGTATACTAACCCACACCTTTGGTGACAACTATGCATTTACGGATTCAACGGAGGTGCTTTTCAATCATCCGGTCAGGCATTTTAACGGTTTTCATGAGGCAGCGTGGGAAGTAAGTCTGAGCCGTTTTTATGCTGGGATACACTATATGAATGGTATCACAGAAGGTAACAGGCAAGGAAGATTTATAGGACAACTTGTCTTGGATTCATTAAGGTAGATGTCTGCAGTTCCGGTTCTGACGGGCAGTGTTTAAATGGTTGCCGGTAGTTTGATAGATATCGAATGCACTACTTCTGATATCTTTACAGAGGCATGTTCGAAGGATCTCTTTAACGACATGTTGTATGACCGAATGGTGATGCTAACAAAAATTTTAATATGAAGAATTTTCTTCTTGCGGTGGTCTTAAGTGCTGCCATCGTGTCCTGTAATGAGAAGAGTAGCGATAAGGACTTGCAGACTATTTCGTTTGATGAATCTGCTACTCTCGAGGATGAAAAGGGCCTCTTTACGCAGTTGGATTCAACGGTTACAGGAATCACATTTGCAAACACCATCACCGAGACGGATGAAATGAATATCAATCTGTACGGATATCTGTATAACGGAGGTGGAGTTGCTGCAGGCGATATTAATAATGATGGCTTGATTGACCTATACTTTACCGGGGGAATGGTATTCCATAAGTTGTATCTCAATGAAGGAAATTTTAAATTCAGGGATATCACAGCTTCTGCAGGTGTTGATGGTGGGTATGGTTTCAAGACCGGGGTTACCATGGTCGATATTAATGGGGATGGCCTGCTGGATATTTATCTCTGCAAATCAATGGTAAATGATCCTCAATACCGCAAGAAGATGTTGTATATCAATAATGGGGATCTGACATTTAGTGAGCAGGCGGCAGCTTATGGGCTTGATGATGCCAGTTATTCTTCTCAAGCTTATTTCTTTGACATGGATACAGACGGCGACCTTGATCTTTACCTGGTTAATCATCCCTGGAACCAGTCCGAAGCCAATAATCTCAATGTTGTTTACAATGATAAAGGGCAGATCGAATTGAAGAAGCCGACAGATTATAGTTTCATTAGTGACCGGCTTTATGAAAATACAGGCAACCACTTTACCGATATCACGCGTAAGGCCGGTATTGAAAACGAGGCATTCGGCCTTAGCGCAGTAATAGGTGATTTTAATAACGATCTCAGGCCAGATATTTATGTCTGCAATGATTATGTAAAACCAGATTTCCTTTATATCAATAACGGAGATAAAACATTTACAGAACGTTTTTCTGATTATTTCAGGCACTCATCCATTTCTTCAATGGGTTCAGATTTTGCAGATATCAATAACGATGGTTATCAGGACCTTATCACGCTCGATATGCTTCCACGTGATCATTACAGGCAGAATATGCTGATGATGATTCAGAACTATGACAAGTTTGACCAGATGATCAGCATCGGACTGAAGGCACAATTCGTCCATAACGCTTTACAGCTTAATAACGGAAATGGTACCTTCAGCGATATTGGATTTTTGTCCAATACAGCTGCAACAGACTGGAGCTGGAGCGCATTGTTTGCAGATTATGACAATGACGGATGGAAGGACCTTTTCATCTCCAATGGGTACAAAAGGGATCTGACAAACCAGGACTATGCGCGATATACTACTGATTCTCTCCGGAAAGAATATGCAGCAAAGCAAATGAGTATGTTAAACTGGGTAGAGCAGATTCCCAGCGTTAAGGTCAATTCCTACTTGTTCAGGAATAATGGCAATTTGCAATTTAGTGATGTCTCAAAAATATGGAACAGTGGTACGCCGGCCTTTTCAAACGGTGCTGCCTATGCGGACCTTGATAATGATGGGTACCTTGATATTATAGTCAATAACATTGACGAGCCTGCATTTATATTGAAGAATGATGGTAAATCATCACGAGCCAACCATTTTATTCGTTTTACGCTGAAAGGGGAGAAGGGGAAAACAACTTACGGCACCCGGGTGCGGATCAACATAACTGATGGACAATCGCAGGATCAGGTCTATTACCCCACACGTGGTTTTTTCTCAAGCGTTGAACCGGTCATCCATTTTGGAATCGGAGATCGTACCACCATTAGTTCCGTGGAGATCGTTTGGCCTGATAGAAGCATTCAGGTAATTGAAAACCCGGCTATAGATACAGTACATCAGGTTTTGAAAAATTCCTCCGGTGCAAAGTATAAGCCTATGGCGCCCAGAAAACTCTTCTTTGAAGATATTTCTGCCAAACTTCCCCCGGAAGCCAGACATAAGGAGAATATATTTATTGATTTCAAACGCGAACCTCTCCTGCACCAGAAATATTCCGAAGAGGGTCCTGCAACTGCAGTGGGGGATGTAAACGGGGATGCACTGGATGATATTTTTCTGGGAGGAGCAGCTGGTTATGCAGGCAAACTTATGTTGCAAAAGCGGGGTGGCGGTTTTGCAATAGCTCAAACGATCGACTTTGTTAAAGACTCGATGTATGAAGATGTGGCAGCCCTCTTTTTCGATGCAGACAGCGATGGCTCAAATGATCTTATCGTCATCAGTGGAGGAAATGAAAAAACAATGGGAGATCCTGTTTATCTGAGCAGACTTTATATCAACAATGGCAAAGGTGAGTTTTCGAAAGTGGCGAATGGATTGCCACAGTTGTTCACAAGTGGAGGGTGTGTTGCTGCTGCTGACCTCGATGGTGATGGTGATATGGATTTATTTATAGGGGGCAGGATCAGTCCCGGGAAATATCCGCTACCACCGGTAAGCTGCCTGTTAAGGAATGATAACGGAAAGTTTACCAATGTGACACCTGAATGGTCTGAGGGTTTGATGAATTTGGGGATGATTACCGATGCCCATTTTTCCGACCTTGACAAGGATGGGTCGCAAGAGTTAATTGTCGCAGGCGAGTGGATGCCCATTTCCGTTTTCAGGAAAGTCAACAATAAGTTTGTAAATGTTACCGCAGATATGGGATTGTCCGACTTATCCGGATGGTGGTATTCATTGGAAATAGCAGATATCAATAATGATGGCTTTCCGGATATAGTGGCTGGTAATGTTGGCTTGAATTCCTATATCCAGGCAAGTCCAGGAAAACCGGCTACATTATATTATAAAGATTTTGACAAGAACGGCACTGTAGATCCGATCCTTTGTTTTTATAACGGGGAGAAAAGTTTTCCACTGCAATACAGAGACAGGATGTTGGATCAGATGATCTTTTTGAAAAAGAAATTCACCCGCTATCATCCATACGCAAATGCAGGGCTGGAAGATATTTTTACTGCAGAGCAACTCAAAGATGCAAAAGTACTGACGGCTAATACATTTGCACATACCCTTTTTTTCAATCAAGGTGGAATAGGATTCTCTCCCAGGACACTGCCTAAGTATACCCAGATATCAACTGTTCGCGCCATTAAAGTCATGGATGTAAATCATGACAGTGCAATTGATATAGTGTTGGGCGGAAATTTTTACGGAACAGATGCACAGTTTGGACGACACGATGCTTCCGTAGGAGCCATATTAATAGGTGATGGAAGTGGTAACTTCAAAGTCGTAAGCCCAGGAGATAGTGGTTTTAGCATTCCCGGAAATGTAAGAAGTATCCTTCCGCTAAAGACATCATCTGGCACAGACCTGTTCGTATCACGTAACGGCGATTCATGCAGTTTATTCGAGTTGAAGTAGCTTACAGATAATAGTCAAGTTGCAAATCTCCAGGATCACTATCCGCTACTCATTATGGCATTTTAGCCTGATAGGCTGTATAGTCAGCCGCCCTTTTCGGCTAATTTGTTTCTTCCTGACCTCACAGCGAGGAGTCATAGATTCTTAATAAATTAAGTGGGAGATGCAATTGGCCCGGTTAGGCTGACAAAATCTTCTTTTAAGTAATTAGTCTTAAAATAATGCCAGTTTCTTGGTCATACTATAGATTGTTTATGCAAAAACAGTGATTTATAAATTACTATATTATTTAATATGATATCATGAAAAAAGATTGGCATACGTTTTGAACTCTAATGCTTGGAAATACTACAAAGAGTAGGTTCAATGCCGAATTGTTTCTTACTTTTGGCCTGAAACCGCTTAGTGTTAAGTATATTAATATTTTTCGAAATATTAATCTCAACCTGATGAATGACATACGCTGTCTGGCGTATTCCTTGACTTATCAGTCCATCTGATTCTACAAGGGTGTTTATAAGGAGGAGATCCATATTAGGGTTTTACGTTTTAAGTCCTTTATAAACACATAGTGATATCTCATGATTAGCATAAAATCGATGATTTGGTAATGTGACTGCACGTAATACTGTACTTGTGTATAGTTTTTACGTCTGAAGACCCTATATCCACATGGATGGACTTCAATCAGAACCGAGTAATTGAATGATCAAAGATTTTATTTAGATTCAGATAGCAGCATAGATGTAAACATGCCCTTTGAAATCGCTTGTTTACTCTTCAACTAAAATGGCCAATGCAATGGCCTGAACAGCGTAAAGAGCAATTAAACCAATCTTGAATTATAAACTTAACCTGAGTACCATGAACAAATTCAACTTAACTACTTTCCCAATTAGTCTACTCCGGCATCTTAGCCTGGTAGGTATACTTGTTTTAGGAAGTTTAACAAGTGCCAAGGCGGTTATCACCTTGACCTTT
>JAWXAW010000175.1:0-3518 GCA_034439675.1 Saprospiraceae bacterium | reverse complement strand
TTTTTTTTGTAGAGGCACAAAAAAAGGGAATGGACTAACATCCATTCCCTTATAATTTTCTTTCTGATTTGCAAAAAGATATACTGGTGGTCAGCTTTTACTGCGTGTAATCATGACGAGCCCGCCAAGCAGGCAAACAGCCCCGAGTCCCAGCAGCAGATAAGCTGATTCGTTAGACGTTTTGTCAGAAGCGGATATTTCAAGATCGCCGATCTTGATGGCAGCTTTACTGTTCTGCATCTTGTCATAGCCAAGGTAGCCAAGGGCCAGTGCTGCGATGAGTAGGATGATGCCTACGGTTTGTTTCATGGTTTTAAGTTTTTATAGTTATTTTAATGTTTTGAAGATTAACTTATCCTCTCCTTTGCTTGCAAAAGGAGCAATGGATTGTTCGGAAACTTTTAATTATTCCCCTGAAAGGTCACCTTTTTTTGCCGCACGTTGTAATTTTTTGTCTGCAACAATCACGATTTCTACGCGTCTGTTCAATTCCCTTCCTTCAAGCGTTTCATTGGTAGCGATCGGATCCAGTTCGCCATACCCTATATCCGTCAACCTGGCCGAGGCTACACCTTTCGATACCAGATACTCATTGACAGCAGCGGCTCTTTTTTTGGAAAGTGCAGCATTGTATTTTTCTGTTCCGGTATTATCTGTATGACCGAGTACACGAATTTCAGTCTCATCATATTTGTTAAGTGTTTCGGACAATTTATTTAGATTCTGCTTTGTTTCAGCTTTTAAAGCAGAAGATTCAATATCAAACAGAATTCCGGAATCAAACGTAATTAAAATACCTTCGCCTACGCGCTCTATGGTTGCTCCATCCAGATCAGCCTGGATTTTCTCAGCCTGTTGATCCATATAGTTACCAATCAGTCCACCGGCCACTCCGCCTACTGCGGCTCCCAAGATGATCGCAACGGCTTTGTTGTCTTTGCCCAACAATGCCCCAGCAGCGGCCCCTGCTCCTGCGCCAATGACGGCTCCTTTTGTTTGATTGCTTGCATTACAGGATGGAAAAGCGATGATGCCTACCATGACTGCAATAGAAAAAAAGAACGACTTTTTCATTCGAATACGAATTAAATGGTTAGAAAATAGTACACCAAGGGAGCTTCAAAAATTGGTCTCCTCTGGAGGTCAGCTTAAATGCCGGGGAGGGTCGTCCTTGCTGCTGTAACGCAGCGAACTGGTAATAGTTGCGAAATGTGGAAAATAAAAAAGCCGGAGGATATCCCCCGGCTTAGTTAATGTTCATGTAAACTAGAGCCACGTATATTTTTAGTAGTCGCTACTTAGATCTGTTCTGAACTTTACGAATTCATCATATGTCTTGGTCCTGTCGACACACAAGTTGAGATCCTCTATGTAGCGATCATAAGAGCCTTCTCCATGGACTTCTTCAAATTCTTTCACCCAGGTATCTTCACGATCAAAATATTTCAAACCAGGCATACTCAGTTCAGTACAAACATGTGGACCTTGTGAAGCCCCATATCTCCAGTAGGCTGCAAATCCTGCCCCCATTTTTTTGGTTTCAAAAACCTGCTCTACTTGCTTCATCAGATCAGTAAAGCGGTCACGCTGGTCAGGTCGGATTGTATTGTATCTCCATCGCATGGCAGTAAATGCGTCGGATCCTTCAGGGGCATATAGGATATCCTTATCTGCTCTCCAAAATATTGTCTCGCCTACAGACTCAACATGTTCAAGGACTTTTGCCCAGTCTGCATCATGGTCTGTGCCGGATGGTCTACCGTCCATCTGTGTAAAGGTCATCGGCCCCATCACCAATTCATATTCGCCTGAATTGGGCCCGGTGGTAATATCGAAAATTCCGGTTTTGTAGGGAGCCGCATTGTGGTATTTTTTGTTGTGGGCAGCTAACCCTTTTTCAAAGTTTTCACTATGACCCATTTTGACTTTGAATCGATGTGTCTCCCATTGCTTATAATCAGTTTGCGCCTGGAGGGAGATGTTAGCCCAGGTAAACAGGAATAGGGTGAAAAGAAGGTTTTTCATTGTACATATTGATTTGGTTAGAAAATACAAAAGGTAGCCTAAGATGGTGGTATCCGGCATAGTATGCCCTTTAAAGGGGAAAACTATCAATATAAAACCTCGGGAAGAAAACGTTAGTGGATGTCAAATATAAAAAAGAATTTTCGTTTTCACACTTAGTCAGACAATTTCCTACTATATATTTTAATACGTTCTTTTTGAATCTAATAACTGGTGCAAATGTACTATCTGGCAGAAATATGTTTTCAGCCAGCAGGCACAACATCGTTTTTGAAATTAGAAGATGGCTGCAAATGAAAATAGGGCAATCAGGATCCCTAGTCCATACAAGCAAAGCATAATGATCATAAGGATACCCGTAAACTTAAATAAAGATTTCAGATTAGAAAATGATGAGGTAAGGAATGTCTGATCAGTTGAGGCAAGGGCTAGCTGCATTTTCTCAGCAAATCTATACAGGTATAGACAAGGCATAAGATAGACCACGGCAATGATTAAGTATAAGATGGTCAGCATTCTGCCTCCAAAGACAGAGGAGGAGGAATACGTACCGCTACCCTCTAAATCGCCAAGAGGGGAAAGGGATGCCATGATACGGCCAATAAAAAAGGCCAATATCACTAATAGTCCGCACATGATAAAACCAACGATGGACAGAAATTTAGCCCATTTGGAGGTTTCCCGCAGGTACATACTGCTGGTTGAATCAATTTGTAGCGAGGGAGTTGGTTGTTCGTATGATTCCATTCGATCAGAGTTTGTGCTAAAATAATGTAATTTTTCTTCTTAACAAATGAAAAGTCCTATTTCTTTTCTCAGGGTGCTTGGGATATTAGCGCAATAAGGTAATGTTTCCTTTTAGTTCTTTTTCAGGTTCATTTGAGAACCATGCACGAAGTGAATAAGCATAAACACCCGGGGGTGAAGGGATGCCCTTAAATCGACCGTCCCAGGTGGCCTGATACTGAATTGAAACGAAGACCTGATTTCCCCATCTGTCAAATATCGTTAACTGATACTCCAATGGTGGCGCTGTAACAATCGGTCCTACGGCATCATTTATGCCATCGCAATCAGGAGAGAAAACATTTGGCATGTATAATTTATAATCACAATTCCGCTCATCGACATGGATTGAAGCAGTACTTATGCCGCATGCATTGCTTACGGTTACCGCATAGAGGCCTGGCTGATCAACATGGAATATAGGTGATGTAGAAAAATCCGACCATGTATACGAACCGCCTTCTACAGTCACATCGGAGATAATTTCCTGCCCTTCGCACAGCGCTGTATCCATTAACGCTGCCTCCGGCAAAGGAACAAAGGTGACTTCGCTTATACTACTGGAGCTACCACATTCATTGGTTACAGTCACTGCATAGGTGCCTGCTTGTTCAACAACCAAAATAGGAGTTGTAGATTGATCAGACCACAGGTAGGTGGCATCATCTTGTGTTGCATTGAGGGCCATCTGCTGACCTTCGCAAACT
>JAWXAW010000174.1:0-28869 GCA_034439675.1 Saprospiraceae bacterium | reverse complement strand
GTAATATTTATCAAGTATTTAGATATTATATATTAATTTAATTTGAATTATTTATCCGTAACAATTATGTTTTTTTGTACTTGTTCAGATCTTGAAATCTCCTGATAATTGTATCATCAATTGAAAGAGAAACGAAAAGTCGGGTAGAAGTACCAGACTCTAATTTAGATATGTTCATGGGATTATAATTCTGATGGATAGGAAGTTGCCGACCGGCAACTTTCTGTCCTCTTTAGAAGAAATAATTCGCTTAGATTATCTAAATATATCAAGGATATGTTCATGGGATTATAATTTGTAAAGCTGGGTAGTTCTGAAGTGAACCTCCCAGCTTTTTTATTGCCCTTTGGTCATCACTATCCAGCACCTGAAAGCCCGGCAGGATGGATCCTTTGACACTCCAATTGAATTAATACCTAACGGCATTCTTTCCCCGAATGGGCCGCTTAAAACTGACTATCTCCTCCTTGCTCCTCTTTCAGATCATTATTATTGATCTTCTTTTTGCCACTTCTTTCTTTAAAATCAAGTTTTCCGAAACGATACCCTAGCGTCAGGCCAATTGACCTGACTGGTCTAACCGTTGTATTATTCTGATAAAAATCATTCCCTGACAATTCCTTTTCAAAGGTTCGGTTTTCACTGAAAGGCTGAGATATATTGATACCAACCACCATTTTCCTTTTAAACAAGTCCTGCTTGATTGCGAAGCTCGACATCACCCAATTCGGCAGCTTACCCTGTACTGTATAGGTCGGGGATCGAAACATTGAAAAACCCTCTAGGATAAGGGTCTCCATCAGTTTCCAGGTAAGAGTTAACCTGCCATTATAATCAATCCCGGTATTGGTCAGTTCTTCACCTTCAAAGAAACCATCCGCACTCCAGAAATTGGCGTCAAACCCTCCTCTAAAGGATATTTTTTCAGTGATAGCGACCGACCCAAATACATTGATACCTATTGAATTGCGGATCCCAAAATTCTCATAGGTCGTTTCAGATACTCCTTCATCCGTAATCTTCAGGAGGTTCTCGATCAGGTCTTCAGTCCGGCGTCCGAATACGGATATATTGACCATATTTCCTTTTAGAAAAAAATTGGAACTTATTTCCATCTGTTGGACAAACTCAGGTCCTAGTGTTGGATTTCCGTAAGAGATATCCCGGGCATCATTATATTCTATGTATGGGTTGACATTACGCTGATTGGGGCGTTGGATGCGCTGATTATAGCTAATCTTAAGCTGATTATATTCACCGGTTTTTCGGGATAACGTAATATTGGGCAAGTAGTTGGTGTATTGATTTGCAAAGGGGCTGTCAAATGTTTTGAAATCACCATTGAGTTCGGTTACTTCCATCCGTAAGCCTGCAATTAATGTCATTTTCTCTCCAAATTGGATATTGGAATTGACATAGCCCGCGTAGACATTCTGATCATAAAAAAATATATCCGTCCGCAAAGGGTCGTCAACCCACGTATTCACATCGGGATTAAATTCCAGAAAGCTAAAATCACTTTCTATAATGCGGAGTGTCGCTTTCAGTCCGGTTTCGATCACCACATCCTCACCAAAGGGATGAGCATAATCGGTTTGCATAGTCAGTTCAATATTATCACCTAGATCAATGTTGTTTTCCAGCGCATTTGGTTGCGTCAGGGGGAGTGCATAGGCCAGATCATATTCAGATTCTTGCTCATCATCGTCTATATCCAGCTCAAAAGCCATAGACCATTCTTGGTCTTTTCTGACGAACTTCTTCCTGAAGCTGCTTTCCCATTCCCAACCCAGACGATGAGAAAATCCATCCGTGGTCCGTCTGTAGACCTCTTCAACGATGTCATTCTCCGTATAGCTTGATAAAACATCATTTAGATTATCTGTATTGTGGCCTCTGAAGCTAATACTGCTGCTGATGGTATTAAACCCATTGATATTATATTCAGCCCCTCCGTTAATTCTATATCCGAGCCTGGACGATGTATTAAAACCATCCTGAGTCAACAAACTGGGTATTGCGATGCCAAACTCCTCTCGTCTGAAACTGCTGGTACCTTCGGCGGGCCAGGAATAATGTCCACCTCCTGATGCATTCAATCCTAGCCTTCCCTTGCCATAATTCATGTTCAGGTTAGCCCGGTTTGACCTCGTGCCACCTGTCAGTTCAACCGACCCTGCTAGGCCTTCTATACTTTTTTTCTTAGTGATAATATTTATAATACCGGCTGTGCCCTCCCCGTCATATTTAGCAGAAGGGGATGTAATGACTTCCACTGACTTTATCTGGTCTGCGGGCATCATTTTAAGCGCGTCAGCCACACTGGCATTAAAAATACCTGAAGGCCTTCCATTGATTAGTATTCGTATATTCTCTGACCCTCTCAAAGACACATTCCCATCGAAATCAACTGCCAGCAAGGGTACATTACGCAAGACATCCGCAGCATCGCCTCCTCGTGTAGTAAGATCCCGCTCTGCATTATAGACAATCTTGTCAGGACGAGCTTCAATCAGCGGGGCCTGGCCTACAACCTTGATTTCATTTAACAATTGGCTTTCCTGGGTCAGGAAAATGATGCCATAATTCAGATCGGGTTTTTGGGCGGTCAGACGCAGGTTATTAATTTCCTTAACAGCATAACCTACAAATACCACCTGAAGCTTGTAGTTACCGGCAGGGAGGTCTGTAATCCTGAAATTTCCGCTTGCATCTGAAATACCTCCATTGATAAGTTGTCCCGAAACCTGATCATAAAGGCCAACAGAGGCAAAGGAAATGGCTTCACCGCTGATACTATCAGTTACCAATCCAGAGATAGTACCCGTCAACCCTTTTGGGGGATTTCCTGAATACCCCGGACGCTGGGAAAAGGCAAGAAGAGGTATAAACAGAGATAAAAAAGAAAGGATTCGAAACATCCAGGTAAAACTATGAAGCCAAGTTGTAAATACAATTTTTTTTCATAAAGGTTATAAAACTACGAGGTTAAGCAATGAATACAATTTTTACATAAATATTGTAAACCATATTAAAAACTTTCATAATAAAATAATTTTAGTATTTTCGCAGAACAAAACTCTGTAATTCGACTATGAAACAAAATTTACTCATCCTTCTTCTGCTTGCCTTATTTGCCCCACTGAGGGTATCTGCACAGATGGCCGACGGCTCTACAGCTCCGGATTGGACACTTACGGACATCTATGGAAATACCTATCATCTCTATGACCTTTTGGATCAGGGGAAAATGGTAGCGATTGACTTTTCTGCCACGTGGTGTGGCCCTTGCTGGAACTATATGCAGGGTGGTCATTTAGAGACCTTCTGGGAAGACCATGGTCCTAATGGCCTCGACGATGCTCAGGTCTTCTTTATCGAAGCGGACTGGTCTACAGGTATGGATGATCTACTGGGAGAAACCAATGAGTCACAGGGTAACTGGGTGGAAGCAATACCTTATCCACTTATTGATCTTCCACCAGGTAATCCTACGGCCAATCAGTATCAGGTTGCCTATTACCCAACTTTATATGCTGTTTGCTCTGACTATAAGATCTATGAACTGGGACAAGTCCCTTCATCAGAATGGGCAGAATTTATTACAAGCTGCGGTCTTTCTGCTGAAATAGCAAGTATAGAGCCTGCGGTATGTTATGGTGAGGGAAGTATCACATTGGATGTCACTGGTGGCGTAAGCCCAATCGATTATGACTGGAGTAATGGTTCTCATGCCCCTTCCCTTCAGAATGTAGGAGCAGGCACATACAGTGTGACAGTGACTGAAAGCAATGGAAAAGATTATGTCATTGAAGATATCGTCATCACCGGAGAGGAATTCCCTATCGGATTGGCTTTTTCAGAAGTTGAGGATGCGCTTTGTTTTGAAGCCGCATCAGGGGCAGTTAGTATTCAACTGGAAGAAGGAAATCTTCCTTTCGCTTACGACTGGAGTAATGGCGCCCAAACACAAAATATTATCAATGTAGCAGCTGGCTTGTATACTGTTGTTGCTACCGACGTCAATGGTTGCACTTTTGAAGAGTCATTCACCGTTGATGAACCGGAAGAACTAGTCGCTACCTATGAAACGACACCTGAATATTGTGATCAAGGGAATGGAACGATAGCACTTGAAATTGAAGGTGGGGTAGGAAGCTATGAGGTATTTTCATCTGAAGGAAATGTAGAGGGCAACCTTATTGTGGATTTATATGCAGGCAATGTCATAGCAAGTGTTGAGGATGGAAACGGATGCATTTGGGAAGAAACTGTTGAAATCGAATATGAAGCTGCACCTGAACTTTATTTTTCACCTAACCCTACTATAACTTGCTTACAGCCAACCACAGAAGTAGCCGGTTATGTGCAGGGAGGAAGTGGTGACTATGAGTATGAATGGACTACTACCAACGGTAACATCGTCGGCCCAACCAATCAATCCACTGTAACTGTTGACCAGGCAGGTGATTATATTCTTCTTGTAACAGATATTTTTAGTGGTTGTCCTGTTGAAAATGAGGTGGAAGTGTTAACCACAGTTGATCCTCCTGAAGTCACTGCCGGTGATGATACACTAATGACGTGTGAGCAACTTCAACTTGCGCTGCAAGGAAATGGAGATCCAGCTAACACAATTAACTGGACAACCCCTGACGGACATATTTTATCCGGAGGAAATACCTACATACCTACTGTAGATGCTCCGGGACTCTACATCATTGCAGTCACAAACCCTGCAAATTCATGTTCGAATGTAGATTCTGTTGTAATCAATAACGAAATCAATCCTGCGGTTGCAAATTATCAGTATCAGACCAGCAGTCTGACCATGATTGGTACCGACATTTCTACCGGTAGCAATCTGTCAGGTTGGCTATGGAATTTTGGTGATGGAAATACCTCTTCAGAGCCAAATACTGTTCACACTTTTCCAGCGGAAGGTACCTATGATGTTTGCCTCTCTGTTCAGAATGGCTGTGGATCAAGCAGTATTTGTTACCAGGTTCAGGTAGTACAGGGCGGTAGCCTGATCAGCGTTCTGGCCACCATTCAGAATGTACTCTGTAATGCAGATTCAACAGGTAGCATAACTGTACAGGTTAATGGTGGCACAGGCAATTATACTTATATATGGACAGGTCCTGGTGGCCAGATGTATACAGATCCCAATATCGCTGATCTTCCGGCAGGTTTATACCAGCTGGTTGTTTCTGATGAACAGGCAAATCTGTTCATTGGCGAATACACTATAACCGAACCAGAAGCGATTATCCTGGTTGGATCTACCATTGTAGACAACCTGTGTTTTGGACAGGCAAACGGATTGGTTTCTGTTGACCTTTCAGGTGGAGTAGGGCCTTTTAGTTATTCCTTTAATGGTGGTTCTTATCAATTAGAAAACACCTTCTCTAATTTGCCTGCCGGCATGGTGGAATGTGTAGTGTTAGATGCAAATGTTTGTCCATTTGTAGCTGGCCCGTATACTATTCAGCAGCCACCTGTTGTAGAGCACCTTGCAAGTATTTCCGGAGTACGTTGTTTCGGAGAAGCAAACGGCTCAGCGGTGCTAACCGTTAACGGCGGAGTCGCCCCATACAGTTATTTGTGGGATGTGGGAGCCCAATCAACACCTGAAATCAACCAGCTCCATGCCGGACAATATACCTGCATAATCACTGACCACAATGGTTGCTTAAGCCAGGCAGTCGTGCAGGTCAGTCAACCTGATGCGCTGGCTGTATCCAATACCCAGATTGTAAATGCTTCCGGTACGGAGCAAAACAATGGAAGTATCAGCATAGATGTTGCGGGAGGAACTGCACCATATGGCGTTACCTGGAACAATGGCGCAACAGGAGTAAGTATTCAAGGCCTGGTACCGGGAGAATACTGGTATACTATCACAGATGCTAATGGATGTGTTTGGTCCAACGCGACAACACCCGTGGTCATCACTGGAACTGTTTCCACAACAACACCTGACTGGAGTGCATTTATTTCCATAACGCCTAACCCCTCAAAGGGTGACGTAATGGTCAGCTGGAAAGGCCTGACGAATGGCAAAGGCACTATGACCATAGTCAATCTGGATGGTCAGCGTCTTCTGTCTAGAACGATTACCTCAGGCACAGGTAACTTGGATTTATCTGATGCTGCTTTAACCAGCGGTGTGTATATTGTACTGTTTGAAATGAACGGTGAAGCCGCGCCTTTCAAACTGGTCGTACTATAACAATGCAAAACAGAAGAGGCCGTAAATACATGATTTTACAATGATGTACTAGCGGCCTTTAATCTGGCAACCATGAAAAAAGCCTGATGAAATATCATCAGGCTTTTTTCATTTAAACCATCCGTGATCAGGCTGCAGCTGGAGCTGAAGCACCGGCTGATTTACGAGGGCTTCCCCTTTTTGAGCCACCAGCCTTGGCGACTACTTTTTTAGCAGCCTTTTTAATTGATCCTGCAGGACGTCCTCTTTTACCTGCCTTCTTCGCAGGCTTTGCAGTTGATTTAGCAGCAACTTTTTTTGAGCCGCTTTTAGCCCCTGCTTTTTTTGAGCCTGGCTTACGGCCGCGTTTTGCACCTGTTGCTTTAGCGGCAACTTTCTTGGCTGCCTTCTTTGCACCCGGTTTACGTCCACGCTTTGCACCCTTCGTTTCTGATGGTGCGCCTTGACCGCTCCCTAATTTTGCCAAAACCCAATCCGTAACTCTTTTACGGGTCGTTGCATCTAGGCCATTCAGTGCGTCATATACCGCTGACATAGCCTTCAATTCTGGATCATTCATGTTCATTCGTTTAGTTAAAAAATATTGATTCAAATGTAATGCCTAATTAATGATACCGAATCAGAAATAATTAAACGTATTCGGTATAATACAAAGGTAACTGCATTTATTGTACCAAACCAAACAGGAGATAAGCCATATTGTTTTTGGTACAGAATACTGACAGCGGATAGCAGCCATAATTTCCTTCACGATACGTGGGTGCATTCACTGTTGATTTCCATTTATTCAAGTTGAAATATAAGCTTGCCATTAATTTGACTTAAACCATATTATGTTATTTTGAGTTAAACTAATTAAACAGCATTAAATGGATGCCTACTTGAAGTTATTGGTGTATGGGGGAGGGCTTGTAATCAATAAAATTCGGACGTGATGATTGCTAAAATTAAATAGCATGTGGATCAATTAACCTATTTTAATCATAGGCGTGGAATCTATCGAATTTGCTATGTGCTTATTCCTGAACTTTCAAGTTCTATATGGATCTCTGATTTCAATTCGGTTGACAAACAGGTGCTTTCAATCTAAGAAATATATCTTTAATCAATCGGTATTTGCTCTTCAAAAACATGAGTCTGGTTTAGCCGATCAGAGGTCTTTTCTTCCAGTTGATTTGGTCAGCAAGCATTGCACAGATTGTCGTCAACTGGCACAACCAAATAGTAGGTTGACCTCATGTATCTTTTTCTTAATTTTGGACGATGAACTATACTCTACCTGTAAAGCAGCCAGTTTGCTTTAATAGATGCATATTGGTTGGTATAACTTTGCTGGTATCCAGCATTGCGAATACCCTGACCGCACAGCAGTATTTCACTGCTGAGAACACATTTGCTGTTAAATTAGGAACGACCAAACCCTTGTATGACAGGGTAAGTGCCTTACCCACTGATTCCTCCAAACTGAGAGAGCGAAAGGCCAATAAACCGAGGATCATCCCCAATTTCGCCGGCAGAAGACAGATGCTCACCCACAATCCCGAAGCACTTCCTACAGGACATGATCCACTCTTTAATCCAGCACATAGCCGGATGCCAATGAATGATATCCTGCCTATCATCAATATTGAAGGTATTGGTGAAGCCGCCTCCGGTTCTGCGCCTCCTGACGTCAATGGGGATATCGGTAGAGATTTCTATGTTGAAATTGTCAATGCTACCTTTTTCAGGGTATTTGATAAGGCAGGGATACCTGTCAGTGGCCTGATTTCTGCCAATTCTATTTGGAGTCAGGTTCAACAGACCTCGGCCGGTGATCCAATACTCTTATATGACCAGGCAGTTGACAGATGGTTCCTGACGGAATTCCCTTCCAACAATAGGGTACTCATTGCGATATCCCATACCAGTGATCCCCGAGGTAGCTGGGATGCATATGCCTTTCAGACCCCACGGTTTCCTGATTTTCCTAAATACGGGATCTGGGGAGATGCCTATTATCTTACAACCAATGAAGGGGGCAGCAACTTTCCCATATATGCGATAAATCGAGAGGATATATTAGCTGGTGTTGAAACAGCCAGGATCCAGCGGCTAACAGTTCCGAAAATCGGGGGCATTTCTTTTGAAGTGGGCCAGCCTGTGGATTGGGATGGTTTAGTTGCACCTCCTGCCGGGAGCCCGGGAATTGTGGTAAAATTAAATGATGATGATTGGGGAACCACTACGACTGATGAAATCGTGTTCCATAAAATCAATATTGACTGGGATAATTCAGCCAACTCCAACATTGAGCAATTATCAATACCAACTGCCCCTTATGATACCGATGGTTGCCAGCAAGAAAATACCGGTGGTTTTTCCTGTATTCCACAACCTAATGGTCAGGGCATAGACGGAGCAGAATGGATCATCTGCAATAAAGCCCAATACCGCAATTTCGGAACGCATGAAGCATTTGTTATGGCCTTCATGGTAGATGTTACAGGTGAGGATGTAGCAGGTATCAGGTGGATTGAGTTCCGGAAAACTTCTATGGAAGACTGGCACATCTTCCAGGAAGGTACGGTGGGTTCTGATGATGGAATACACCGTTTTATGCCTTCAATAGCCTTGGATGGCCAGGGCGGCATTGGACTTGGATACGCAGTTTCAGGACCTGATAAACATCCATCTTTGCGCTACACGGGAAGATATGCAGGAGATCCCACGGGTGTCATGACCTTTACAGAGTATGAATTTGCTACCGGTTCAGGATCACAGGGCTTTGATCGCTTCGGCGATTATTTCTCCATGTCTGTTGATCCGGCAGATGAATCAACATTTTGGTTTGTTGGTCAATATCTGCCCGCTGATAATACCTGGGCCACCAGGATTGTAGCGTTTGCCGCAAGCAGGGATACGATAGATGTATTTCCACTCAGCCTACTGTCCCCGGCCAATGATGCAACCCTAGGCGCCCAGAGCTTGAGTGTTAGTGTATTCAATCGTGGTCTGACAACGGTATTTGATTTTCCAATAGGATACCAGTTTAACAACGGAGCATGGATAACAGAAATCGCTGATATCGACAGCCTGCCGATTGATGAAGAACTGACATTTACCTTTGCTACTCCTTTTGATATTCAGGCAGCAGGTACCTATCCATTGCGTATTGCGACCTTTCTCGACAACGATGGAAATAAACGAAACGATACGCTGACCTTCATGGTCACGAAATTTGGTCTCCGAGATGTCGCACTTGAATATGTGGTGGAAGGGAATGTTGGAGTCGTGTGTTCTGAAGAAACAGAAATTTCATTGCTGGTCAAGAATACTGGACTTGATACTGTCAAACACTTTGTGTACACAGTATTATATGCCGGCACGCCGGTAGATACACTTACATGGATCGGATCCCTGCCTTTTGGAGAGGAAACAACAGTTGTTTTTTCTGCCGGGATCAGTGAAGGAGAAAATCAATTTTCGATCAATGTTGATACTGTAAATTACATCTATACCGATGAAGTACCCTCCAACAATCAACCGGCCTGGTTACTGACAGCTCACCCCTCTGGTCAAAATGTATTTCTGAATTTTACCACAGATAATTTTCCGGAAGAAACCACCTGGGAACTCTTCGATCATGAAAACAACATCATTGCTTCTGCAGGTCCATTTGCTGAGCAGCAAAACACATATACTTTTCAATTCTGTTTGGACCCTGAGGAATGCTATACTTTTACAATCTATGATGCTTTTGGGGATGGAATGTCTGCGCAGGGCGTAAAAGGTGATTATGAAATATACAACGAATCTGCTGTGCTCATTGCAGATCTTCCCAAAGCTAATTTTGGTTCACAGTCAAATAACCAGTTTTGTCTTACCGACCAGTGTCTCTTTGCCTTGCAGGTTGGTGTAGTGCATGAATCAGCTCCAGGTACGGGCGATGGTATAGCGCTTGTAGATGCCAGCAACAGTCTTGGTGAGGTCACCTATAGCATTAATAACGGAACTACTTTTCAAACCGGAAATTCATTTTTAAATCTTGTTCCCGGTATGTATACCTTGATTGCAAAGGATGATGCAGGATGTCAGGATACCACAGTATTTGAAATTTTATCCTGTAATCTTCAAACATTGATTACGACCGAACCTGCCATTGGGGGAGACGTCGGGGAGATTCATGTTACTTCCTCGGGAGGTATTGGTACCGTGACGTACAGCATTCAGGAAGGTGTTTTTGTACAAGATTCTTTCTTTACGAACCTTGAGCCAGGCGATTATATTGTCACAGTAAAAGATAGTGTTGGCTGCACGTCAACAGATACTGTTACCGTATCCACCATGGTCAGCACATCTTTCATTACGGCAGCGTATTTCATACAGGTATCCCCAAATCCAGGTAAAGGCGTATTCCAGATCAATGCCAGATTTGAATCGGATAATGTATTCTTACCCTACACACTCTTTACCGATACAGGCATACCGCTATTTGAGGGCACCATCGTCAGCTATGATGATTGGTATCGTGGGGAAATTTCACTGACGGCCTACCCGGTAGGTATCTATTATATCACGTTCCGTTCAGGCAGAGATTTAGCTGTCAGCAGGTTGATCAAAGTGGATTGAGTGCAGATGCCTAAAAAGAAACACGCAGGAGAACCGGAGATAAGACATAAGATTGAGGAACTGTTTTCGTATCGAAAACTGATCGGTCTTTTACAACAGGGTGGTCTGGATAAGGATAAAGTCTTCTATGCAAACCTGATAGATATACAGTACCGGATTTATCTTCTTGACGCCTATCTGGAAGGACAGTGGGATCTGGATAAAAGTACTCTGACCACCTGCTGGGATAAGATCAAAGCATCCTTGTCAAAACTTAACTATTCTGCATCACAGGTAGAAGATCTCCTGCGGGAGTTAAGGGACTATGAGCGAATAGAGCGCCTTTGCCGCAAAGGCATCTGGCCTACAAAGGTTTCATTTAAAAAATTCTATACGACCAAATCCTGTGATGTCCGGCTCATCCGACATCTTATCTATGCTGCACATCCTGAACTGAATCTCATCTGGAAGGAAAAGGCCTGGGCGTATTACGATCTCATCACTGAAATAAATGATGATATAGCAGATCTCCTAGAGGACATGAACACGTTTAACGGTAACCGATTTCTGATATCACTTCTAAGAAAGGGCAGCTTCAAAACGGAGAAACAATACCGTGCATATCTTGAGAAAGTCACTTCCAACGCAACAAGCTACTTTAAAAAACACAAACGGTTAGGAAGCAACGACCAACTGTTTAGCTGGACAATGAATCGTTCCAAGGAGACATTGGATTTATTGGATAAAACAATATATGACAATGACCCCTCGCTTTTTTCACAGTCTCTGTTACTGGCACAGATGAAGTAATTACGGTTTCAGTTTAGCTGACCGTTCTGATGATCAGAAAGCATAGGATAGGGAGCCAACGATGCGGCTTGATCTGCCACTCAAAGCCAAATGTTGGTCATTGATGGAGATATGATCTGCATAATTGTTAGAATCCATCTGATAGCTAAGCCCTATGCGGAGATTGGCTACTTTGGCAGCGATCCCTGTATGCCATCCAAAACGAAGGGTCTTTAAGTCGTCAGCGTACCCGGTCATCTGATCAAGGGCTGTCTGGTGAGCTACAATAACCTGAGGCAGAAAACCACTGAACACTTCAATCACTCCCAAATCAACACCAATCGAAACAGGCACATTGATGACATGCATAGATTCGGTAAATTGAATAGTCTCTTCACTTCGCACAAAGCCTGAGGAGGTCGGTTCCACAGTATATATGTATTCGCGCTTGTTGTATTGCGCCTCGGTCATTAAAAAGAATGGGGCAATCGTATACCGCACCCCTGCACCCACAAAATAAGATGCCTTCACCTTCGTGAGATCAAACGTAAATTCACTGTCCGGCGAGGATCTGTTGACGAAAATATAGTGTCCGTCAGGGGTTTGTTGTGGAGCGATGCCTAATGAATAAACCATTGAAAACTGTGCCTCCAAAGCATTTACACTGATAAAGCTGAAGCATATTATGATGAAGAAATTCCGGATATTTTTCATTTTGTTGAAAGATTTAAATTTGTATTTCCATAGATAATACTTCTTTAACGAAAAAAGAGGAAGTCAGTATTGTATGACGCTCCAGAATGGGAGGAGGTTATAATCTATTTTAATAGTAGGTAATCAAGCTTTTTGAAAATAATATTTGCTGGATATTCGTTATTAACCATTAAAAAATTGTTTGTTCGGACCTGAACAATCGATAAATTTTAGTTCCGTTCTCTTGCCAAATAAAAAGCGGAGCATCTAAAACGGAATTTTTTTTTATTCCTTTTAAAATATCTTTTACCAATCCAGTTTTTTGAGAACCGATATAGTTCTGAACGCTAATCAATCTAAAGAGTAGAAAAATTTTCAATAGGGGCCTTTAGGTATGCATTTGCGTTTTTGCCTGTTTAAACCTTATATTCAGTGATGATGAACCGTCAGATAAGGTTGTATACCTTGCGGGCAGTACATAATCGTAACTTTGAGGCTTCCCACCTTAAGTCAACATTAACAGGTGGGTGCAGATTCTATGGATGTTCAATATATAGGTAGCTATACGGATGTAAAGCAATGTCCGCCTCTTGAATTGCCGGAATACTGCTTTATAGGCCGCTCGAATGTGGGTAAGTCGTCCATCATCAACTTTATCACAGGCAACAGGGAAATAGCCCGCACCTCCAAAAAACCGGGAAAAACCCAGGCTATCAATTTATTTAGGGTGGTTGAAACCCCTGAATGGCTGATAGCAGATCTTCCCGGGTATGGCTTTGCCCAGGTTTCAAAATCTACCCGGGGGAAGTGGTCTAAACTGATAGACAGGTATATACTGCACCGGGAAAACCTGATGTGTACTTTTTTACTTTTGGATATCCGACATCCCAGGCAGGAAAATGACCGTGAATTTATGAATCAGCTGGGCATCCATAATATTCCTTTCTGCATATTGTTTACCAAATCTGATAAACTCAAACCGACAGAACTTGAGCAGGCCTTGAAAGCGTACAAGGCTGATATCCTCAACGAATGGGAGACTTTACCTCCAGTCATTGTCACCAGCAGTCTACGTGAGCTGGGCAGAGACGAAATCCTTGCCTACATCCATCAAACGAATGTTATTTTTGCAAAGCAAGTCCAACCTTAACCAATGAAGATATATCCCCCCCTCATCCCAGATATCAAGGACTGGCCACTCCATAAACTGTATGAGGACCGTGAGGGGCTTATCTCCACAGTGGATCAGCAAACGGTTGATTATATTATAGAAAAACATGGTGACAGGATAGGAGACCTCATCTCCAGAGTTTGTTATCTGGAGCTCATCCGACTCAAAGAGAATCCTTGGAAAGTGGATCCTCCCAATGAAGAGCAGTTCTGGAAGAGAATCCGGATAGAGATCACCGCTAACGAAAAATTAAAGCCGGACATTAAAATGCAAAACAACACGGAAGTGTTGAAACGCATCATCCACCGATATACCACAGAGATCGCAGGTAATTTTAAGGAGAGTACCTTTTTATTTGCCCGTAAATTTTTAACCCTTTTCTTTAAACGACTGCTGAATGCCGCAGCCGGAAAAAGCCACCGTAGACTCTGGAGTACGAAGCTTGAACTCTATGAGCGATTGAAAATTCATGGGGACGTTGATCACGTTCGAAACATGTTTAAACATGGTACAGTTGTGATCCTTCCTACGCACCTATCAAACCTGGATAGCATCCTCATTGGATATGCACTTGATTCAGTAGTAGGCCTTCCGGCCTTTGCGTATGGTGCTGGTCTTAACTTATATGAGTCTGAAATATTTGCATTCTATATGACCCGCTTGGGCGCATACCGTGTGGATCGCCGTAAGAAAAATCCGATCTACCTGGACAGTCTGAAGATCATGTCACAAGTCATGCTTGAGCGGGGTACAAACAGTTTGTTTTTTCCCGGAGGTACACGGTCAAGATCAGGTGAAATAGAACGTGAATTGAAATATGGTCTGCTCAATTCGCTACTGGCGGCGCAACGATCGATCTATGAACATGGGGGTAATCAAAAAATAATTGTTGTCCCGCTAATCCTTGGATATCATTGTACGCTGGAAGCTCAAAGCCTGATCTCCGGCTATCTAAAATCCACCGGGGAAGAAAAATATGTGAACTCAGCAAGGAAAGGATTTAAAGTAAGAAATATCCTCACCTTTGCCTGGAAGTTTTTCTCTCAGTCAAATGAAATACACCTTTCGTTTGGTGAACCCATGGATGTACTTGGCTATCGGCTAGATGCAAACGCAGTAAGCATTGATGACCGTCAAAAGCAGGTGGATATCAAAGAGTTTTTCTCCCTGCATGGAAAAATAGAGGCTAACCGTCAGCGTGAAACGGTCTATACCCGCAAACTCGCTGAAAAAGTAGTTGAAAACTATGAGCGCTATT
Source organism: Saprospiraceae bacterium (assembly GCA_034439675.1). GTDB lineage: Bacteria > Bacteroidota > Bacteroidia > Chitinophagales > Saprospiraceae > Opimibacter. The sequence continues at coordinate 14,133 of JAWXAW010000174.1, read as the reverse complement.
ATGTGGTGCTGACCAGCCATCTGGTGGCTTATACTGCTTTTGAGATCCTGCGTAAAATGCATCCTTCGATGGATCTGTTTGCGTTATTGAGATTACCCGTTGATATGTTGTCCATCCCGATGAGCCTTTTCAGGAAGACATTCCTTACTATTCTGGATATCCTCAAACAAATGGAGCATGATAAAATGATCAAGCTTCAGACAGAATTGCATCAACTTGAACCTGATGATATGATCAAGCATGGCATAAAGTACCTTGGATCATTTCATGCCGTATGGCCACTGAAATTTGGCCAGAAAGACAATATTATAGCCAAAAACCCAATGCTGGTATATTACTACCATAACCGCCTGTCGGGATTTCATATTGAAGATAAGATCACCTGGGATATGGAGGGTATTCATACGGCACACGATCGGCTTCAGGAAACAGAATAAGCGGCATCCCTTATGAATTATATCATTCTCGATCTGGAGGCTACATGCTGGCAGGGAAATGCTATGGACAGGAACCCTGAGATCATTGAAATAGGAGCTTATCGTGTCAACGGATACCGCGAATGGATAGATCACTTTCAGTCGTTTGTCAGGCCGGTACAGCATCCAAGACTCTCCACCTACTGCACAGACCTTACTGGTATCACACAGCAACAGGTGAATAAGGCAAAAACCTTTGAACATATATTCCCCCTGTTTGAAGATTGGTATTATAGCCTGGATGGACCGCACCTCATATGTACCTGGGGTGGAAAGGATATGGAACTCATCCATGCCGATTGTTTACGACATGAAACAGACGACCTGTTTCTGCCCGAATGCATCAATCTGAAGTCACAGTATGCAATGATGCACCGTCTGCCTAAAGAAGTCGGATTGATAAAAGCACTGGAATACACGGAGATTGAATTTGAGGGATCCCATCACAGAGCGATTGATGATGCTTTTAACACGACAAAACTCTTTCTCCATTACCTTGACCGATGGCAGTATTAAGCCATATCCTTTTTAAAACCTAAAAGGTACTTCTGTCGAATAGAATGATGCATTTGCCGAGATACCAGGTATGCTGAGCAACCTCACATATTGATTTTCGGCTTTCTGAACGTTATCATCTCGTATCCGTATACAGGATATCGTGATAAGGAAGTAGAGTTTTTTCATACTAATCTGGTCTTTTGTTAAAGGAAGCTAAGACGTTGGCTTCCTTTTTTCATTTCTGTCCAGTGTATCTTTGCCTTTCATGGGAGACACGGTTCATATCAGAGAGGTTATCGCAGATTTAGAAGCCTGGCAGATCATTGATGTCAGGTCGCCTGGTGAATATACCGCAGGTCATATTCCAGGTGCCACCAGTATTCCCTTATTTACGGATGAAGAACGGGCGAGCATAGGTACGATCTACACTCAAATCTCACCTGAAGAGGCTTTCACAGAAGGTTTGCGTATTTCAGGCGCTAAAATGACAGGGCTGGTGGAAGCAGTTCAGCCTTATCGAAACATCCCCGGAAAAAAAATCCTCATTCACTGCTGGAGAGGCGGTAAGCGCAGTCAGGCTGTGCAATGGCTCTTTAATTTTTCAGGCACTCAGGTACATCGGCTTGATGGCGGATATAAGAGTTTCAGAAACGCGCTCACCACTTTTTTTAATTATAATCCTTTTACCTTAAAAATACTTGGTGGTTGCACAGGTGCCGGCAAAACAGAGATATTGGAAGCTATGAGCCATCAAGGCGCACAAGTCATTGATCTTGAAAAAATGGCTCACCATAAGGGTAGTGCCTTCGGATCCATCGGAGAGCCCAATCAACCTACTACTGAGCAGTTTGAAAACAATCTTTTCTATGCTTTCAGCGAATTGGATACCTCCATGCCGGTATGGCTTGAAAATGAATCAAAAAGCATTGGGAAAGCGCACCTTCCGGACGGGCTTTGGAATCAAATGCGAGATTCGATACTCTACACTATTGATGTTGACCGCGATTGCCGGTTGGATAGGGTATTGAGTTATTATGCGGAACCCATCAATGTAGCGTTGTTGAAAGTATCTTTTGAGAAGATCCAGAAACGGCTTGGAGGTCTTGATTACCGTAATTCCATTAAGGCGCTGGAGACTGGGGACTTAAGAACAGCCGCTTCGCTGGCCTTAGTCTATTATGACAAAGCCTACACTTTTCAGCTTGATAACTGGCCGCAGGATAAGGTGTATCACCTGGAGGCGTGTGAACAAGTGGAGAAAACAGCCAAACGGTTACTTAATTTATGATATAATTAATTGATTTATAAATCATATAAGATTTTAATTAAAGTTAATTTGTAATGATAAAAGAAGATATTAAACTTACTCAATATAGTCATGGAGCAGGTTGCGGATGTAAAATATCTCCGGCCGTATTAGATGAGATATTGGCTTCGGCAGGAAAGTCTTCTGACCGGTTTGCGGCTTTACTGGTAGGTAATGAAGAACGCGACGATGCGGCTGTCATGGATCTGGGGGATGGCACAGCAATCATCAGCACAACTGACTTTTTTATGCCCATCGTGGATGACCCGGAAACTTTTGGAAGGATCGCAGCTACAAATGCCATCAGCGATATTTATGCCATGGGTGGTGCACCTATGATGGCCATCGCCATTCTTGGTTGGCCCGTCAAGCAATTGAGCCCTGCTATTGCGGGACTTGTGATCAAAGGAGCACAAAAAGTTTGTAAAAATGCAGGCATTCCATTAGCTGGAGGACACAGTATTGATGCACCTGAACCTATTTTCGGGCTCGCTGTCACAGGCCGCATCAGGATCGAGGAGATAAAGAAAAATGGGGGATCTATACCAGGAGATATCTTATTGCTTACCAAGCCTTTAGGTATCGGTATCCTAAGTACTGCTCAAAAGCACGGTAAGCTTATGCAAGAGCATGGGCAAATGGCGATCGAAGTGATGGTAAAGCTGAATTCAGTAGGGGAGCGGTTTGGAAAAATTAAAGGGGTCCATGCGATGACGGACGTGACAGGCTTTGGACTGGCCGGACATCTCATTGAGATGTGCAATGCCAGCAATACATCAGGGCTTATTGAGTTTGATGTATTGCCGCTGATTGATCCATCGCTTGAGACCTATATAGCGGAAGGATGCATACCTGGAGGCACCACCCGAAACTTTTCGAGTTATGGAACCGCCATCAAACTAGCCCATCCTCATCAGGTCAACATCCTCTGTGATCCTCAGACAAGCGGTGGCTTGCTGATTGCTGTGGAACCTGAGAGTTTGCTGGAAGTCCAGGATTTGTTAAACAATGAAGGTCTCTGGTCAAAGCCGATTGGTAAAATGATAGAAAGAACTTTGCATACCGTCATTGTCGAATGACAGGGACAGGTTCGTCTAAACGAAATCTGTATCCAATGCATTTTCTTCCTTTTGCTTTTTAAGCCATTTCTGCCATCCTTTGTCTTCAAGATTTAGATATTGCTCCATATATCCGCAACCTGAGCAGATCAAATTGTCATAGAAAGCAAACTGCATTCCCCATTTGGAAAGCTGAACTCTGTTGGCTGTCGCATTGCCATTAAATGCCTTAACTTTAATAACACCCGCTGACTGACATTTGGGGCAAATTCCTGAATCTTTCATAGGCTGTAGCGGGCTGAGGCTTCCAAATTTCTATTTAACATAATATAAATTATGGGAAAGTTATTTCCTTTTATTTACGGATATCTACCTGGTATATAAAGCCTTTATCGCCGTGTTCCTCTTCATTAGAAACAAATACCGTGTGCTCATCATGAAAGAGAATCGTTTCTGTTTGAAGCCTGCCACTGAAGGTGAATCGTTCAGATGACCCTTTAAAAAAACCAGTGTCGCTGACTTGAGGAAAATAGATAATAAACGGATGGTAACCTTTTCCTTCGATTGTGTATCCGATTAGTATCAACTCTCCGGAACCGTCTTTCTGCCTGTAATCTGCACCTGTGACCAATCCGTCAGCATCAAAACGGTCAAGATGCCTGGCCGCATATTTTCCGGGAACTGCCGGTATACTATAGAGATCCGTTTGAGAATCCCCACGGTTTTTGGTAAACAGATACAAACTATCACCAACTGCCACCAAGGCTTCGCAATCGAAATTATGGTGATTTGAGGGTTGGATAAGTTTCTGTTCCGGATAATGAAACGAAATCAGCTCAGCCTGCACTTCCGTTTGGTTTAGGAGGTCATTCTTTTTGATCCTATAGATCCGCAGGTTCTTTCTGTTCCCGTCATTATTACCGGTATCGCCGATGTACATATAGATATGGTCAGCAGCCAACTCTTCCCAGTCGTCATTAGATGCACCAAGGATGGTGACCACCTTTGTCTTTTGTCCTGGTTTTAGACTAAAGATGTACAACTCAGCTGCATTCCCGCTATCATTAAGACCGGCATAAAGTTCATTTCCGAGCGAAACCATACCTGAGCATTCATCAAGTTCACGAGGCAACAGCATAATAGGTTTTAGCGCTGGATTCTGAGGAATTCCGGATGCACAGCCAATACCAATCAATAAAGTAATAAGTGACTGCAAAAGATAGATCATAGGTAAATAAAGCGTACGGAACACAAAATAGTTTAAAGTTGGAGACGGCAACTAATATCTTTGCCTGAGCCCACCTAAAGTAACACTTGAAGTCAATATGTTTAGCCATCAGGTTCTTTCTTATCATTTTAATCTAAAACCAGACATCAAACTTCCGTATGGAACAGACTGGCTCATGCCATATGAGGATCCGGAAACAAGGAGGTGTATGACTTCTTTTTATGATCGCTTCTATCAAGACAACCTTCCACGAACATTCATCCTTGGTATAAACCCTGGTAGGTTCGGAGCGGGTTTAACAGGAGTACCGTTTACTGATCCGATCCGGTTGACGCAATTAGGCATAGCAAATTCGTTTCCGCAGAAGCAGGAATTGTCTAGCGTATTCATTTATGACATGATTTCGGTATGTGGTGGGTTGGATGCGTTTTACAGCAAGTTTTACATTACTTCCTTGAGCCCATTGGGATTTGTTAATGGTGGCAAAAACTATAACTATTATGACGATCCGGAATTGAGCCGGTTGGTAAGGCCTTTCATCATCCATAATATTGAAACGCAGTTAAAATTTGGCGCAGACACTTCAAAGGTCTTTTGCCTGGGACAGGGTAAAAATTATGAATATCTGTACAAGCTTAATGAAGCGTATCACTGGTGGGAGAGGGTGATCCCCCTACCCCATCCAAGATGGGTCATGCAGTATAGGTTGAAGAGGAAGGAGGAGTTTGTGGAAGTGTACAAAGAGACTTTACATGCCGTTGGAAACGGCCTTAAAGACTAATGCATGGAGCAAGCTTTTTTGATTTATCGTATACTAGCGTAGGTGCAACCTACGCTCAACTTGATTAAAATGAATGGAGGCCTGCGGCCTCCATTCATTTTGTATTGAAGTCCCCTTTAGGGGATTTAGGGGTAAAAAGGCTTATCTGATGACGGACAAGAGGGATGTCCAGATACCCTGTTCAGTCGTTGCTTTTATCAGGTGTAATCCGGCAGTCAAACTTGAAATATCAATTTCAGCTTGGGAGTGCTTGATATTCTTTTGCAACAAAAGCTTTCCATCCATGGAGTGAATTTCAATAGTAGAAACATTCAGATCGCTTGTAAATTGAATCTTGTCATTTGCAGGGTTGGGATGCATGGCGATAGATGAATTCCGGAGTATGTCTATACCATCAATAAAAGTCTCCACTTGAAGAGCAAGAATCTGATAACCTGATGTAAATGGAAAACTATTATCAAACTGGGTACCTATGCCCCAAATTGTCACAAAGGGATTATTACCAAAGTTTCCAGGGCTCACTCCTGGCAATGCATCAGAATCAATTCGGATAAGGATTTTTGATCCACTGTTATGGGTAGTATATACGTTAAATCCAGCAGCAGAAATATTGCCAACGCTGTCCACTGAAAGTTCGTCAATGAAGAGGTAACTGGATTCATCCAGCTCGGTTAATACTGTGATCTGCCGAGGGGTATTCAGCAAATTGGCTGATGAAATCAACTCCATGGTATCCGGAATTATTTCAAGCAATCCATTAAACTGATTAATAGTACCGGACACCTTTAGGCGATTCCCTTCTGTGACCACATAGCTGCCGGCATCGAAGGAGAATACATTGATCCCTAGATTATTTTCATCTATGATATAAAAGCTGTAGGCATCAGGTTGAAAATTGACACCATGAACAACACCGGTTACAGTCGTTGGTACGCCATCAAATAGCGCAGAACCATTAGCATTCAGAAGGCGAAGCTCAGCGAGGGTAAAATCATTATAAACATTCGGATCGTATACATAGATTGTGCCTGTCATACCTTGTCCGGCATGTGGATCACATTTATAGTGATAGGTACCGGCAGTCAGGAACTGGAATTCAAACTCCCATGGTCCGCTTGCAGGAGCTCCACTAAAAAAGCTCTCCGGATTACCTGGATACGCACTTTGCTGTCCATTTACATTATGCGAAATGCCTTCATTATTGACCCATCTTACCACGTTTCCAACTTCAATCACTGCCACATTCGGATTAAATGCGAAATTGGCTAGTTCAATGATCAGGTCAGGGCCAGGAGAACCTCCATTTGAATTCTCTGCACCAGGAGTTCCGCTGACTTCAAAATCATTGATGATGACTCCTGTGCCAGACCCGCTAAACTGCCAGTTGGTGCCATCATTGTTATCCAGCGCAGAATCTATTAGTTCAAGAGAGGGGCCGTTTCCATCCGCTTCAGAAGGCCATGGGTCCGAATCTTCGAAATGAACACTATCCACCACATTGCCTTGTGCATCTGCAAGCGAAATGAGTTCACCTACATTGTTGAGTGCACCACCATCCCATTGATCGGTTACGATCCCAAATACATTGAGCATTGCCTGGGCGTTGAGTGCTATAACGTAGTAATCTCCGGGTTGGAGATCAATATTTGGAAAGGTGTCTTCAATGCCTTCCAGGAAATACCAGCCACCAATATTGATCATTGCATTACCGGCATTGAAGATTTCGAGGTACTCCAGTGAATCCGTATTCGTTTCAGGCGGGTTATAGCTGATTTCGTTGATGACGACCTGACCGAAGAGGCCGGTGCATCCCACGAAGAATATGAGCGGTAATAACAGCTTATGTATCATAATGACGATTTTGAAAAATGCCTGTTCAAAGATACTCAAAATAAAAGTTGCTCCAGAAATTCATCATGGAGCACCTTTTGTTATTAAAAAAAAACAAAATCAATTAAAAATATACCTGACCCCGAGCCTCATTTGCCAACGGGATGAGTAATCATTGATATTTAAGGCATCATTACCTTTTCTGTCTCCGTACGTAAAGTTAAACTTAGGCGTTGTACCATCACTTTCATAACCTGTAAAGTCATACAAGTAGAAATTGTTAAAGTCACCAGGAACAGAATAGCGAACACCCCAATCATTGTTGACCAGGTTTAGCACATTGAAGATATCTAGACTCAACTGTAACTTATGGGCATTTTCCCCTAAAAGCATTCCCAGATCCTGGCGAATGGATAGATCGAGGAAGGATGTGTACGGCATGAACTTAGAATTCTTTTCCGCATACTGGCCGCGATTTTTACTCAGGTAGGAGTCCTCTTCGATAAACGCGTTCAATTGTTCCCACTGGGTTGCAGCCGCGACTACCACTCCGGCAGAATTGGTGTAGTCGACCAGGCGTATTTCACTGGCATCTGCCGGTACCCAGACCAGGGCTCTGTTAGAGCTGGTGCTACCCTGATCGTTATTTATATTTCGTCCGCTGTTACCGCCGATGACGTAAGAATAAGGACTTCCTGCCATTCCATCATAAAACAAACTGATCGTGGTGGCAAGGTTTTTATTCCCACCCCAATTAATAGCCTGACTCACGAGACCCATCAGGCGTGTGCCCAGTGCAAAATCAGAACGACCATAGACCGGATTGTTCCTTCCAAGAGTTTGTTGCACCTGGCCTCTCCATTGTGATGAATTCTGCGAAGAAGTTCCTTCGTTCAATGCATTAGCATCTCCTGACGTAAACCCAAGTGAAGTATACATTCCAAAATCAAATTGCTTCGCCAGTGATAACGTCACGGAATAGGAATCGCCTTCATTTGTATTTGATCCAACATATACGGCTCCATACGTGGCATCAATGGATTTACGTCCATATACTACACGTTCATCCGGAACACCTGTCCACGTTTTTGAGGTGGGTTGATCATTATTGATATTGGTATACAATACATTATTCATGGTTTTCGTGTATATACCTTCCACCGTGACTTGGAGGCCTGCGAAGAGCTTCATATCCACTCCCAGATTACCGCGGAATACCTGAGGATATTTAAAATCCTTGGTAAACAAATTGACATCACCGGAAGGAGCCACAAAATTGGCATTGGTATACTGGTTATTGACATCCGGACGGAAAAGGATAGGTTCACCCGCTGTAGTTTCATCGACGCGGCCTTGAACAAGACCGTTGGTGTTGAACATAGCGCCTGGCCATACAAATGGAATGCGGCTGGTAAATACGCCAGCACCTCCACGAAGTCTGTATTTCTTCTCACTGTCCAACGCGTAGGTAAATCCAAGCCTTGGGGAAATCATCAATTGTCCGTCAGGTGCTTTACCACCTTCAACGTCATTAGCTATTTCGTACTGAGCCTGCATCTTCGGCAGGGAAACTGTATTAAATTCATCATCAATGGCTGGATCGTCATTGATGACAGGCATGTCAAGACGGACACCTCCCATAAGGGACAATTTTTCATTTACGTTCCATTCGTCCTGTACGTAGAGTCCAAGCTGCATGGCATTGAAATCTGCAGCAGCGGCTGAACCGTCACCGGTTATATCATCTACCAGAGAATACGCCCTGTCATATTCCTTTGCCGTTTGTGCCGGATTCATGAATGCACCTATACTGGTATACCGGTATGTTCCATAATTCTGACCAAGGAAGAGGTTATAAATACTATAGAACTCATTATGCGTTCCGATTGTAACCGTATGTGCACCCTTATAAATTTTAAAATTGTCAGTAAGGGTAAAAATATCCGAGTCGAGCTTATTTCCCGTTGAGAATTCATCTGAACCTACACGAATCGTATTGGATCCACCATCTTCTATAATGAGATAAGGAAAATCTTTTCCTGCAGGGTCACGGTCATCCCTTACGGATGTATAACCTACGATAAGGTTATTTGTCATATGGTCTCCAACCTGACTATTCAATTCAAGTGCGCTTGAATTCGTAATGCTCGGGAAGTAAACACCAGTATTATAAAAATTAATACGGTTTGTAGAGTTGGCAGTTAGGTCATATTGTTCAGCCTTGGTATAATTGTGACGTACGGTCAGACGATGGCGATCGCTTAAGTTCCAGTCAATTTTGCCAAAGAACTTTAATCCGTCCAGCTTATCTGACAATTCAGTCGATCCGGGGTCATAATTATAAGTTTCTTTAAGGAAATCACTTAACATATTCAGTGAGTCCTGTGTATCGTTTCCTGCATACGTGCCAAAATTGTAAGTAAGAGGCACTTCATCCTGCTGAATCTCTACGTTCGTAAAAAAGAAGAGCTTGTCCTTGATGATAGGTCCCCCAAAGGAGGCTCCGAAAGTAGTTTTGTTGAATTCAGCCACCTTGGTCGGTTGATCATCGGCAGTGGTCCTGTCTAGTACTTGTTGATTAGTCTTTCCTACAAGGCCTTCATTTTGCATAAAATAGTACGCTGTACCTGCAAACTTATTGGTTCCCGATTTAGTCACCGCATTGACCGCTGCTCCGGCAAACCCACCTAATGCAACATCATAAGGGGAAAGTGCAACCTGAAATTGGTCAATAATATCTATGGAGAAGGGTGAAATTCCTGTTTGACCACCATTAGTTCCTGAACCTGCCAAGCCAAAAACATCGTTGTTAACAGCTCCGTCAATATAGATAGCATTATATCTGTTGTTTACGCCGCCGAAGGTGGTGCCATCATTATAACCTGAGGCCTGGGGTGTTAAACGTAAGAAATCATCAATATCCCTGTTGAGCGTTGGCAACCTATCGATAGCTTCAGTAGAAATATGGGTGCTGGCACCGGCATTCTCACCTGTATTACCAGCAGAAGCAACCACTTCAACCGTTGTCAGCTCAGTAATAGATTCAGACATTTCAAAGTCGTACTTCTTAGATTCCCCTATTCGAATTTCAATTCCTTCCATGGCAACTTCGCCAAACCCTATATAGCTGGCTTTCACCACGTAAGGACCTCCTACCCGGAGGTTTTCAAGACGAAAAAAGCCTTCTTCATTAGTAACAGTCCCCATAGTGGTTCCTGAAGGCGTGTGTATGGCAATCACGGTTACACCGGGCAATGTCGTTCCGTTGATATCCGTAATCTTTCCAGTAATAGAACCGGTAGTCGTCCCTTGCCCAATGGAGGAAAATGACATCATCAGGGAGAAGGCAAGTAGCAATAGTCTCATATTCAATATTTTATATATGTGAATTAATGAGGTAAAGGTAACGCAGGACATCCCTCAGGATTTGCTTTATACTGTCAAAAGATCGTAAACCTTCTGTTAGATTAAGCACTAATTATACCTGTCTATGTAAAATAATTTATCCGATCTAAGAGAAAGAAGACTATAAAGGAGTCAGAAAATTTTCAGCAATCATACACCGTACACTGCCACCTCCTACTGTTTCAATCATATGGATACCGCTTGAAACGATCCTTGCATACCGACTAATCGCAGCAATCTGCTCTTCATCCAGACTTACATGTGCTGACCTTGACATTACCATGAGTTGCTCACCCTTTTGATTTCGGATAGCTAACATATTGCCTGCAAATGAACCAATCTGATCAGCCCGCAATGCGACAATTTCTCTACCAAATGATGCCAGATGAGCAACGAGTTCTTCACCACGGGGGGCATCAATCACATCAAAGCAGGCCAGACTAATCCCATCGCCAATCGCCATCATCACATTGGTATGATAGATTTCCTGGCCATGATAGCGGGCCACAAACGAAAAAGGTGTATAATCCATCTGCTTACACCATTCGTCTAAGACAGAAATATCAGTTCTTGGACTCACACAGGCATAAGCGATCCTATTGACTCTATCCAAGACCATGCTCCCTGTCCCTTCCAGAAAGAGATCCTTTGCTTCGAAATGCTCAAAATCCAGGCGTCGCCGAATGGCAAAATCTTTTTTAATATCCGCTATGACTTCGTCACGCCTTTCCTTTCTACGGACGCTTGCAAACATGGGATAAGTTACGATGGTGCCATCTTCATGAAAGGAAATCCAATTATTGGGAAAAATCGCATCAGGGGTCACTGGCCAAGAAGTATCTTCTACTATATTGACATCAACTCCTTCCGCCTGCAATAAGGAGACCAAGCGGTTAAATTCCTCAAGTGCTAATGCCTGGACCTCAAGATGTCCCGCTTTTGGTACATTTTGGAAGGTGTTGTTGGCCGCCGTTTCTTCATTAAAGCCAAAAGCAGCAGGCCTGACCATTATAATGTTTGATGTCGTCTGTCGTGACATTGTATTTGTAGTTTGATGGGTTAAAGGTAGTAGATGTATGCTATGTCCAAACCCTGAAAGAATTCAGTACATAAAATCAAGCAGTCGAATAGAAACCCAACCTCGGGTTTAAAATCAGTTCATTGGCAGAAATTCCTCAAAATGATTGCCGGCAGCCTTTCCAATCCGTCCGCCCTTTGTTATGTTTGTAGGTTAAATGACACCTCCGCTTGGCCATTGCCGTAATTAGAAATCGTCCATTGCTCAAAATCCTAACCTTAATCCAGTTCCTGCCCGATGACAAAATCAAACATCTTCCATTTCTGCCTGTTTGGCCTATTACTATTTGGTAACCTGACAAGCTGCAAAACTAGTTCTGATCAGACCGACACCAATACAAGTCCACTAATGATGATGACAACCAAAGAAATAAACACTCCTGCCGCCACTAAAAAGCCAAAAGAGCTCTCCATGCATGGGGACACCAGACAAGATCCTTATTACTGGCTCAATGAGCGTGAGAACCCAGAGGTCATCGACTACCTGACCTCAGAAAACCAGTACCTGGATACGATGATGGCACATTCGAAAGGTTACCAGGAAAAAATATACAATGAGCTGGTAGGGAGAATCAAACAGACTGACATGAGTGTCCCTTATAAAAACAACGGTTATTTCTACGTCACTCGCTATGAGGAAGGACAGGAATACCCTATTCATAGCCGCAGGAAAGGAAACATGGAAGCTGATGAAGAAATCATGCTGGATGTTAATCAACTAGCGAAAGGATTTGATTACTACGCTGTTGGAGGCATGGCTGTGAGTCCTGACAATAAACTATTGGTGTACGGAGAGGATACGCTCAGTCGCAGAATATACACACTCCGGATTAAAAATCTTGTCACAGGTGAAATGCTCGCGGACATTATCCCAAATACCGGTGGTGGAGCTACATGGGCAGAAGACAATCAAACCATATTTTATACATCGAAAGATGAGACCCTCCGGGATTATAAAATATGGAAACATAAGATTGGAACACCCGCATCAGCTGACAAAGTGGTGTTTGAGGAAACCGATGAAACCTTTGGGGCCTTCGTCTACAAGACAAAATCGAAAAAATATATAGTCGTTGGCGCTTACTCCACAGTAAGCCAGGAGTACCAATATATGGACGCATCCAAACCGGATAGTGAACTGACCATGTTCCAATCACGTAAACGTGGGCTTGAGTATGGGATCGAGCACTTCAACGACATCTGGTATGTGCGTACCAACAAGGATGCTAAAAACTTCAGGCTCATGAAAACCCCGTTAGGTTCGACTACGGAGGAAAACTGGAAGGAAGTCATTCCGAATAGAAGTGATATCCTGTTGGAAGGAATGGATGTGTTTAAAGATTACCTTGTTCTGACAGAGCGTAAAACAGGTATCATACAGTTGCGCGTGATGCCAACTAGTGGTGGAGAGCACTATATCGAATTTGGAGAGAAAGCTTATGTCGCTTACACTTCAACAAACCCTGAGTTTGATACAGATATACTCCGTCTTAATTATCAATCCCTGACGACACCCAATACCACCTATGACTACAACATGAAGTCAGAGGAGAAGACCATGCTGAAGCAGCAGGAAGTACTTGGTGGATTTAATTCCGATGATTATAGAAGTCAGCGTGTGATGGCGAAGGTGCGGGATGGTGTCGAAGTGCCGGTTTCTATTGTGTATCATAAGGATACTCCGATTGACGGAACGAGTCCTTGTCTGCTTTATGGCTATGGTTCATATGGAGCCAGTATGGATCCGAATTTCAGTGCATCCAGATTGAGTTTGTTGAACAGAGGATTTGTGTTTGCGATCGCGCATATTCGCGGTGGTGAAGAAATGGGACGGCAGTGGTATGAAGATGGAAAACTATTGAAAAAGAAAAATACATTCAATGACTTTATTGACTGTGGCAAATTCCTGACAGAGAACAAATATGCGGATCCAAAGAAATTATTTGCCATGGGTGGTTCGGCCGGTGGATTGTTGATGGGTGCTGTGGTCAATATGGCGCCTGACATGTGGGCCGGGATTGTCGCGGCAGTTCCGTTTGTCGATGTAGTGACTACGATGCTCGATGAGAGTATTCCATTGACGACCGGTGAATTTGATGAATGGGGTAATCCTAAAGAGAAAGTGTCCTATGATTATATGATGAGTTATTCTCCCTACGACAATATTGAAGCGAAAAACTATCCTCCGATGTTAGTGACTACAGGTCTTCATGATTCACAAGTGCAATATTGGGAACCGGCGAAGTGGGTTGCACGTCTGCGGGAAATGAAAACGGATAAGAATCCTTTGCTGCTGCATACGAATATGGATGCCGGACATGGTGGCGCCTCAGGTCGATTCAGGCAGTTTAGAGAAATAGCCCTTGAATATGCATTCTTACTGGATCTGGCAGGGAAGATGGATGTGGATATAAAGGGCTAAAGAGCATAAAAAAATTGAGAATTGACATATGACTAATTATAAATTGCAAATT
>JAWXAW010000173.1:0-3835 GCA_034439675.1 Saprospiraceae bacterium | reverse complement strand
ATGGGTTGATGAGCTTATGAGTTTAAAAGTTGATGGGTTGATATGTTGATATGTTGATGAGCTTATGGGCTTATGACCTTATAAGTTGATGGGTAGAGGTTGCTTGTGTAGAGGGGAGTAGGCGTATGGGTCAGGTTTATTCTTCTTCGGTGCCCATTTGATTTTCTGCACGGAGTTTGGTCAGGATCTGGTCCATTCTGAAAAACTCATCGAGGGAATCATCGAGGAAAAATTTTAGCTCAGGTATTTTGCGGAGTTGCTTTGCTACCTTTCCTGCGAGTGCGTGTCGGAGCCGATATATATTTTCATCCATGGCGGCCATGACTTCCATTTTATTCTCTGTATTGAAAACGGAGAGATATACCTTGGCACTTTGCAGATCCGGGGAGACCACAACCCGCGTGACCGTTACCATAGCCCTGTCATAGATGTAGGTGCCTTCATCCAGGAGGACCATACTGAACTGTCTCCTTAAAAGTTCATTTATCTGCTTCTGCCGCTTTGTCTCCATGGTCTGTATGCCGGGTGATGATGAGTGTAAAAGTAAGGTTATTATTTCGTTGCACACGAGGCGTGGGGATACGTGTTCTTTTTTTCCGGAAAAAAGAACCAAAACCCTCGTGACCAAAAAAACTCGCTTCGGTTTTTCCCTTTGTGCTTTTGTACCTCGTTAGCCTTCAGGCCCATTCGTATTTCAGCATCCTATTTCTTCTATCTAATTTTTACCAATAAAGACTTGATTTTGCATGAAATAGGTTTTCGTACAGCTCAAACAATTTTTGGTCACAGGATGGTGGCAATACGAAATGTATCACTTTTTTTATTGTCAATAGGATACTAAATGCCTCATTAAAAAATAAGTTGGGCGGTGGTTGCCCTTGTTTCTGGGCATAGTATTAAAGCTTCCCTTATCTTTCCCGTCTAAGAAATCAAAAAACGTGTTCCAGGGCGATTCCTTATTAACGCAACCTATTGAATACCTTAAAGGTGTAGGTCCTGCCAGGGGTGAATTGTTGCGCAAGGAATTGGGCATACACAGGGTCGGTGATCTCTTGTGGGACCTTCCTTTCCGGTATATAGATAAATCGGAAATCTCGACCATCAAAGTTGCAAAGACTTCCACAGAGTCTGTGCAACTGAAAGGAATCTTCACAGATAAACGTATAGAAGGGACTGGCCATAAAAAAAGGCTTATCGCCACGTTTGAAGATGGTACCGGTGAACTTGAAATACTATGGTTTCAGCGCGCAAAAGATATTGATCAGTGGATCGTGCAGGGCAAACCATATCTGATCTACGGAAAATTGCAGGACTTCAGGGGCAAGTATAATATCGTGCATCCTGAAATTGAAGAACTATCACAAGAAAAGACGGTCTCTACAGGACTGGAACCAGTGTATAGCAGTTCTGAAAAACTAGTCATCCGGGGACTCGACAGTAAAGGACGGCGAAAAATTATCAAACAACTGATCTCGCAGATCAGGCCGAATGAGATTCCGGAAAATTTACCTGAATTCATCATTTCCAAACTTCGCTTTTATTCACGATTCGATTCACTCGTAAAAATCCATTTTCCAAATTCACAGGAAGAATTAATCAAGGCAAGAAACCGGATGAAATTTGAAGAACTCTTCTTCCTCCAATTGATGTTACTGCGCGCCAAAGTAAAAAGAGCAGAAACTGTAAAAGGATTTGTGTTCGGGGAAGTAGGCCATGTCTTTAATACCTTTTATACCAAACACCTCCCCTTCTCACTGACCGAAGCGCAAAAAAGGGTGATGCGCGAAATCAGAAAGGATATGGGTTCCAGCCACCAGATGAACAGATTATTGCAGGGCGATGTGGGCAGTGGTAAAACAATCGTTGCGCTCATGTGCATGTTGCTAGCCGCTGATAATGGCTACCAATCTGTACTCATGGCCCCTACGGAAGTACTGGCTATGCAACATTACAAATCCATCAGCGAACTGGTGGAAGGGCTTGATATCAAAATTGCGTTTCTTTCAGGAAGCATCACCGGTAATGCCCGCGCAGAAATTCTGGAATCGCTAAAGGCTGGCAGGACCCATATTCTGATCGGGACGCATGCAGTGATCATGGAGTGGGTTGAATTTGCAGCGCTGGGGTTGGCTATAACGGATGAACAGCATCGCTTTGGTGTAGCTCAACGCGCTCAGATGTGGACTAAATCACCTTTACATCCGCCGCATGTATTGGTGATGACTGCAACACCCATTCCAAGAACACTTGCACTGACTGTATATGGTGATCTGGATGTTTCGGTGTTGGATGAATTACCCCCTGGACGCAAGCCGGTGGTGACCACACAACGCACAGAGGCCCATCGATCGAAAGTGATGGAATTTGTACGGAGTGAAATCAAAAAAGGCAGACAGGTATATGTGATCTATCCGCTGATCGAAGAATCTGAAAAACTGGATCTTGAAAATCTGCAGGATGGATATGAGCGATTACTGGGCATTTTTCCCCGACCGGATTACCAGATCACAGTTGTACATGGCAGAATGAAAGCCCAGGAAAAAGAGGACGCGATGCAGGGCTTTAAAGACCTCAAGACCCAGATCATGGTATCTACGACGGTAATTGAAGTAGGTGTCAACGTTCCGAATGCAACCGTGATGATCATTGAAAATGCAGAACGATTTGGATTAGCTCAGTTGCACCAGTTGCGCGGACGTGTAGGCCGTGGTGCGGTCCAATCTTATTGCATCCTGATGACAAGTTATAAACTTTCAAAGACGGCCCGTGAACGGCTTGATGTGATCTGTAAAAGCAATGATGGATTTGCTATTGCGGAGGCTGATCTTAAGATTCGCGGGCCTGGTGACATTGCCGGCACCAAACAAAGCGGTGCTTATGAGTTTAAAGCTGCAAACCTTGTAGAAGACCAGGCCATACTCAGGACAGCAAGGATGATTGCGGAAGACATCCTAACACGGGATCCGGCGCTAAGAGCACAGGAGCATGCTCCGATGGCAAGATTTCTATCAACGGAGTATAAGTACAAACAGGATTGGTCCAGGATATCGTAGGTTAATTCGTTACGCACGAGGCGAGTAGATATGTTACTTTTTGCATCGCCCAAAAAGTAACCAAAAAGTCTAGCCACGCTAAAAACTCACTTCGTCTCTATACTCGCGTCTGGCTTTCCGGCTAGCTTATCCGCTTAGTATGGTTTCATCTTATGTTTTCTGATCATGATGCGTTGGTATTTGTTTTGTCAGTACCTGAAACATAGCGTCCAGGTTGCTCGAACAGTTTAGCGCGGCAAGTTTGTACTTATTCGAGATGTTAATATAAACTGAAGCGCTTGTGCACTTCAAAAAAAGAATCTTTCTGTGTGATTGCGCTAAAGGTAAAATCTTAAAATTGAAGCAAAGCGAAGTTTGAGAACAGCAGACTCTCTGTCAACAAACGACAAACCATTGATGTGCGGATCGAAACGTAAAAAAAGACCAGATGGAAGCGTTTGTACCTGAGATCGCCCTGCTGTCTATCGATGAGGAAAAGCTGCAGATCGAATAAATGTGTTTGGTTTACGGATTGAGATTGTATATTGCTATCCACAACAAAACGTCAACGTATGGGACCTAAATATAAAGTCACCGGATGTGCCCGGTTTTTCCTGTTTCTTGTCCTTTTTATACCTGCTGTCTTTTTTGGGGCGGCGTATTTTAGGGGGGAGAATGGAGTAGAGATTATCAAGGACTTCTATCATAGTATTGTAGGGGGAGGTTCTACGCACGAAGAGGCGAAGGATAAAGCTGAGGATAAGGCGAAGGCTGAGGATGAGGCGAAGGATGAGGCGAAGGAT
>JAWXAW010000172.1:0-8069 GCA_034439675.1 Saprospiraceae bacterium | reverse complement strand
TATAAACGTATAAACGTATAAACGTATAAACATATAAACGTATAAACATATAAACGTATAAACACATAAACACATAAACATTTCTTCCTTCTAAATTCCCTTCAGGAATAATATCATTTCTTCCGCCATCTTCCCATGTTCCTCTAAGCTGGGATGGCCTAGGCAACCGCTTTGATAAACATGGCTAAACGAAAAAATATACATCGGTTTCAATCCGGGGATGGAAGTTTCCGCTTGTGTTTTGATCTGTTGAAGGCAAGCCATTAAAATTTCATTTTGTTGTGTATTCAGCATCGGTGTGTTGGTGATGATGATCTGGGCATCCTTGTAAAAACCATGTACGGTGCTGATAAAATCAACATAGGCAGGAATAAACTGAGCCGGATCAAACGGAGCCCTTGGCGTGGTACCATCTCCGGCTGAAAAATCATTAGTGCCTAGACAAATGCTGACGATATCCGGCACAAACTTTTTGAAATCATGTCGTGGTGAATTAGGATCAGGGCTAAGGAAAGCTGAAGTATAGATATCGGCCATGACCGGACGGTCAGTCCGCGTATTTCTGTAGATACCTATTCCAGAAAATCCGGAGAGCACATATTCCATATCAAGTGCACGGGCAACACGCGGACCAAAAGCATCATAAGCATTGTGCTGATCATACCAGGTCCCTGCCTCGCACGCTATCGCTGACGCATCAGATGACATCCCTACGGTGATGGAATTACCGATAAACTCAATCCGTTTTTTAGTGATTGCCGGCATTTGGACCAGGCTGTCGGCTTCAATTGCACCAATGATCACCGCCCCGTTGGCTGCTTCGGTTTCTTTGTAAACCTCAATGAGATGGGTGGAAGATTTCTGATCAGGTACGATTTCTATGGGGGTCAAGGTTTCATACCGGATGGCAGTCCTCGGTTGCCGACTGCCATCGATGAAGATGGATATATAGTTGTATTCCCCTTGCTGAGCTGCATTCTGTATCCGGATACTGCACCGGTCGCCTGAAAAGGCAAATTTCAAAGAGGAGGCGCTTCCGACGAGATACGTATTACCTGTGGTATCCTTCCAGGTCCTTCCTTGCCATGCCAGGCGTGGATCAGTTGAAGGGAAAAGCTGCATTTTATCTCCTTTGCAACCGGCATTGGCAACGAAGACCAACAATACCAGCGGCAGGTAATAGCGTTTCATGTGTGAATTTTTGAAAAGCAAGGCGTATAGTGACTGCAAAATTACAATCAAAAGGGCGGTGCAACTACAGAGGCAAGGACAACCTATCGCCTCCCGACCGGGTTCATGCTTATTTCTTTTTACTTTTGCACCCCGGTCATCTTAAAAGACCGGAATTCAGGTATGGCCATGGAAAAGGATAGTTTACTACCAATACTGGGGACCTTGTATCCCTGGCGCCACCGTATCATGTATATCACCGTTGGCGCCTTTGTGTTGAGCGCGCTCCTCTCTATCCTTCTTCCTAATTATTACCAAGGCAAAACCGTGTTTTATGCGGCCAGTCAGGACTTGTTCAAACCGGAAAAGGTATTCGGCGGAGGTAACACGGAGATGTACTATTATGGTAGCGGCGAAGACATAGACCGAATCCTTACCGTCGGGAACTCACACGGGATTGTCGACTTTCTCATCGATTCGTTTGATTTATGGTCCGTCTATAAGATCAAACCGGGGACACCTAAGGCAAAGTTTAAGATGCGTAAGGCATTTCGGGAGAATTTTAAAATCCTGCTGACCAAACAAGACGCTTTGGAACTCACGGTTGAAGATAAGGACCCCGAACGTGCTGCCTCCATGGCCAATGTGGCCACCCAGATGATTGACGATGAAGTGAAGTCCATTATCAAAAACAGCCAGATCTCCTTGGCTGCTTCTTACCAGCGGTCGATCAACAGTAAAGAAAAACTGATGCAAAACAACCTGGATACCCTTGTCTATTATAGGGCTAAAACAGGCATTTACCACCCTTCAGGCCAGACGGAAATCCTGGCTACCCGGGTGACAGAGGTCACTAACTCGGTTGAACGCGAGAAAGCCTCGCTTGAATCACTCAAGAATAGTACCCTAAGCAATAAGCTGAGGGATAGTATCCAGGTAATTCAGGCCCGCATCTCCGGTTATGACCGGGAGCTGGCGATCCTCAACGGCGATGATCCGACATCTAATTACAGTCTGAAGAACTTCAATAAGGCCAAGGGGAAGATCGAATTGCTGGAGTCTCGGTATTACCGTTCGTATGAACAGATCGGGTATGACCTCGAAAAGCTCAAGCTTTACAATGCCGCTATTGATATCGATGTTCCTACCCTGCACCTGATCGAAGCAGCAGAAGTGCCCTTATACAAGGCCCGTCCAAAGCGATCCGTGATTGTGATAGCATGTTCGATCGCCGCTTTTCTATTCAGTATTGCCGCAGTCCTGGCTATCGAATCCTATCGCCAGATGGATTGGGCCACGCTGGTCAGGAAGTAGGTTTAAAGTGGAAAAATCCAACATCCCGGGGTTTCATAAGCACATTGTTTCGAAGAAACATGTGACTAAAGAACACAGGGATCGATTATCGATTATTGGCGCAGCGGCACTAAGCGAGGGTAAAATATATAGGTTTATGTGTTTATAAGCTTATAGGTTGCCCCCTGCTCTCCCGCCGCCCTTACGGGGCGGGATCTCCGCTGCGCTTCGACCTGCCCCCTGCTCCTTGCCCCAGCCCCCTGGCATATAACGAACGTTATATTGCCCAGCCCCAAGACGGTAGATAAATTTGTGTATTGCATAACACCTGAAGGAGAGAACTATCAAACTGAAATCATTCATGCTTGAATTTTCTCCTTTTTACTTTAAAACTGTTTAGGCAGTCATTGAGTTATCAGTGTTCATGGAGTGTCTGTCCGGCATATTCTATGGTTTGCACAGGCTTAATGAACATTAAACAAATGCCGGATGCAGGGAAAATGACCCATCGGTATGAAACGTCATACCACTGAGAAAGGGGAGTTAACCTTGAGAAATATTACTGGTATAGAATTTAGAAAAGGAGAAGGCAAAACACAAAACCCCAAACAACTAGTGTTAAGCCTTCTCCTTATTTTTTGTCCAGAAGATTCCGACATCCCAAAAACCCCGGTGATGCGATCCCAAAATTCCTTTCTTAGAATCTAGGATCACAAGCATATATTCAATAACATACGATTAACTTCACACCACTAAAATTTTAAAACCCTTCTGAAGAGGTTTTGATTAAGTTTACCCTAACGATAAACATTTAATTTTTTCTGCCATGACAAAAAGACTATCACAATGGTTTACCATCATTCCACCTGTCTCCGCCCAGGGAATGGCTAGTGCTGTCTACAATGGAGAATATCAGGGAGTACCTGATCCCATCGGGCAAGGTCGGGTTGGTGCTACTTATCAGGTAAAAGTGTTAAGTGCGACAAAGTTGGAAGCACCAATTCCACCTTTTACAGAAGACGAAAATTTTGACGTATAACATTTAAGTCAAATTTTTATTTTAATATCTTTCCTATTCCTGTTGGTAAATCGACTCCACTTTGTTTTGCAATCAGACAAATGTACATGCGGAGATAAACAGACACGCAGCATCTCTGCCTGAACCCGTTATTGATTTCTGTGAGGCCAGACATACTCATTCTTTTCAGGAGAAACTTTTACAACTGGAAGACGGATTGTCCACATACGTCTCACACCTGCCTGCAACGAATTACTTCAAATACCTGTTCCAGGGGTTTTGCCAATATTACCTACAAAAGAAAACCTATGTGACGTATCTGAACCAGGCAGCCAATACGGGTTTGTTTCCGCAATTTCTTCCGCTCATCATTCAGTTAATCTATGAACAAAGAAGAGCCGAACGTATCCTGATCATGGTGTCTTTTGATGATGAACGGAATGGGGATTTTAAAAAGCTGAGCGGCATACATGATACCATTACCGTGATCGCCGTTGATGACGATTTTGATCCGGACGATTTGTTCACATCCTGGGGTGTGTATGACCAGGTATTTATTGCCGGTCATGGAGAGAATAGAAGCGAAACATACGATGGTCATATTAGGCTGGGGAAAAAGATACTTACACCCGGAATGATCACACAGGCCGTGAATGAAAATACCATGCATCCTCCGATCCTTGGTGTTTTTACATGTGGAGAGGCATTTTGTGCCATGGAGATAAAAAGTCAATTTGATTATTTTATATCCGATCACCTGAGTTCGGTCTCCCGATTTGTCGAGATGTTTTTATATGGCTACCTGGTTGATTACTTCAGATCCTATACGATCCTTCATGCCTTCGAGGCCGGCAGACTAGCGACCATCTTCCAGGCTAAAAGTGATCCAACGTATAAGATATTTACCAGAGGTGTTAAATTGCAGCAATGAAAATAATTTTTGCCATTGCTTTTGTATTATGGATTTTGCCCGGCCACGCCTATAGTCAGGCAAAATATAAATATTGTTCAACCATCACTGTTTCGCAAAACTCAAATTATTATATTTATAATTCCTCCCATCACCAGGTTTTTATTTCCTCCTTCGATGGCCTCAATATTTTCGATGGGCAAGAGACGAAAACGTATCGACCTTTGACCCATCATATGGCCGGGAATAATATGTCAGGCACTTTTTTTGAAGACTCCTCCGGTATAATATGGTTTACCACTTCAGAAGCTTTACACCATTACAATCCGAAAACGGATAAGCTAGATTATACCATGATGGTTAACCCCAGCGGGGATACCCTCAGGTCAAACCATACAGCCTTTCTACTCTCTGGAAATGATCTGTATTTGAGGGCAGGAAATGATATATTTGTTTTTGACGTGGCAAAACGTAACATTAAGAAGATAATTCCGGTTGATTTTTCAAATACCACCCCGATAGATATCATTCAAGACCATAACAAGACTTTACTTTTCTGCCTGAGCCCTAAGGGATATGAGATGTATGCAATAGATGATGGGTGTCAAATGAAATGGGTAAATAAGGCTGAAGGGGTATTAAGTTTTGTTTATTGGTCTGATTCGAAAACTTTTTGGTTGGGCATGGCTGACGGAAAACTGATGCAATTAGATCCTCATAATGGCCATATTCTTTTTCAATCTCCCCTGGTGGGTATACGGATTAATGGTATTTTGGAATTATCGGGCAACAGAATATTGGTCAATGTTCATCCCAACGAAATGATTGTCTATGATCTGGCCCGGGATATCATTTTAGATCGCTTTGTGCCCATGCGCGCTGAAACTAAAGAAGCGGCCAATTATCTTTCTCTGCCTTATATCGATAAGGATTCAACGCTGTGGATCGGAGGCGCCAGCCAAAGCATATTTTTTTTTAATCTCCACAAACAAAAATTTCAACATATTTTAAATACCGGTTCTGATCAAAAGCCGTTTAATATAACCAAAATATTTTCCTTGACGGCTCATACTTTTCTCATCATCACCAGAAGACAAGGTATTGTGATGATTAATGAAAAAGGGGACATGCTACAGCAGTGGCTTGATTTGCCTGATGGGATTAAGAATTTTACATCTACCTGTGCCACACAGATAGACGATCATCTGTTTCTATTCAGTAGTAAAGACCAGCTGTATGTATTGGACCTGACGTCAGGAAAAATTAAAAAGTTACAACCTGACCCTTCCTATGCTTCTTTAAATTTTGAGCAGATCGAAAAACTCGAAAATGGTAAAATCGTCGCCAGTTGCAGGAAAGATCTTTTGCTGGAGATTCAACTAACAGACAAAGCTTTTACGTGCAGACCCTATGGCTATTTTGACGATCATGCAACGCTTACAAAACAGTTTAAAGCTGACAACGCCGGAAACCTTTATGTCAGTAACGACAATGCCTCTGTGCTGGTGCTTAGACCATCTCAGGATGATCAACATCACCGATTTTCCTACGAGTTGGCGATTCAGGGAGGGGTTGGAAGTCTCCTGGAGGATAAAACCAAATCCGGAATTTATCTGACAAACACCTACGGAATTTTTTATATTCGGCACGATACAAAAGAGGTTGTCCAGATCATGGATAAAGAAAATTTACTGTCACAATCGATCTATGCGGCCATTGAGGATGCAGCAGGGAATTTCTGGCTTTCCTCTAATATGGGAATTTTAAAGTATAACCCAGAAGCAAATAGTGTCAAGGTTTATTCCAGAATGGATGGTGTACAGGCTGAGGAATTCAATTCACACGCTTATCTCGAAACGGAAGATGGACATATATTCTTCGGGGGCATCAATGGGTTAAACTATTTTCATCCTGATCAGGTAGTCACTTTTACCAGGGAAGCACCTGTCTATATCCGATCAGTTAAAATAAATGATGAGCCGGATACCGCCATAGTAGTGCCTGAATTCAGGGACAAATATTTACTGCCCTATAGTCGGAATACCATTTCTTTTGATTTTCATGCCATTGACTATGCTGATCCGGATGCAACACGAGTCAAGTATAAGTTGGTTGGCGTGGATCCTGAGTTTGTAGAATCACAAAGTGCAAAAGGCTTTGCCAGGTACGCTAACCTCCGGTATGGTACATATACATTGTTGCTGCTGGGTGCGAATGCTGACGGACACTGGAATAAATCACCTAGGGCGATTGAGATCATCATCCAGCCACCCTTTTATCTGACCTGGTGGTTTATGACACTCTGTTTTTTATTGGCGGTTGGGATGATGTATGGGGCTGTACGATTATACTTTCAGCGTAAACTCGAAAGGAGAAATCAAGTAGTGCGCGAACAGGCACTGATCATTGAGAAACAGAGAGCACTAGAGCATGAACGCAACCGCATTGCTACAGAAATGCATGATGACCTTGGTTCCGGACTGACGACCATACGGTACCTCAGCGACAGAGCACTCAAACAAGCGAAGGACGCAGACGAGGCAAATCAGATTAAACGTATTTCGGAGCATAGTAAAAGGCTCGTGCGCAATATGTCTGAAATCATCTGGGCGATGAACTCAAGGTTTGATACCGCCGAAAATCTAGTGGGTTACCTGCGCAGGTATGCCTCTGAATATCTCGAGGAACATCAACTGCCTTTAAAATTTGTTTCCCGGGCGGATCATATGGACAAGGTGTCCATCGGCGCGGAAAAAAGAAGGAATGTGTTTCTGGTTTTTAAAGAGATGCTCCACAATGCAGTAAAATACTCTGGTGCGGAACGCCTGGAAATTGAAATCAACACAAACCATCAGCTCCACATTCATATAGCCGAGATCGGAGGAAAGGGATTCGATCCGCAGATGGCAACAGATAAGGGAAATGGATTATTTAATTGCCGTAAACGGATGTATACTGCCGGAGGGGCACTTACCTTTGAAAAAACAGCCGAAGCAATGCACATCCATATCGTGGTACCATTAAATCCTCCTACTGGTGAATAAAATAAAGATGGCTGTACTGGAAGATCTGAAAGATGTCGCTGAATATCTGAAGGAGATTTTTAATGAGGAGGAAGATATGGAATGTCAGCAGGTCTATTTCAATGCAGAAGATGCAATGAATTTTCTACCACAGCACCCCGTGGATATCCTGATCGTGGATATCGGATTGCCCCGTGCAAGTGGTATTGATGCCATTCATTTTTTACATAAGCACTGCCCTGCGACGCAGTTTTGCATGTTTACGGTCTATGAAGACGACGATAAGATCTTCAATTCACTGCAGGCAGGAGCTAAAGGGTATATTCTCAAAGGGGCAGAGGTAGAAAAGATATTGACCGCTGTACGTGAACTTCACGCCGGTGGTTCGCCGATGAGCCCAAGTATTGCACGGAGGGTTCTTGACCAATTTCAAAAAATGCAGGTCAGCCGTGCACATGTAGTATTGCCTCTTTCCCCCCGCGAACAAGAGATCCTGCAACATCTAGCTAAAGGTTTGTTGTACAAAGAAATCGGCGAACTCCTCAATATCACCTATGGCACCGTCACCCAGCATATCCACAAAATCTACGACAAGCTCCAGGTGTCCAACAGGACAGAGGCGATTAATAAGCTTAATGATAGCCAGGGAGCGTAG